>JANOTT010000161.1:0-52158 GCA_031416535.1 Novosphingobium sp. | reverse complement strand
TCGATCCGCAGCACCAGCTTGGCCAGCGGGGCAAACATCGCCCCGAAATCGACCTCCTGAAACCCCTCGCGGTCTTTCATGCCGCGATCGACATCGCCGATGAACAGCAGCAGCGGCTGCGAATCCTGCATCGCGACGTGCACCCCGATGCTGGCATTGGTCGCGCCGGGGCCGCGGGTGACGAAGCACACCCCGGGCTGGCCGGTCAACGCGCCGTCGGCGCAGGCCATAAACGCCGCGCCGCCTTCTTGCCGGCAGACCACCGTTTCGATTTCGGGCGAATCGTGCAGTGCATCGAGCACCGCCAAAAAGCTTTCACCCGGCACGGTGAAAATGCGGTTTGCGCCCTGGGCGATGAGGCAATCGACGAGCAAGCGCCCGCCGTTAACTGTTGTGTGTCCGGTCATTGGCGCAGCTTTAGCGAACCGGGCGCGCGCCCGCAACGCGGAGCGGCGATTTCACACTCGTCATGGTTACTGTGCCACTATGGGATCAGCGCCGTTAACCGCAATTTTCAGGCTGGCGCGATGGTTTCCAAGTTCTTAACCCCAAGCTCATGAGAAGATCACTGGTACTCACCGACGAACAGGCCCGCCACCCATTCCTGGCCAGCCTTGCCCCCCACATCCGCCGCGGCGAAGCTGCGCTGGCCGTCCCCCGGGCACGTCCTGGCTGGATGCAGGACCTGCGCGATTTCCTGATGGCCTATTGCGCCTGCTTTATCGCGGTCAGCCTTTATATTGCTTGAGCGACTTGTTCGGCTGCGACCAGTTTGCGGGCGATCCAGGCGGCGATCAGGCACATCGCGGCGCTGAGCAGCACCTGCTGCACGATCTGCACCCCGGCGAACGATAGCCCGCTGGCGAGCAGCGAGCCGACCACCATCGCGAACGAATTGACAATGTTGTTGGCCGCGATCGTGCGCGAGGTCTGCGATTTGTCCACAAAGGTGGTGAGGAAGGCGTACAGCGGCACCACAAACATGCCCCCCGCCACAGCAATCCCCAGCAGGCACAGCAGCAATGGCACCGCCAGCGGCTGCGCCATGAATTGCGCCACATCGAGCAGTCCGCCGCCGGGGCTGGCGGTCCACTGCCGGCAGATCACGAAAAACCCGACCACGAACAGCCCCATCGCCAGCACCGATGCGGGCGAATAGCGCGCCGACACGGTACCCTTGAGCAGCGCGTTGACCGACATCGAGCCGATCGCCACTCCGATCGAGAACATCACCAGAAACAGGCTGGCGACCTCTTTGCTGGCGCTCAGCACGTTTTTGGCGAGCGGCGGGAACTGCACGAACAGCACCGTGCCGATGGTCCAGAAGAAACTGATTGCCATCACCGCCAGAAATACCCGGCGATCGTGCGCGGTGTTGCGGACCAGATCGTAGGAGGCGCGCAGCAGGTGAAAGTCGAGCGGGTCGGGCTCATGATGCGGCGGGGCCGGGGGGACCGCGCGGCTGGTGAGGTAGCCGATCACCGCGGTCACGATCACGCCCACCGCCGCCCATTGCACCGGAATCCAGCCGGCCAGGATCGTGCCCGCCAGGATCGCGATATAGGTGCCCGCCTCGACCAGCCCGGTTCCGGCCAGCACTTCATCGGGATGCAGATGCTGCGGCAGGATTGCGTACTTGATCGGGCCGAAGAAGGTGGAATGCACCCCCATCCCGAACAGCGCCAGCAGCATCAGCGGGATCGCCACGGTGGTCACCGCCATGCCCTTCCAGGCCATCAACAGCCCGGCTGCACCGATCAGCATGATGCCAATCTCGGCGGCCTTCACGATCCGGATGATTCGCGCCTTGTCGCGCATATCGGCCAATTGGCCCGCGACCGCGGAGAGGACGAAGAACGGCAGGATAAACACCGCCGAAGCAATTGCGCTGAACTGGCCTTCGGCGGCTTCGGAATTGTAGACGCTGTAGACAACGAACAGCACCATCGCGTTCTTGAACAGGTTGTCATTGAAAGCATTGAGCAATTGTGTGACGAACAGCGGCAGAAAGCGTCGGCTGTGAATCAGGTGCGTCTGGGTTGTCATGAATTCGCTTTGTGCTGCCCCGGGGTGCGCCGGACCCTAGCGGCAAGCCTCGTGTGAACAAGCGCTAAGTCGCTCTTTTGCACGGCGCGCTGGGCGGCTATGGCAGCAGGCGATGCTGACCTTACCAAACTTACTGACGCTATCCCGGATTGTTGCGGTGCCGCTGCTGGTATCGCTGCTGTGGTGGCCCGATTGGCGGCTGGGTTATGGCCTGGGCTTTGCAATGTACACGCTGATGGGGCTGACCGATTATTTCGACGGCTATGTCGCACGCTCATACGGCGCGGTCAGCAAGCTTGGCGCGTTCCTCGATCCGATCGCCGACAAGATCATGATCGCCGCGGTGATCCTGGTGCTGTCGGCGCAGGGTGTGCTGCGCGGGCCTTATGTGGGCGATATGCACGTGATCGCGGGGCTGGTGATCCTGATCCGTGAGATCGCGGTATCGGGCCTGCGCGAATTCCTCGGCGGGCTGCAAGTCTCGGTCCCGGTATCGCGGCTGGCCAAGTGGAAGACCACCTTCCAGATGATCTGCTTCGGTGCATTGATCCTGGGCAAGGCCATGCCGTGGTGGAACGTGTGGCTGGGCGGCATCGAGATGAACGTGCCGCACACGGTCGGGCTGACGACGCTATGGCTGGCGGCCGCGCTGACGGTGATTACGGGGTGGGATTACCTGCGGGTTGGTTTGAAGCACATGGATTGAGGGGTCACGTCGCCCATTGTGCATCACAGCCTAGTGCCGACAGTTTGGCGCTCTATGCGCAGATTTCGAGACTGCACAAACACGATGCTTCGCGATCGATATTCCAAATAGGATTGCAGATCCTTCGGGACAGAGGGTGTGACGAAGTCATCAAATGGCAAGAAGAAATTTACAGCTGAGAAGTCTTCGGTAACCAAGTCTTGCAGCATAAAATAGTCGACGTATCCTTTGAAGTCTTCGAACAATTCAAAGAAATCTCGGTATCTCCATAGGGTCTCGGCCAAGGGGCTCGATTGCGCCAGATAGTGCCGACGGATGCACTCCAGAGTGAGGTCAAAGCGGTCGGCTATCTTACGGTTGAAGCCGCGCGCTCCATTGATGGTTTGTTTGCCATCTATGATGTTTCCAGGGAACACCATCATTCCCCCGATTGTGTAACCAATCGCCCGAAAAGCTTCGTTCTCATCTTCAGGTAGCAACCCGGTTATGTGCCTAAGCGATTTCCACCGGGTAAAAGTTGGGATAACAGAGTCGCTCGATAGCCAGAATTCGCCCAATTCGGACCGGTGGTGCAGGTAAGCGCGAGGCACGGTTTCGTTCAGGTGAAACAGTTTCCCACTAGGTAGGGGCTTACCCCATAGAAATTGGTGATATTTTCGTAGAGTGGGACTGTAGGTATCGGGGTCCTTGCCTCCCGCATCGGTACGAACGTCGAAGGAGATGTCGATATACATCGCTTTCTTACCTATCCAAATGCGAGCAAAATCAGGGGCCTAGTTGTGGCCCTTCCAATTCACCCCGCCCGCAGCTCTTCCGCCAGCAACCTAAACTCATCTCCTCGCGGCGAATTCTTGCGCCAGACCAGCGCAATCTCGCGGTTGGCGTTCTGGCTCTTAAGCGGGCGGGCCACCACCTGAGTACCGTTCAGGATCCCGGCGTCGAGCGCCATTTCGGGCAGCATCGTCAGCCCGAGGCCATTGTCGACCATCTGCACCAGTGTGTGCAGGCTGGTCCCGATCATCGTGGCGCTCGCGCGCAGTTCGGGGCGGTTGCAGGCCGCCAGCGCGTGCTCTTTCAGGCAGTGCCCGTCCTCCAGCAGCAGCAGACGGCCCTGATCGATCTGCGCCGGGTCGATCTCGGCCGGTGGATCGCGCGGATCGTCCTTGGGGAAGGCCACATACAGCGCGTCGAGTTCAATCGTTTCCTTTTCCACCTCGCCGGTGGGGAAGGGCAGCGCCAGCAGCACGCAGTCCGAGCGGCCGTGATGCAGCGATTCCATCGCCGCCGCGCTGGTTTCCTCGCGCAGGTAGAGCTTGAGCGCCGGGCGCTCGCGCCGCAGGCGCGGCAGCATGCGGGGGAGCAGGAACGGCGCAATCGTTGGGATCACGCTCATCCGCACTTCGCCCGACAGCGGCTGCCCGGCGCTGTGGACCATGTCCGACAGTTCCTCGGCCTCACGCAGCAGCCGGTGCGCCTTGGCCACCACCGCATTGCCCAGCGGGGTAAACCGCACCGAACGCTTGGTCCGTTCGACCAGCATCACGCCCAGCAGCGTCTCAAGGTCGAGCAGCCCCTTCGACAAGGTTGACTGCGAGACAAAGCATGCGGCAGCAGCGCGGCCGAAATGCCCATGCTCGTGCAGCGCCACCAGATATTGCAGCTGCTTGAGCGTGGGCAGGTAATTGGTCATTCGGCCGTTTCGCCCGGTTCGTCGTCATTGGCGGCCGGTTCGGTGTCCTGGCCGGGTTCGGCTTCGCCCGGCTCGGCTTCGCCCGGCTCGGTATCATTTGCGGCTGCTTCGGCCACTTCGGCATCGTCGACATGGGTCATCTTGAGCCGGCCATTGACCACCGCAAAGGCCATCTTGCCCTCGACCAGATCGAGCGCATCCTTGCCGAATTGCTCAAACCGCCAACCTTGCAATAGCGGCAGTTCGCGCACCCCGGCGGCGAGCAGTTCGAGATCTTCGCTGCGCGCCAGCAGCCGCGCGGCCACATCGATCTCGCGGCTGCGGATCTTGAGCAGCAGTTTGAGCAGATCGGCCACCAGCGCGCCTTCCTTGCCCAGCGGCGCACCGCGCGCGGTGCGCGGAGGAAGCTCGGCGTCGGTCATCGGACTGGCGCCGTCGATCGCCGCCATCATCCGGCGCCCGATCTCGTTGTCGCGCCACCCGGCCGAGAGCCCGCGCACTTTGGCAAGGTCGGCCTGCGTTTTTGGCGGGTGGCTGGCAATATCAGCCAACGTTTCATCGCGCGCGATTCGCCCGCGCGGAATGTTCTTGTCCTGCGCTTCCAGCTCGCGCCAGTGGGCCAACGCCTTGAGCCGCCCGAGCATCGCCGGGTTGCGTCCAGACGCCTTGATCCGCTGCCACGCCTGGTTTGGATCATTGCGGTAATTGGCTGGATCGGCGAGTTTTTCCATCTCGACATTAAGCCACACCCCGCGCCCGGTCTTGATCAGCCGCTTGAGCAACTTGGGGAAGATGGTTGAAAGATAAGTGACATCGCCGATGGCATAATCGATCTGGCGGTCAGTCAAGGGCCGCCGCGACCAGTCGGTAAACCGCGCGCCTTTATCGACCACCGTGCCCAGCCAACTCTCGACCAGATTGGAATAGCCGATCTGTTCGGACTGGCTGACCGCCATCATCGCGATCTGGGTATCGAAGATCGGGTGCGGGGTCTTGCCGGTGATATTGTAGATGATCTCGACGTCCTGCCCGCCGGCGTGGAAAATCTTGAGCACGTCCTCATTTTCGACCAGCAGGTCCATCAACGGCTTCATGTCGAGATCGCGGGCGAGCGGATCGATTGCCGCGGCTTCCTCGCTGTCGGCGATCTGGATCAGGCACAGTTCGGGCCAAAAGGTGTTCTCGCGCATGAATTCGGTGTCGACACACACGAAGTCTGACTTGGCGAGCCGGGTGCATAGCTCCGCGAGCGCGGCGGACGTAGTAATAAGCGGATGTATCTTCATAATGCTTTTCTGTATGGACGCGATCCGCGGCCGTGTTGTTGGACCCATGCGGGTCCGCGGCTTGACAAATGTGCAGCCATCGCCTGTTAGCCGCGACTTCCCCCTGCCTTAAAGCAGGCCGAATTGAAAGTGTTTCGATGCATCTTTACCGTACCCACACCTGCGGGGCGCTGCGCGCTGGCGATGTCGGGCAGACCATCCGGCTGTCGGGCTGGGTCCACCGCAAGCGCGACCATGGTGGCGTGCTGTTCGTCGATCTGCGCGATCACTATGGGATGACCCAGATTGTCACCGATGGCGACAGCCCGGCGCTGGCCATATTGGAAGCACTGCGGCTCGAAAGCGTCGTCACGATCGATGGCTTGGTCAAGGCCCGCAGCAGTGCGACCGTGAACGCGGGCCTGCCGACTGGCGAGATCGAGGTTTATGCGCGCGGCGCGACCGTGCTCAGCCGCGCCGAAGAGCTGCCGCTGCCGGTGGCGGGCGAGCAGGAATATCCCGAGGACATTCGCTTGCGGTATCGTTTCCTCGATCTGCGGCGCGAGACGCTGCACGCCAACCTGGTCAAACGCAGCGCGGTGATCCGCGAAACCCGGCGGCGGATGGAAGATATCGGCTTTACCGAATATTCGACGCCGATCCTGACCGCTTCGTCGCCCGAAGGCGCGCGCGATTTCCTCGTGCCGAGCCGGATTCACGCGGGCAAGTTCTTCGCGCTGCCGCAGGCGCCGCAGCAGTACAAGCAGCTGCTGATGGTTGCAGGCTTCGATCGCTATTTCCAGATTGCACCGTGCTTCCGCGACGAAGATCCGCGCGCTGACCGCTTGCCGGGCGAGTTCTACCAGCTCGATCTGGAAATGAGCTTCGTCACGCAGGAAGAAATCTGGGACACGATGGAGCCGGTAATGGCGGGCGTGTTCGAGGCATTTGCCGAGGGCAAGAGCGTGACCAAGGCGGGCGAGTTCCCGCGCATTCCCTACGATCAGGCGATGCTCGATTACGGCACCGACAAGCCCGATCTGCGCAACCCGCTGATCGTGCGCGATGTGACCGCCGCGTTCACCGCATCGGGCTTTGGCCTGTTTGAAAAGATCGTCGGCGGGGGCGGGGTGGTCCGGTTGATCCCCGCGCCGACCACTGCCGAAAAAAGCCGCAGGTTCTTCGACGACATGAACGAATGGGCGCGCAGCGAGGGCCATGCCGGGCTTGGTTATGTCACCCGCAAGGCCGGGGTGTTCGGCGGGCCGATTGCCAAGAACCACGGCGAGGACAAGTTGGCCGCGCTGTGGGACAGCCTGGGGCTTGGCCCTGATGATGGGGCGTTCTTTGCAGCGGGCAAGGCCGATCAGGCTGCCAAACTGGCCGGTGCCGCTCGCAGCCGGGTGGGCGAGCAACTCGAGCTGATCGACACGCAGGCCTTTAAATTCGCCTGGATTATCGACTTCCCGTTTTACGAATGGGACGATGAAGCCAAGGCGCTCGACTTTGCGCACAACCCGTTCTCGATGCCGCAAGGCGGGCTGGAGGCGCTGGAAACGCAGGACCCCAAGACGATCAAAGCGTACCAGTACGATCTGGTCTGCAACGGCTATGAACTCGCCTCGGGCTCGATCCGCAACCAGCATCCCGATCTGATGGTCAAGGCGTTCGAACTGGTCGGCCTCAGCAAAGCCGATGTCGAGGAGCGCTTTGGCGGGATGTACCGCGCGTTTCAATACGGTGCGCCGCCGCATGGCGGGATGGCCGCCGGGGTTGACCGGATGGTGATGCTGCTGTGCGGGGTCCACAACTTGCGCGAAATTACGCTGTTCCCGATGAACCAGCGCGCCGAAGACCTGCTGATGGGCGCGCCGTCGCCCGCCATGGCGCAGCAACTGCGCGAACTGCACATCCGCGTGGTCGAGCCGCCGAAAGAGTGACGTGAGGGTTCATGTGAAACTGTGCTACACAGGTTTGCATGAAAAACGTCACCATTGCCATTGACGACGAAATTCACCGACAGGCCCGAATCCGGGCGGCTGAGCTGGGAACATCGCTGTCTGCTTTAGTGAAAAGCTATCTCACCGGGCTGGTCGCCGAAGCACCGCCCTCAGGCGCAATGCGTGAAATGCAGATGCCATTCAATCATGCCAAGCCGGCCAAGGCTGGCCCGCCGTGGATGATCGATGGCACGTGGTCCTACACCCCCGATGGCAAACCACGGCAGCCTGGTTCGATGCGGGGCATGTGGGTCGCCGATGATTTCGATGAAACGCCCGAATGGCTAATCGATGCCATGGAAGGCCAGGATGGCGATCTGCCGCCGCCGGCATGAGGCTGCTGCTCGATACGCAGGTGGTATTGTGGTGGCTCAACGATGGGCCGCAATTGAACGCGAAGATTCGCGGGATCATTGCAGATCGGCGCGCCGAATTGTTCGTCAGTGTGGCAACACTGTGGGAGGTTGCGGTCAAGCATCGGATCGGCAAGCTTTCGGAGAGCGGGGCCAAACTTATAACTGAACTTGATGCACAAGGTCTGCCACTTCTGGCCATCAAAGCCGCACATCTTGCTGCACTGGAAACATTGCCGCAGTACCATCGCGACCCGTTCGATCACTTGATCCTGGCGCAAGCCAAGGCTGAGGGCCTTACGATCGTGACCGCCGACCGGCTGCTGGAGCGGTATGGCGTGCCCTGCGTATTTACGGATTGAGTGCACCCTCTTGCCAGCGCGCGCCGCCTTCTCTAGGGCGAAAGCCAATCAATTTTCAACTGCCGTTCACGAAGGGAACCATCCATGAGCGACACCGCCGACCGGGTTAAGAAGATCGTTGTCGAGCACCTCGGGGTTGAGGCTGACAAGGTCACCGAAGACGCCAGCTTCATCGACGATCTGGGCGCTGATTCGCTTGATATCGTTGAACTTGTTATGGCTTTCGAAGAAGAGTTCGGCGTCGAGATCCCTGACGATGCAGCTGAGAAAATCGGTACTGTGTCGGATGCGATCAAGTACATTAACGAGCACAAGGGCTAATCGCTTTTGGCTGAAAGATCGCGCTGCCTCACCGCTCGTATGTGCGAAGCGGTTTGACGGTAGCGCAGGTCTTTGACAGGCTCAGTCCCGTAACGGGCTGGGCCTGTTGCATTTGAGACTTGCGGAGAAAAGCATGCGCCGTGTTGTTGTTACCGGTCTTGGCCTGGTCACCCCGCTGGGGGCCGATGTCGAAACCACTTGGGCCAACCTGCTCGCCGGCAAAAACGGCGCCGGGCCGATCACGCGATTCGATACCACCGGGCACAAATGCACGATTGCGTGCGAAGTGAAGCCGGCCGATCACCCGTATGGCTTCGATCCAAACAAGCGGATCGATCACAAGGTGCAGCGGCAAGTCGATCCGTTCATCATCTACGGGATCGACGCGGCCGGACAGGCGCTCGAAGACGCTGGACTGACCGAAATGGATCAAGCGCTCAAAGAACGCACCGGCTGCTCGATCGGCTCGGGCATCGGCGGGCTGCCGGGGATCGAAAGCGAATCGATTGTGCTGCACGAAAAGGGCCCCAGCCGGGTTTCGCCGCACTTCGTCCACGGCCGGCTGATCAATTTGATCTCGGGCCAGGTTTCGATCAAATACGGGCTGATGGGGCCGAACCATGCGGTGGTGACCGCTTGTTCGACCGGCGCGCATTCGATCGGTGATGCCGCGCGGATGATCAAGGACGACGATGCCGACATCATGCTGGCGGGCGGCGCCGAAGGCACGGTCAACCCGCTTGGCGTGGCCGGTTTCGCGCAGGCCCGCGCACTCAATTGCAGCTATAACGATCGCCCCGAACAGGCCAGCCGCCCCTATGACAAGGATCGCGACGGCTTTGTCATGGGCGAAGGCGCGGGCGTGGTGGTGCTTGAGGAATACGAGCACGCCAAAGCGCGCGGCGCGAAGATCTATGCCGAAGTGGTAGGATATGGCCTGTCGGGCGATGCCTATCACGTTACCGCGCCGCACCCGGAAGGCCGGGGCGCCGAACTGTCGATGCGGATGGCGATGCGCAAGGCCGGGATGGAGCCAGGCGATATCGATTATGTCAACGCCCACGGTACCTCGACCATGGCTGACACAATCGAACTGGCGGCGGTCAAGCGGGTGCTGGGCGATGATCTGACCGGCGCTTCGATGAGCAGCACCAAATCCGCAATCGGCCACCTGCTGGGCGGTGCCGGCGCGGTCGAGACGATCTTCTGCATCCTGGCGATCCGCGATCAGATCGTGCCGCCGACACTCAATCTCGATAACCCCGACGAAGGCACCGAAGGCGTCGATCTGGTGCCGCACACGGCGAAAAGGCGCCTGGTTCGCGCCGCGCTCAACAACAGCTTCGGATTTGGCGGGACCAACGCCTCGGTGATCGTCAAAGCGATCGACGACTGATGCTGGGAACGCGCTGGGGTTGCTTGCCGCTGGTGGCTGCGGCGGCACTGGTGCTGACCGCGCTGGGCTGGCTTGGCGCGGGCTGGGTGTGGGGCGGTCCGCTGCCACAAGACACCGCGTTCATCGTGACCGATGGTTCTAGCCTGTCGAGCGTGGCAGGCAAGCTGGAGCAGGGAGGCGTGATCAGCTCGGCCGCCGCATTCAAGCTGCGCGCGCGAATTTTCGGCGCGGGTTCGACGATCAAAGCCGGCGAATTCAAGCTGCCCAAGCACGCCTCGATGGCGCGCATCCTCGGCATCATCGCCAGCGACGACGTGCTGCGCCGGTTCGTAACCGTGCCCGAGGGAATGCCGTCGATCATGGTCTATGAGCGGCTGATGGCCAATCCCAGCCTGACCGGCAGCATCGAGGTGCCGCCCGAAGGTTCGGTTTTGCCCGATACCTACGAGATCGCGAAGGGCGAGAGCCGCCAGGCGGTGGTGCTGCGGATGCAGGCGGCGATGCAGCGCACGCTCGCCGAGCTGTGGGCCAAGCGCTCCCCCGATACGGTTGCCAGAACCCCCGCGGAAGCCATGGCGCTGGCCTCGATCGTCGAGAAAGAAACCGGCCAGCCAAGCGAACGCCCGATGGTCGCCGGGCTCTATTCGAACCGCATCCGCACCGGCATGCAGCTACAGGCCGATCCGACAATCATTTATCCGATCACCAAGGGCAAGCCGCTGGGGCGGCGGATCCGTCAATCAGAGATCAACGCGGTCAACGATTACAACACCTACAGCATGTTTGGGCTGCCCAAAGGGCCGATCACCAATCCGGGCAAGCTGGCAATTGCGGCGGTGCTCAATCCGGCCAAGACCGAGGCGCTGTACATGGTGGCGGATGGCAGCGGCGGGCACGCCTTTGCGGCAACGCTGGCCGAGCACAACGCCAACGTCCAGAAGTGGTTCACGATCCGCAAGAACCGCGGCGATTTTTAGCGCCCGGTCGCGGCTTCCATCGCGGGCAGATAGCGCGCGCCGACAATCTCCACCGCGCGGCTGGCCGCATCGATTTGAGCCAGCTGCCCGGCGCTGAGCGTCAGCTCGATCGCGCCAAGGTTTTCCTCCAGCCGGGCAAGCTCGGTGGTCCCCGGGATCGGCACGATCCACGCGCGCTGGGCGAGCAGCCAGGCCAGCGCGATCTGGGCGGTGGTGGCCCCGAGCGGCGCGGCGATGGCTTGCAGCACTTCGACCAGCTTGGCATTGGCGGCCATCGCATCGTGCTGAAAGCGCGGCAGACGGGCCCGGAAATCACTGGCGTCAAAGGTGGTGTCGGCGGTGATCGCGCCGGTCAGGAATCCGCGTCCAAGCGGACTGTAAGGCACGAAACCGATCCCCAGTTCAGCCAGCAACGGTAGCACCTCAGCCTCGGGCTCGCGCTGCCACAGCGAATACTCGCTTTGCAGCGCGGTCACCGGCTGGATGGCATGCGCGCGGCGGATCGACTGGACCCCGGCTTCGGACAACCCGAAATGCTTGACCTTGCCCGCCGTGATCAGGTCTCTCACGGCGCCCGCAACATCTTCCATCGGCACGGCGGGATCGACCCGGTGCTGGTACAACAGGTCGATCCGGTCGGTCCGCAACCGTTTGAGCGAGGCCTCAACTACCTTACGGATATGGTCGGGCCGGCTGTTGAGGTGCGGCCCGGTCTTGGGATCGCCGCCCAGGTCGAACCCGAACTTGGTCGCGATCACCACCTGATCGCGCAGCGGCGAAAGCGCTTCGCCGAGCAGCTCTTCGTTGACGTACGGCCCGTAAACCTCGGCAGTATCAAAGAACGTTACGCCCAGCTCAACCGCCTGGCGCAGCAATGCGATCATCGCCGCCTTGTCGGGGGCTGGTCCGTAAGCCCAGCTCATCCCCATACAACCCAGACCCAGCGCCGAAACGGTTAGGCCAGAGGTGCCCAAGGTGCGCAATTGCATCGGCTATTTTCCTTCAAGGTTCGGCAATGGTAAAGCCGGCGGGAATGGGATCGAGCGCGGCTTGCAAGGCCGCAATCGCAGCCGGGTCGCCCTCGACCTTTAGCCCGGCCGCCTGCAATTGCGCCAGCGGCAATTTGAGGAACAGCAGCCCAAGGATCAGGCGGCGCGGGCCGGTGATCGTGGCTGCGGGCTGAACGGTTGGCTGGCCCACGCGAGCAAACAGCACGGACTTTCCAGCCTCGATCCCGACAGTTTCATTGCGGTCGCTTAGCACCAGATTGAGCGCCAGCGGCGCGGCGATCTTGGCCGGATCATAACGCGTTGCCACCGTATCCAGCAACAGCTGGGTCGGCACCGCCGCAATCAGATCCTGATTTTGCGCGCCAGAACCAGCCGGCTTGTAGCCTGTGCGCAAATCATGCGCAGCGGACAGGAACTGATTGCGCCAGATCGCACTTTCGGCCTGATAGCCTTGCTGTTCATAGCTGTCGGCCAGCAGCGCGCGGGCGGACAGATTGGCCGGGTCGGCAAACACCAACTGGTTAAGCAGATCGGACGACCAGCGATAATCGCCCCGGGTCATCGCCGTGCGCGCCAGCGTCAGCACTTTTTTCGCGCCGCCCATCGCGGCCACAGACTTGCGCGCGCGCACCGCCGGAGGCCATGGGTTTAGATTGGCCGGCACCGCATCGTACCAGCCCAGATAGAATTGATAGACCGCCTTGGAATTGTGGCTGTACGTGCCGTAATAGCCGCGATTGAACCATTGCCCGGCCAGTTCGGGCGGCTGCACCAGCGCTTCGGCCAGCTCGACCGGGGTCTCACCCTGGTTCATCCGCCGCACGCTCTGATCGTGGAGATAGCGATAATTGTCGCGCTGGCTGGCCAGCATATTGGTCACTTCGGTTTGGCCAAACCGCGGCCAGCAATGGCTTGAGATGACCACGTCCGAGCGCTGGCCGTACAGTGTCAGCGCTTCATCAAGATAGCCCGCCCAAGCATGGGTATCGCGCACCTTGGCACCGCGCGGGGTCAGGATATTGTGCAGCGAGCAGGTCGATATTTCGGCTGAGAGCAACACGCGCGACGGCACGATATAGAGGTTGAGTTCGCTGGGCGCCTCGCTGCCCGAGACGATCTGGAATTCGAGCGTGACGCCATCGACCATGCGCGTCTCGCCGGTTTTGCTGATGGTGTCGGTCGGTGCGATCAGCGTAATCTCGCCGCCCGGCACGCCCATGCCGATGCCGCTGCCCATCTGGCCTTGCGCGCCCGGGGTTAACCCGGTGCCGAATTGGTAATTGGCGCGGCGGCCCATTGCCGCGCCGGCCATGATGATTTCGGAACTGGTTTCTTCCATGAATTTGGCCGGGGCGATGATTGCCACTTTGCCAGCCTTGACCTGAGCCTCGCTGACGATCCCGCGCACCCCGCCAAAGTGATCGGCATGGCTGTGGCTGTAAATCACCGCGACCACTGGCCGCGCGCCCAGCTGCTGGTTGACCAGTTCGAGCGCGGCCGCCGCAGTTTCGCGGTTGGTCAGCGGATCGACCACGATCCAGCCGGTTTTGCCGGCAATCACGGTCATGTTGGAAACGTCAAAGCCGCGCACTTGCCAGATGCCGTCAGCCACTTTGAACAATCCGTTGGCTTTCAGTATCCCCATTTCGCGCCACAGCGAGGGGTTGACCGAGGCCGGGGCTGGGCCGGTGACGAACTGGTAAGCGGCGGTATTCCACACTGGTTTGCCCTGCGCGTTGCGGATGATCGGATCGGCGCGCGCGGCAACAAAGCCGCGCTGGGCAAAGTCTGCATCGCGCCCATCTTCGGCCGGCAACACTTTGGCGGTTCCTTGCTGCGCGCTCAGGGTTGCGGCGCTGGCCGGTTTGGGCGCGTTATCCGGTGCGGGCGGCGCAGCGCTCAGCGCAGTCGTTCCCAGCAAGATCGGCACGATCGCCATCCGGCATAATTGTTGGATCATCGTTAATTCCTCGCAGCCTTCAGACTGCGCCGCCGGGGCGGGGGAGGCAAGCCGCTTTCCGGCCTAAACAGTCCGTGGCCGAACCGGATCGAATCGGATAAAGCCGCAGCCGTGGCCCTTGATCCCAATTACGCACCGTTCATCGTCACTGCCGAATTGCCGGGTGATATTCACGCCTGGGCCGATAGCCTGCGCCGCGAACATTTCCCGCCCGAGCGCAATCATCTGGCCGCGCACGTCACGCTGTTCCATTCGTTCGCGCCGTCGCTGCGCGCGGAATTGCCGCGCGAACTGGCGCGGTGCGCGGGCGAATATGCGTCGCCTGCCGCGCAGATCGATGCGCTGATGGATCTGGGCGGCGGCACCGCGCTGGCGGTGCGCAGCCCCGCGCTGCTGGCGATCCGGGCTGAACTGGCCGAATTGTTCTTTGCGATGCTCACCGCGCAGGATCGCGGCGGCAAACGGCTGCACATCACGGTGCAGAACAAGGTTGAGCGCAAAGCCGCGCTGGCCCTGCAAGCGGACCTTGGCGCGGCGCTGATCCCGCGCGCCTTCCGCTTTACCGGTTTGGGGCTGCACCGCTATCTGAACCCCCATTGGGAACGTGTGGGAGTGTGGAAATTTCGCGGGCACCAGGGTGCTTGACCATGCCCGGCGCGCACCCTATGTGCGCCGCCTGCCCAGCGCTTTGGCGTGGTGCAGGCTTGGTATGGCGGAGTAGCTCAGCTGGTTAGAGCAGCGGAATCATAATCCGCGTGTCGGGGGTTCGAGTCCCTCCTCCGCTACCATTCTCGTTTCCGGACGCTTCCGCATAGGTCCGCTTGCTTCCGGAAAATCACATTAAATCAAGATAGTTAGGCGTGATTCGCGTCCGTCTGCCACCGCTTGCCACCGCTTGGCTCCGCTTGCGGCCAGCGGGGGAGTGGGGGTATTTTGGGGGTATTCTGGAGGGAGTTGAAATCTGCCGACACCCCCATGGGCGCTTGGACCTCGACCTGCAGGCCATAGCTTCAAATTCAGAGTGATAACCGCAGTATAACAGCGCGGTTAGTCCGAAGCGGATCGCTTAAAGGTCCCACTTCTCTGACAGAATGTGAGTCCCGTCCGGGGATCCACACATTCCGCTCTCGGGGACAGTCCGCTCAGGCAACTCCCAGTTTGTGACGCCAGCATGGCAGTCGTTCCTGATGCACTTTCGCTCTTTTCTCGCCAATACCAACCTTTCCGGATACGACCCGTTAGCCGACAGTCCGCTCTGCAACCAAAGCTGACTTGACTCGTTTTCTCCGGGTCCGCCAAACGCCGTGGGCCACTGCAATCATAAGGGATATCGCATGACCGTGATTCAGGAGCACTTCTTGCTTTCAAATGGGCTGCATTTGCCCAAAGTGGGCTTTGGAACCTGGCAGATCACCGATGCCCAGCAGGCCTATGATGCGACCTCAAACGCGCTTGCGAGCGGCTATCGGCATGTCGACACTGCGCGTGTTTACGATAATGAGGAAAGCGTCGGCCGCGCCATCCGCGACAGTGGAATTGCGCGCTCGGAGCTATTTGTCGCAACCAAGCTCCCGGCAGAGATCAAGGACCACGACGAGGCGCTCGCCAGCTTTGAGACCTCAATGGAGGCGATCGGCCTCGACTATGTCGATCTCTATATGATTCATGCCCCTTGGCCGTGGCATGCAATCGGACAGGATTGCGCCGCCGGCAACAAAGCCGTCTGGAAGGCCCTGGAGACCATCCATCAATCAGGCCGCGCCAAGGCGATTGGTGTATCCAATTTCAATGCATCAGACTTGCGCGTGATCCTTGATGGCTGCGCAATCAAGCCAATGGTGAACCAGATCAGGTTTTTCATCGGCCACGCTCAGCCCGACGTTGTCAATTTCTGCCAAGGTGAAGGCATTCAGCTAACCGGATACTCACCGCTGGCGACCGGCAAGATATTGGCAAATCCCAAGATTGGCGCGGTAGCCGGGCGATATGGCAAATCCGTAGCGCAGATCTGCATCCGCTACGTGCTTCAAAAAGGAATCGCGCCATTGCCCAAATCGACAAACGCGGAGCGGATCCGGCAAAACGCGGATGTGGACTTCGCGATTGCCGACGAAGACATGGCGCAGCTTGATGGGTTGAGCGACATCGAGAAGTAGCGTTGTTGGCGAGGCCAAGTCGGGCGTTTCTCGGGCGACCCACGCTTATGATTGCAATCTGCTGATTGGTGGTCTGATTGCAGCCGCTGCCGGTGCTATTGCAGGATCCACGCTGCCGCTCTCACAAGTTGAAGACAATAGCTTGGCGGACCTTGGCGAATCGGCCCGCGATGTCATCGACGAGCAGAAGGACCGGCAGGTTTCGACCGCGCGGGACTAGAAGGACGAGATGCTGGACCAACTCGATCAGAGCGTCACGCCAGCAGCCGAATTGCCGCAAAGCAATGCTGACAATCCCCCCAGCGTCCGCCGCATTGCAAAGCATGGACGATGGAGGAAAAAACGGAATTAAGGCGGATCCGAGTGCACCCGCATTCGAGCTAGTGCTGGTTATGCCGATCGGCGCAGAGAAGTCGAACGCGGGGCACGACTCCCCCGGTGCAATTTGCTCCGTCAGACTGGAGACAGCTCTACGCCATCCAGACCGAAATGCAGCCGCGTGGTCAACAATGCTCTGAACGTGTTGTAGCCCCCGGTGCCGGGGAAGAACGCATGGAAAAACAGTTGCGGTTCGCCGTCGAGCCCGGCGGCGACCGAGGCATGGCCCGGGGCCCACCAGCTCTGCGTCGACTTCAGCAATGGCTCGGTGCGCTTGACATAGGGGCCCAGCACATGGTCGGCGACCGCCACTCCGATGCCGTAAGCCGGAGTCCCGAAATCATTGCCCGCGTAAAACATCCAGTACCGCCCGTCCTGGAAGGTTACAAACGGCCCTTCGATCAGATGACCTTCCCAATCCAGATCGTTGACCAGCACCAACGCGTCCTCGCCGATCAGCTCGCCTTGGGCTGAAAGGCGCTGGGCATGGATCGGCGTGCTCATCGTCTCCACGATCATCGCCGCTTCCGGCACGTCTGCCAGCACGGCCCGGGCGCGGTCCCAGTTGTCGAGCACCGCCTCGATCAGCGGCTGCATGAAGAAGAAGCGTTCCATCGGGCGGCGACTTTGTGCCCAGGGCAGGACCGCGGCGGCGAACCGCGCCGTGCGCCGGTCAGCTTCGTCGGCAAACATCGTGTTGATCAACTCCGGGTGGTCGCCCAGCAGCCGCGCGAGGGGGCGCGGCCAGATCCCGTTGTTGTCGCGCTTCCAGAACAGGTAGCAATCGCCGCCGGGGTCAGTGAAAATGTGCGAATCGATGACGCCGCCGCTGAACATCGGCGCCGGGTCGTCGGGCAGGCCGCTCGTGTTGACCGCGTGCGAACTGACCAGCGGATGGCCCAGATCATGCCACGGCCCGAACGGACTGGCGCTCTTGGCCAGCCCGATCGCCAAGGCATTCGATTGCTGCCGTGCAGTGTAAACCAGCCAGTATTCATCGCCGACGCGGGCCATTTCGGGCGCCCAGAAATCGCCGACATAGCGGCCGTGGGCAGCCCACTGCGGCGCTTCGCCCTCGGGAAACACGAACCCGCGATGCGTCCAGTGCTTGAGGTCGTGCGAGTGCAGGATAGGAAAAGCATCGAGCGCATCGTTCGACGTTGCGACCAGGATGTAGCCGTCCTCGATCTTGAGCACCGCCGGATCGCCATATCCAGCCGTGGTGCGATCGCTCAGGTTCTCGACGATCAGCGGCCGCCAGTCCGGTTCGACTTCAGCGCTGGCGATCGGTCCGTTGAAGGCATGAGGCGGGCGAGTTCCGAAATCGTCTGCCAGCGCCGAAAAAAACGCGAGGTAATCCTCGTGCGTGTTGCCTGCGATGGAATAGTCGCTCGCACGCTCGCCACTCGCAACACTCAGTCTGGTGGCACCGCCGTCGGCGGCCGCCGCGATCCGGAATTGGTTCTGGTTCATGTCGGTTAGCCGTTAGACTCGACGCGGTGCGCTTGGAAAGCTATTAAATCATATTTGTAAGATAATTTGTGGACGGGATGGTGAGGGCTGTGATGAGCATGGGTACACTTCCCGAACCTGCGGACATCCTGCGCGGCATTTATGGTGACGGCATCATGGGCTTGCCCGGCGCGTTCACCGCCGGGTTCGCAGATCGCCTGCGCGTGGATATCGAGAAACTCTTCGCCCAAGCCCAAGCGGTTCCCGGCGGTACGCTGCCGCGCGGACCGGAGCGCTATTACGTCGAGGTCCAGCCCGAGCGAATCGGCGGGTTTGTCGAAATCGCCACGCACCCTTGGTTTGTCGCGGTGAGCCAAGCCGTGCTCGGACCGGACTACCGCATTGTCGAGATCGGCTTTGACATCCCGTTCCCCGGTGCAGCGGATCAACCGTGGCACCGCGATTTCGCGCCGCCACCGGAAACCACGGCAGGTCGGCGCATCAACTCGCTCGCTTTCAACCTCACCGCAGTCGACACAATCCCCGAAATGGGACCGCTCGAAATTGCCCCCGGAACCCAGTGGGACCTCTTCGAAGGCTGCGCCAGCGGCATGTTTCCGCCGCGCGAACTCTGGCCCCGCTACATTGCGCGTGCGCAGCAAAGGCTTCCCCAGCGCGGCGACATATCGGCGCGTTCGGCGCTGACGATCCATCGCGGGACGGCCAACCGTTCACAATCCGCGCGGCCGGTTCTGGTGATCGGCGTTGATGCTCCCGATGCCACCAACTCCCGGCATCACGATCTGCAAGTTACCCATGGCTATGCGAAGTCGCTCCCGCCCGGCCTGTTCGACCGTTTGACCTGCCGGACGGTCGAAAATCTGGAGCCGGTAATCCAGCACCATGTGATCAAGGGATTGCTAACACCCGATTATTGACAGCGATTGACGGACCGGGCCGTCTGGTCGATGGTATGATTTATCGGATAATAGAGGAGGGGGCTTGAGCGGACTTGAACTCAGCAACGTCAGCAAGTCTTATGGCGACACGCAAGTGCTTGATGGCATTTCGCTGGCGATGGAGCCGCGCGAGTTCATCGCCTTCCTCGGGCCTTCGGGCAGCGGCAAGTCGACTCTGCTGCGGATCATCGCGGGACTTGAAACGGCCGACAGTGGCGAAGTAACGCTCGACGGACGGCGGATCGACGGGCTGGCTCCGGGCGAGCGCGATGTCGCAATGGTGTTCCAACACTACGCGCTCTATCCGCATATGACGGTGCGCGACAATATGGCTTTCGGGCTGCGCAACGCTCGCGTCGCAAAGGACGAGATCGACGCGCGGATCGATCAGGCGGTCGCCGTTCTGGAAATCGGCCCGCTGCTCGATCGCAAACCGGGCCAACTTTCCGGAGGGCAGCGCCAGCGCGTTGCAATCGGGCGCGCGATCGTCAAGCAGCCCAAGCTGTTCCTGCTTGACGAGCCGCTGTCCAATCTCGACGCCGCGCTGCGCAACCGTACCCGGGTCGAGCTGGCGCAGCTTCGGCGGCGGGTCGAAGCCGGGGTGATCATGGTCACGCACGATCAGGCCGAAGCGATGACGCTGGCTGACCGGATCGTGGTGATGAACGATCGGCGCATCCAGCAAGTCGGCACGCCGATGGAAGTCTATACCCGTCCGGCCAACACTTTCGTGGCCGGGTTCGTCGGCTCGCCCGCGATCGCCCTGCTACCGGCGCAGTTGGTTGCGTCGGGCCAGTTTGCGCGCGTCAGGCTGGGTAACGGCGCCGAGGTAGAGACACGGGTGCCAGCCGCAGGTTTGCCTGCGCAAGGTAAGGTCCAGCTGGGAGTGCGAGCGGAGAACGTCCGGGTCGTCGCGCCCGGCAGCGGAACCAGCGATGCCGAGACGATCCTGGTCGAGCGGCTGGGCGATCGCACCCTCGTTTACGCGCAGCTGTCGGACGGAATCGAGGTCACTGCGGTGGACGAGGGCAACAGCATGCTTAAGATCGGCGATCCGGTCGGTCTGGCGATCGACGGCAGTGCCGCGCACATTTTCGGATCTGATGGCGTGGGCCATCACGCGATGGCACCGCTGTGAGCACGGGTCCGATGGCGGGCCGCAAGACGGCCGCGTGGCACGGCTATGCTTTTGTTGGTCCGTTCCTGGCGCTTTACTGTTTGCTGCTGATATATCCGCTGCTGCTCGGGATCGGGATCAGCTTCCACCGCGCGGACCTGTTCGGCGCGCGGCGGTTCGTGGGGCTGGAGAATTACGGGCGACTGCTTGCCGATCCGATCTTTCTTCAAGCCGTGATGACCACTCTGAAGCTGACCGTCTTGATCGTTCCGGTGCTTACCGCGATTACGCTGTTGCTGGCGCTCGCGCTCAACCGGGCGACGCGGACCGCCGGCCTGCTGCGCGGCGTGTTCTTCTCATCCTCGGTACTGTCCGTGACCATCGTGACGCTAATCTGGCGGTTCGTGCTGACCCCCGATGCCGGCTTGATCGCCAAGCTGCTCGGCTTGTTCGGGTTCGAACCGATCCCATTCCTCAGCCATCCAAGTCTGACCGTCCCGGCGCTCGCGATTACCACGATCTGGTGGAGCCTGGGGCTGCCGATGATGCTGTTTCTGGCCGGGCTCCAGCAGATCCCGGGTGACATTTACGAAGCCGCAGCGCTCGACCGGGCGAGCAAGTGGACCACGTTCTGGAAGGTCACCCTGCCTTCGCTGCGACGCACGCTGATCCTGGTCATCATGCTCCAGACCGCAGCGCAGTTGCAGATATTCGGTCAGGCGCAACTGCTCACCTCGGGCGGGCCGAGCGGGCGGTCGCGGCCGATCGTGCTCTACATTTACGAACTTGCATTCGGGCGCTGGGAATTGGGCTATGCCACAGCCGCAGCCGAAGTGCTGTTCCTGCTCGTGCTGGCCGTTACCGCGTTCCAGTACTGGGCGGTCAGCCGCACTGAGGCAACGCGATGAGCGCGGGCCGAAACCGGCTGTCGCCAGGGGCACTGATCGGGCTGCTGATCGGCGCCGCGATCATGGTCGCTCCGTTGATCTGGACGCTGTTGCTCTCGTTCAAGAGCAACGCGGAACTGATGCGAGACAGCGCCGCTGCGTTTTCCCCGCCCTACACCTTCGAGAATTATCAGGCGATCGTCTCGGCTTCGATGGTTCCGCGCTGGCTGCTCAATAGTGCGATCGTGTCGCTGGGGACCACTGCCGGGGTGCTGATCCTGTGCTCGCTTGCCGGGTATGGTTTTGCCCGGCTTGAATTTCCGTATCGCAAGACGCTGTTTGCGCTGGTCCTGTTAGGGCTCGCCATTCCCGAACAGGCGGTGATCCTGCCGCGCCACCAGCTCTTTGCCCAGCTTGGGCTGCACAACAGCTACCCCGGGCTGATGCTGCCGGGGCTTGTCGCGCCGTTCGGCGTGTTTTTCATGACCCAGTATTTCCGCGCGATCCCCGTCGAACTCGACGAGGCGGCGATGCTCGACGGTGCATCGCGGTTCACGCTGTTCTGGAAAGTGCTGTTGCCGCTGACCATTCCAGCGCAAGCGACGCTTGGGGTGTTCACCTTTCTCGGCTCGTGGAACGAATATTGGTGGCCGCTGATCTCGGCGACGACCAGCGACCGGTTTACCCTGACAGTGGGTCTTGCTTCGTCGCAGATGAATTATGCGCAAACCAGCGGGCTGGGCTTTTTGATGGCGCAGGCGGTGTTCGCCTCGGTGCCAATTCTGGTCGTCTATATCCTGTTTCAAAAGCAGATCGTCCGCGCGATGGCCGGGGCGGCGGTACGATGAGGGGCCTATTTGCGTTGCTGCTGGCGGCACTGCTGGCAGCGTGCGGGCAGGGCGACAAGCGGACCACGATCGTCGTTCAGCGCTTCTTCGGTGAATGCGGCGCGGCCTATGGCGCCAGCACCGATGTCGCCAAAGCTGAAACCGAATGCGGCATCCTGACCACGATGATCAACAAGTTCGTGGCCGAGAATCCCGACATCCGGATCAAGATCAACGTGGTTGCCTGGCCCGGTTACCCGCAGCTCTCGGCGCAAATCGCGGCGGGCGATCCCCCCGACCTGGTGACGATGCACCAGTCAGTCATTTCGGACTATCAAGCGCGCGGACTGCTCGATCCGATGGACGGGGTTTTGGCCGATGCCGGGATCAAGGCGGCGGATTTCACGCCGGCCGGCCAGGCTGGGGTCGTGAAAGCGGGGCGCATTTACGCCATGCCATGGGATACCATTGGCGGGCTGTTCCATATCAACACCGCGCTCATGGCCAAGGCCGGGCTGATGCGCGATGGCCGGCCGGTTCTGCCGCATTCACCGCAGGAGCTGCTCGACCAGGCTCGCCGCTTCAAGGCTGCCACTGGCAAGCCCTACCTCATTCAAGCCCAGGTCAACGATCCCGCCACCCATGTTCGTAACCTCTACACCTTTCTGCTGGCGCAAGACGCGGTGATCTTTCCCGATGCGCGGCATATCCGGATCAACACGCCGCAGGCCCGAGAGATCGTGGAGTTTCTGCGCGTGATCTATGCCGAAGGGCTGACTACGCGCAGCCAAGACTTTTCCCCCGCCACGCAGGCTTTTGTCAATGGCGAGGGCGGGGTGTTCCCGGTCGGCACCTGGATGATCGGACCTTACGACGAAGAGGCGCGCACGCCCGGGCGGCCGCTGTACAATTCCTATGCGGTGCTGCCCTATCCGGCACTGTGGGGACACCCGGCGGGTTTTGTCGATGGACACTCGTGGATCATGCCCCGGCAGCAGCGTTCGGCAAAAGAACTCCAAGCCATTTCGCGCTTCCTCGGCTTTCTTGCACGGCACAATTACGATTGGACGCGCACCGGGCATTTGCCTGCTTTCAAGTCGGTGCTCGACCTGCCGCAGTTCAAGGCGCTGCCCCACCGCAGCGATATTGCGGCAATGGCGGCAACCGGCGCGCAATTGCCGGCCTATGTGCAGAGGCAGTCGGCCATCCAGGGGCTGCTCGCCGAGGAGATCGAGGCGGCAATCACCGGGCTCAAGCCTGTGGATGCCGCACTGAAAGATGGCGAACGCAGGGTTAACGAGCTGCTAGCGCAGATGCTTTAACGAGGCCTGGGGGGCTGGGCTGAAGGGCCGAAAATGACGGATATGTTGAGGGGGTGAACATGGACAGACAAATCAGAGAATATGTCGAGATCGACAGCCACCGCTCGCTCGACGAAGTGATCGCGCGGTTGCTTGAGGTGCGTGACGGCTTGCCTGCGGCATGCGAGGCCGTGGTGCGGATGCGCGGCGACGATGTGTTCGGGCGCCACCTGTGCGTCACCTACCTGCGCGGCTTGACGGTAGAGGAAGCAAGCTGCGAAGCGCGCTACGCACACGCCGGGCAAACCGGGGATCGCGAAGACGCCTGATTGGATAACTCCGGCTAGGTCGCCGGGCGTATCAAGCGTTCCGCGGCTTCGGCTTGCTGTTCGTGAACGTAGGCGCGATCGGCGTGTCCTGGCGGCGCTATCGGCACCACCAGGCACATGCTCGACGCGGGCAGAATGTCACGCCAGTCGGCGATCAGCTTTTTGTAAGCCCGTCCCACCGGCCGGATGTTGCGATCGAGGTCGAACAAGCCGACCGGACACATCCGGTTGTTGCGCTCGCGCAGCGCCGTGTCCCAGTCCATCTGGTCGGTTAGCGAATACCACGTGAAGCCCACGGTCGGGATGCCGACGTTCCGCACCCGCAGGACATTGGCCCATTCCTTCCATAGCCACAGCACCGCTTCATCACCGGCCGGACCCTCGCGCTTGTTGGTTTCTGTATGCATCACCGGCAGGCTGTATCGATCATAGTATTGGCGGGTAATCTCGGCATAGCCGAACACCTCGCCCGCCGCCTCGGTATGTCCGTCGGCAAAAACGCGGTGCTCGTTGGTCGCATAATAATCGTTGCCCAGGATGCAATGCTGCTTGAGGCGGTGCGCGAGGAACCAGCCGTATTCATCTCTGGTCATGCCATTTTCCAGCAGATATTCGTACATGTCGCTGTCCACGCGTCGACCATAATTAAGGTCGAGCGACAGGAACCGCCACTGGTTGCGGACTTCGGCCGGGCCGATCGCGGCGGGGCTGTCTGCGTGGAAATATTCGGACGATTCGCTCTGGATGAAGATAGCGTCGGGACGCCGTTTAAGGATTTCGATCATCGCCATGACGTTGGCTTTGACGATGTGCTTGAGCGCGGTGACGAACGAGCGGTCGGTGGTGAGCTGTTCGTTCCACCAGCCGTACTTCGCCGAGAACACCGCGCAAATGAACATCTCGTTGATCGGGGTATAAAGCTGGATCCATGGATAGCGTTCGGCAAATGCGCCGGCATAAAGCGCGAAGAGCTGCGGGAAATCGGGATTCTGGAAGTTCCCGATCCAGTCGGGGACACCGAAATGGCACAGGTCGAGGATCGGCGTGATATTGCGTTTCTTGAGGTCGCCCAGCGTTTCGTCGGCGAACTGCCAGTCGAACCGGCCGGGCCCACGATAGGTGGTGTGCAACGGCGGACCGTAGCGCAGGTAGCGAATCCCGAGCTCCTCGACGCAATCGAAGTCGGTCCGCCAGTGCTTGTAGTGGCCGCAAGATTCCATCTGATCGACCCGGGTGCGGCCGCCATCGATGGTCGGGATGCTGTTTTCGATCCCGGTGGCAAACAGGAAATTGGCGATGGTGGGTCTCCTTCAACCGGCAAAGGGTACTTCGGCGAAGCCGATCACGCCGGGCCGACATCGAAATACCCCGCCCGCCTGCGGCTGGTGTGCAAGTTCGGCGGCACCGAGGTCGCGGCGAGCCGATGTAATGTAAAGCTCGTCGAGCCGTTCGCCGCCGAAAGCACAACTGGTGGGGCGCTGCACCGGGGTTGGTATTTCCGTCAGGCGCTCACCCTGGGGTGACAGACGCCGGACACACCATCCATCCCAGAACGCGATCCACAGGCAGCCATCGGCATCGACGGTCATGCCGTCCGGATAGCCGTCGCCCGCACCAAACTGCGCAAATACCCGGCGGTTCGAAGCATTGCCCTGTGCTTCGAGATCGAAGGCATAGACAGTCTGACGCCCCGAATCGGTATGATACATCGTTCGCCCGTCGATGCTGAAAGCCGGTCCGTTGGTCACAGTGTAGCCGCTGTCGATAGGCGTGCAGGTGAGGTCCGGGTCGAGCCGGTAAAGTGATCCGCTGGCTCCCTGTTCCCGCGCATCCATCGTCCCGGCCCAGAAGCGGCCGGCCCGGTCCACCTTGCCGTCGTTAAACCGGTTGCCCGGCACGTCGGGCTCCGGATCGACGATTTGCTCCATCCCGAAATCCGCAGCGATGGCAACGATGCCGGGCGCTGCTCCGCCAAGATACCCACCGCCCTTGCGCGGGACGATCGAGCATAGCGGGCGGTCGATCGGGATCTGCACGGGACCGGTGCCTTCGCTCCAGCGAAACAGCTTGCCGCCAACGATATCCACCCAATAGAGCGCCTGTTCGGCCGCAACCCACACCGGGCCTTCGCCCAATATCGCGCCGACATCGGCCACGCACTCCACGTCAGCCACCTTTTTCCGCCGCATCGATCAGCGCCATGACGTCGATGATCAGCTGTTGCATGGCGGCGGCCGCTGCGGCTTCTTGCTTTTGTTCGATGGCGGCGAACACGGCATAATGGTGCGGCAGGCTGGCGGTGCGGCCGACGAAGCGGTTGGTAAAGCGGATCGACGTGCGCAGTGCGGTCGTCACAACGTCGCGAAACTGGGCGTAGAACGGGTTTCCTGAAGCCTGCAGCACAGCGACATGGAATGCGATATCGGCGTCGAGCGGATCGTCGTCGCCTGCTTCCGCCGCTTCCATCCGGTGATAGCCCGCCAGGATCGATGCCCGCGCCGTATCGTCGGCGTAGCGGGCGGCAAGCGCCGCCCCGGCGGGCTCGATCGCCATCCGCAGTTCGGTAAACTGACGGAGCAGTTCGAGCGAAAACTTGCGTTCGAGCAGCCAGTGCAAAACATCCGCGTCGAACAGGTTCCATGATCGCGATGGCTGGACCGTGGTCCCCTTGCGCGGTCTTGCGGTCAGCAGGCCCTTGGCGCCCAGCATTTTCACAGCTTCGCGTACCACCGATCGGCTGACGCCGTATTCGGTGGCGAGAAAGGCTTCGGTCGGGAACACAGCCTTGTCGTAGTGGCCAGTGACTATGGCTCGTCCTAGGCGGTCCAGCATTGCATAGGTAAGATTGCGGCCCCCGGGGGTAGCCTCCAAAGCCTCAAAGTCGTTCACGTTTTTTGTCCCCCCAGCCCGTACTCTTCGAACGCATCGATCGTTTCCCGCTGCCCGACAAGGAACGCGTCACTAACAATGCGCAGTGGTTCAAGGTCGAGATCGACCTCGCCCGCGGCCAAGATCGCCGCAAACCGGTCATAGATCGCGGTGTAACCGTGAAGGCCGCTCAAAACCTGTTGTCGGCCGTCAATGAACAGCGTTGCGCCGCCTTCGCGCAGCGCAACCGTGCGTCCGTTTCCGGTCTGCGCCGAAATGCTCCAGTCCTCCTGACAATCGGCGCGCCAGTCGAACTCGGCGATAGAGTCCGCGCCAACAAACCGGATCGTGGCCGCGATTGGCGTTTGCACATTGACCGGCACTTGCAGCCGCGCCTCGGCAACCACCAACGGTCCAGTGACAATCCGTTCAGCAATCGACAGCGCGTTGATCCCCGCGTCGAAAACGCCGAAGCCTCCTGCTTGCCAAATCCACTGCTGTCCGGGGTGGAACTTGCGCACGTCTTCGCACCAGGTGATCCTCAGGCTGGCCAGTTCTTCCCCCGCGAGCGCCTCGGCGGCGGCGGCGACGCCGGGCGAATGCTGCGAATGCCAACTTGCAAATAAAGGTACGCCAGCGGCGCGGGCCAATTGGCCGAGCTCGGCCGCTTCTCCCAAGGTTGCAGCAGGAGGCTTTTCGAGCAGCACGCCAAGTCCGGCAGCAATGGCTTCGCGCGCCAACGCGCCGCGCACCGCAGGCGGGGTGCAAATTGCGACGGCGTCAACCTGCCCAGGCATCTCTGAAAGAAGCGCTGCCAGACTATCGAAACACGGGACGCCGATAGTCGGGTCCACGCCGCGGGTCACCACCGCCACCAACTGGAACCGCGCATCGGCAGCGATGGCAGGAAGATGCTCATCGCGGGCGATCTTGCCAAACCCGACGATGGCAATGCGGATCGTCATGGCAGCGCCTCCACGAAGGCGTGGGCTTGACGGCTCACCTGCTCGGCGGAGTCGCCCGGACGAAAGAGCGCACCGCCAAGACCGAACCCGTTCGCGCCTGCCGCCAGATAGTCTGCCATGCGGTCTGGTGTCATTCCGCCGACAACGATCAACGGCACGTCTTTTGGCAGCACGGCTCGCTGTGCCTTCACGACTGCGGGCGGTGCGGCTTCGGCCGGGAACAGCTTCAGCGCATGGGCTCCCGCCGCCAGCGCCGCAAAGCCCTCGCTTGGCGTGAAATAACCCGGCGCGGAAACCAGGCCGGCCCTTACCGTTGCTGAAATTACCTCGACGTTGGTGTTGGGCGACACAATCAGCTCGGCGCCCGCCGCCGCGGCCCGGGCCATGCTTTCCGTATCGAGCACGGTGCCTGCTCCGATCAGAGCGCGGCCACTGAACCGCGCTGACAGCCGGGCAATGCTGTCAAACGCATCGGGCGAATTGAGTGGCACCTCGATGATGCGGATCCCGGCACCGATCAGCGCCTCACCGATCGCTTCGACTTCGCCGGGTGTCACGCCGCGAATGATCGCGATCAGCGGGCCGGCCAGGAAATAGCGCTGGAAATCGGCAAGCGCGGTCATTCGAGGCCCCTTGTCAGGGAGGCCATGCCTGCAAGGAAGGCGTCTGCGCCATCGATGACGCAGCACTCGCCGCCTGCCATCCCGATCGCGGTTGCATAAAGCTGGCACAGCTCCGGCTTGCCGATCAGCGCCACGCGCCGATCGCCGAATTCCGCGAGGGCCGCAGCGACTTCGCTTGCGATCAGAATGCCGCTTGCTCGCGACGCGGCGTCCTTAGATGCGTCCCCCAGCAGGCGGCGAGCGCGGATGCGAAAGAGGGCGGACAGGAGCGGTTCGCCGCCAAGTGATTCACGAACTCCGGCTTCAAATTCCGCGCCTCCAGTCGCTTGCTCCCGCAGCTGATCGGCCAGAATACTGTGCGCCGAGAGCAGCGCGAACACTTCGCCCGTCATCATTGTGCGGAAGGATTCGATCCGGCCAGCCTTCATCGCGATCCATTTTGCGTGCGTTCCTGGATGGCAGATCAGCGCATCCTCCGGGATCGAGCCGCTGGCAACGGCCCCGATCGCCTGAACTTCCTCGCCGCGCATCACATCTGGGCTGGGGCTGCGCTGGCATACACCCGGGACGATCCCGGTTCGCTCGTCGATCCATCGCACCTTCGCCGCGATTTCGCGCACGCCCGCCGGGCAGGCGACATAAGGTGCCTCGTGCCATCCACGGTTTGACCCGACCATTCCGGCCAGCAACATTGGCAGGTCACCCAGCCGCTGGCGAATTTCGGCAACGGCTTGGGCGAAACCGCCCGGCGGGACTGACATCACACCCTGGTCGTCCTCGAAACAGCCGTCAGGACCATCGGCACCCACACGATAGGCACGGCGGTTCGTTGTTCCCCAATCGACCGCGATATACCCGTTATTCCAGTGCACAGTCGCCCCAAGGATCGACGCCGTCTTGCGGCTGCGAATTTATCGTATAAAAGTGCCAGACGGTGCTGTCGAGGTCTTCCAAGCAATGAAAATCAAACGAATCGAGACTTTCCATGTCCCGCCACGCTGGCTGTTCGTGCGCATCGAGAGCGATGATGGCACCGTGGGTTGGGGGGAGGCCAGTCTCGAAGGCCACGCCGAGGCTGTGGATGGTGCGTTTGAATCGCTGAAGGATCGGCTCATCGGCGCCGATCCGCGCCGGATCGAGGACATCTGGCAGATCGGCTATCGCGGCGGGTTCTATCGCGGCGGAGCGGTTCTGATGTCGGCTCTGTCGGGCCTCGATCAGGCGCTGTGGGATCTCAAGGGCAAGCATTATGGCATGCCTGCCTGGGAAATGCTGGGCGGCCTCGTGCGTGATCGCGTGCAGGCTTATGCGTGGATCGGTGGTGACCGGCCTGACGACATTGCAGCTTCGGCCCGCGCCCGGCGCGAGCAGGGCTTTTCCGCGGTCAAGATGAACGCAACTTCGGAACTCGGCGCGCTAACCACGCCGTGCTTCGACGAAGTGATCGAACGCGTCCGCGCGGCGCAGGGCGAAGGATTGGCGGTCGGGGTGGATTTCCACGGCCGGGTTCACCGCGCGATGGCCAAGCAGCTGGCGCGGGCGCTCGAGCCGCTGGGGCTGTTGTTCATCGAGGAACCGTTGCTGTCCGAGCACCCCGAAGCGTTGGTTCAGCTCGGCAACCTGACCAGCACCCCAATCGCTTTGGGAGAACGGCTCTATTCGCGGTGGGACTACAAGCCGTTCTTGGCCAGCGGCGCGGTCGATATCATTCAGCCCGATCTCAGCCACGCGGGCGGATTGAGCGAGTGTCGCCGCATAGCGGCCATGGCTGAATCCTATGACGTTGCGGTCGCACCGCATTGCCCGCTGGGGCCGCTGGCGCTGGGTGCTTGCCTCCAGCTCGCGGCCTGTACTCCCAATGTCGTGCTCCAGGAAATGTCTCTTGGAATACATTACAACGAGGGACACGACCTGCTGGCGTTCTGCACCGATCCGGATGTGCTGACCCCGATCGATGGCTATTTGCCGATCCCGCTCGGGCACGGGCTGGGGGTCGAAATCAATGAGGCTGCGGTGCGCTCGGCGCACGAGCATCGCCACCGGTGGCGCAATCCGCTCTGGCGGCATTCTGACGGCAGTCTGGCCGAATGGTAATGTCTCAAATACGATTAATCTGATAAATCCCTTGCCCGATGGATGGTCGCACGATTATACGTCCGGCAGAGCTGCAACTAGCGGCCATTGTCAGTAGGGGAGACAACGTCGATGCACTTCCGGTCAATCGCTCTTTGCACAGTCTCGTTGGCGGCTTTGTCCCTGCCGACCGCAGCCTTTGCCCAGACCACCGACGCCACCGCTGTTCCGGCCGAAGATACACCGGTTGACGACATTGTCGTGACCGGGATTCGCGCATCGCTTAAATCAGCTCAGGCAATTCGCCGCAACTCCGATAAGATCGTCGATGCGGTTGTTGCCGAAGACATTGGCAAGCTTCCCGACATTGCGGTGTCCGATACAGCCGCCCGCATTCCCGGGATCCAGGTTGAGCGCAACGGCGGCGAAGCAAGCCGAGTGCTGTTGCGCGGGCTTGATCGCTTCAACTATACCACGACGTACAACGGCCGCGAGATTTTCACCGCAGAGACGCGCTCGGTGGCGCTGCAAGATTTTCCGGCGGGTGGAATCAGCGCGATTGAGGCGTTCAAGACCTCAAGCGCCGACCTGGTCGAACCGGGCATTGCCGGGTTGATCAACGTTCGCTCGCGCCGTCCGTTCGATTTCAACGGCGCGGAAGTCGCCGGTTCGGTATGGGCCGTTTACCCCAACCAGTCGCGCGATGTGACACCCAATGCCCAATTGCTGCTGACCAACCGCTGGGCAGTCGGCGATGGCGAGATCGGTGCGTTGATCAACGTATCCTATACGCGCTTGCATTACCGCGATTCGGTCCGCCGCCATGGTTTCTTCATCGCCGATCTGGCTGGGGCGCGTTCGCCCGATTGGCCAGAAATTCGCTACAACGAAGCCGACCGCTGGCGGCCATCGGTCAACGGCGCACTGCAATGGCGCCCCAATCCCGACCTTGAGCTGTATGTCGAGGGCCTGTGGCAAGGTTTCCGTGAGAAATCCACCGACCGGATGTGGGCCCAGCCGCTGTGGGGCGGCGCGTCCTATTCGAACATCGTGCTGGATGGTAACCAGATCATCAGCGGCACCGTCAATCGCCCGACCGCGTGTTGCGGCGGCAACCGGACCTGGGGCTTCCAAGGTGCCACCAAGCGCAACACCAACACCTATCAGTTTGCCGTCGGCGGCAAGTGGGATCACGGTCCGCTGGTAATCAGTGCAGATGTTGCTCGCACCGACAGCACTTTCGATCTTAGAACCGAGAGCGTCGATTACGAAATCAACACCAACAACTTCTCGGTCGACTTTTTCACCGGCAAGCCCGGCGGGTCCGGTCCGACCTTCCAGGTTCGCGGGCTCGATCCGACCAACCCGGCAATCTACAACTACCGCGGGTTCTACGAAGACTACCTGACCGCCAAAGGCGACGATATACAGGCTCGGCTCGACTTCAAGTACGAGCCGAATATCGCTTTCTTGCCGAGCATTCAGTGGGGCGTACGCTTCGTCAATCGCGACGCGTCGTCGAGCGCTGGCGATTATTATTACAACTTGGAAAACCGGGGCATCCCGATTTCAGCCGTTCCCCTGACCTATGCCCTGCAGCCAAGCGGCTTCCGTGGTGACAAGAATGCGCCGTTCCCGATCACTTGGTTCGGGCCGACATTCAACAGCGTTCAGGATAACCTGGTCAAGCTCCGCCAATTCAACATCAATCTGACCGGCGGTGGTTCGCTTGCAGGCCCGCCGGTCAATCCGGCCCGCACGTTCGAAATCAACGAGAAGAGCTACGCCGCTTATGCGCAGGCGAACTACAAGTTCGAAGCCGGGACGGTGACAATCGACGGCACTGTTGGCGTGCGCGTGGTCAAGACCGAAACCGACACCAGAGGCACGATCTTTACCCCGGCGGCTGGCAACAAACCGATCAACTTCCAAAATGAATATACCGACGTGTTGCCCAACGCGAGCATGCGCTTCCAGTTGTCGCCCAAGCTGCAATTCCGGCTCGCCGCTTCGCAAACCCGTACCCGGCCTACATTCGGCCAGCTCAATCCTGCGCTCAGGCTGGATCCGCTATCGGGCTGCACCGCAGTAGTACCCAATTGCGTGCGCAATGGTTCAGGCGGCAACCCGTTCCTGACGCCGTTGGATTCGAACAACTACGACGCCAGTCTGGAATACTATTTCTCTCGAACGGGCTTTGCATCAGTCGGCGTGTTCCGCCGCGACATGAAGGGTTTCATCGCCAATCGGGCGTATCAGTTCCCCCAGCCTGATCCGGAATCCGGCTTGCCGCTGGTTATTTCCGGACCGGTAAATACCAGGGAGGCCCGGATTGAGGGGTTTGAGGCCCAGATCACCGGCTTCTTCGATTTCCTTCCCGGCGCGCTCAGCGGCTTTGGTGCGCAGGCCAACGTTACCTTCATCGACGCTCAGGCCGAATTCGGGTTCTTCTGCCCGGCGACCGCGAACGTGCCCTGTACGTCACGGCCGGGCGCACTAAACGCTGCGACTGTCCGCACGCGTATCCCTGACGTGTCGCGGTGGACCTACAACTTGGTCGGCATTTACGAACACGGGGGGCTGACTGCTCGTCTGGCTTACAACCATCGCAGTGACTATCCCGAAGCGGACCAAGCCGAACGGGATGGGTTCTTCACGCTGCAGGGCCGGGGCAATCCGACTTCGCGGCTCGACTTGTCGACCAGCTACGAAGTTAACAATAACGTCACCGTGTTCTTCGACTGGACAAATATCCTCAAAAAGCCGTTCAAGTCTGACATCGTCCGGATCAATTATCCGGGCGGCGTGCCCAGCGCGCCGGAAGTTTTCCCGCTGATTGTCCGCTTCGAAGAGTCGGTTATTTCGAGCGGAGTACGCTTCCACTTCTGAACGGGCACACTGACGGACTGCCATTTTTGTTGTATGGAAAAGGGCGCGGTGCGGCTGTGACCTTCAGTCCGTTAGTGGGGGGAGCAGTGTGAGCGGTCAGGCTATCACCAAGATCGTTATCGTCGGGGGCGGTACGGCAGGCTGGATGGCTGCCTCTGCCTTCTCCGCACTGCTCGACACCCGCACGGTCGAGATCGTGCTCGTCGAATCGGACGAAATCGGCATCGTCGGGGTTGGCGAGGCGACAATCCCGCCGATCACCGCCTTCAACAATATGCTCGATATCGACGAAGACGAGTTCCTTGCCGCGACCAAGGCAACCTTCAAGCTGGGCATCGAATTTGTCGACTGGGGCCGGATCGGCGAGAAATACTTTCACCCCTTCGGCCCCCACGGGCAGGACTTTCGCGGCGTACATTTCCATCAGCTCTATCTCAGGGAGGCCCGGCGGCGGGCACTGCCCGATATAGCGCAATGGTCGATGAGCGCAGCGGCGGCCCGGCTCAATCGTTTTGCCAGGCCTGGGCCGGAATCGAAACTGCCGTTGTCGCAGTTGGCGTTCGCCTTTCATTTCGACGCCGGCCTCTACGCACGCTTCCTGCGTAGCTATGCTGAGCGAAAAGGCGTGCGGCGCATCGAAGGCAAGATTGTCGATGTAACGCTTGACGGTGAAAACGGACATGTGCGGTCGGTAACGCTGGCTGATGGTAGGTTAATTGACGGGGAGCTGTTCATCGACTGCTCGGGGTTTCGCGGCCTTCTGATCGAGGACAAGCTCGGCACCGGCTATGAGGACTGGAGCCGCTGGTTGCCCTGCGACCGCGCTGTTGCCGTACCGTGCACACTTGCGACTCCGCCCGAACCCTTCACTCGGTCCACGGCACGCGCCGCCGGTTGGCAATGGCGGATCCCGCTCCAGCACCGGATGGGCAACGGCCTGGTCTATTCAAGCGCGCATCTGCCGAGCAGCGAAGCCGAGGCGTTGCTGCGTAACAACCTTGAAGGCGAAATTCTCGCCGAACCAAGGCATCTCTCCTTCACCGCGGGGCGTCGGCGCCTTGCCTGGAACGCGAACGTCGTCTCGCTCGGTCTGTCGAACGGCTTTGTCGAGCCACTGGAATCGACCAGCATCCACCTCATTCAAAGCGGTATCGCAAAGCTCCTTGCACTGTTTCCCGACTGCCGCTTCGACTCGATCGAGCGCAACGAATACAACCGCCAGATGGCCGAAGTGTTCGAGGATGTCCGCGATTTCGTGATTTTGCACTACAAGGCGACGCGGCGCGACGACTCCGATTTCTGGAACGATTGCCGGACCATGACTGTGCCCGACAGCTTGGCAAGCAAGCTCGAACTCTGGCAAACGAAGGGACGCCTGTTCCGCGAAGGCCGGGAATTGTTCGGCACTGCGAGTTGGGTTGCCGTCCTCCTTGGGCAAAGTATCGTTCCAACGCAAACTGAGCCGGCAGTCGAGGCGATCGACGCGAACACTATAAGCGAAGCGCTCGACAAAATGCGCCTGAGCTACAGCGGGATGGCCGAACACATGCCGACGCACGCGGATTTCATTTCCCGCGTGCTCGCTGCGGCGCCTACCGGGGCCTAAGGCTGTTACCGATCTTCGGTGTATCGCCTTCCCACAATAGCGGCGCGATATACAGGTAGCGCCGACTGTCGAACTTGCGGCAGCCGCGGGTCGCCGCCCAGGCGTGGAACGAAATGAACTGCCGCCCGCCGACGTCGAACACGCTCTGGTGGCCCGGACCGCTCAGGCAGCCCGCCTGCCGATCCTTATAGCTGTGCAATACGGGATTTTCGGGGGCATCGACGCACGGACCCATCGGACCGCTGCAACGGGCGTAACCGATGGCGTAAGGCGACAACTTCTGATCCTTTTCCCAGCCATAATGGTTCGCAGAAAAAAACAGGAAATAGCTTTTTCCGTGCCGAACCATCGTCGGCGCTTCGATCACATGGGCTTCCCACGCTGTATCGTTGCGCAGCAAAGCCGCCGGCTCGCCAACTACGGACAGCGCGTCGGGGCTGAGCCTTTGCACAAATATGTCGGTTTTCTTGCCGAACTTGGGATTGTTCGCGTCACTTTTGAAATACAGGTAAAGCTTGCCGTCGGCATCGCGGAAAGCGTGCGAATCGATCGTTCCGCCAAGTTCGGTCTGGCATACCAGCGGCTGGGTCGCGGCCGAGACAAACGGGCCGAGCGGATCGCGGCTGAATGCGGCACCGACGCACTGCAGCTCGCTGCGCTTGTCTCTCGCGGTAAAGTTCAGGACATAGCCGGTTGCCGTCTGGATGACTTCGGGCGCCCACGTCAGCCCGGAGCGCGCCCAAGGCGGCAACACGGGCATGGCATCGTGCAACTGCTTGCCGTCGCGGATGGTCTGCCAATCGATCAGGTTGGTCGAACGGGCCATCGGCACATTGGCTTTGTCGCCCTGCGCATTGGTCGCATAGCCGAGAAATTCGGTGCCGTGTCGCAAGATAAAGGCGTCCGCGAAATCGGTTTCAAAGACGGGAACAAACGGCTGGACGGGCTGCTCGGCCAAGGCTGAACCAGCAAACAGAGCCAGTACAAGGGATAAAAAGTTACGCAAAAAAGCCTCCGGACAAGCAAGTGACGGGCGCGGTTGCCGACCGCGATATATAATCATATAAATACGACTTAACCAACCATGAAGCGGGCCAGATGGACAGCGGGCAGGACGGCACATTCGGATACCTGCCCTCGGGTGACAAGGTCGCGGCGGTCACCTTGACCAACAGTAACGGCATGGCGGTGACCATCATCGGCTACGGTGCTGCGATCCAATCGGTAACTTTGCCAGGCAGGCAGGGCGGCCGTGACGAAATGACTCTGGGATACGCCACGCTCGAGGGCTATTTGGGCAACGCTCAATATGCCGGTGCGACCGTCGGACGGGTAGCAAACCGGATCGCTGGCGGAAAATTCATGCTCGGCGGGAAAGAGTTCCGGATCGAGCCCAATGATGGGGGCAATGCCTTGCACGGGGGGCGGCAAGGGTTCGACCGGGCCAACTGGAGGGTCGAGCGCACCAGTCCTGATAGTGTGACTTTGGCCCACACCAGCTGTGACGGAGACCAAGGGTTTCCGGGCAATCTGGACATCACCGCGACCTATACGCTGGACCGCAACAACCGCCTTGGCGTGGAATATCTGGCGAGCACCGATGCCCCGACACTCGTCAATATCTCCAACCACGCCTACTGGAATCTGGGAGGCGACCGAGGCGACGGGAGCGCCATGGACCACCTGTTGACCATCCCTGCCGACCAATATCTGCCAGTCGATGAGCGTCTGATACCGACCGGGGAGATGCGCGCGGTCGATGCGACGCCCTTTGATTTCCGCCAGTCCACGCGGATCGGCCAGCGCGTTCGCGGCGGATCCGATGACCAGCTTTTTCTGGCTCGCGGGTACGATCACAATTGGCTGCTTCGCGTTGATCCGCAAGCGGCTGTGCGCCCGGTCGCCCAGCTGATCGATCCGCTGTCCCGCCGCGTGCTGACGCTGGACAGCAACCAGCCCGGTCTGCAGTTCTATTCGGGCAATTTTTTCGATGGCTCCACCCGGCGGCAGGACGGCCGCCTGGTCCGCATGGGTGATTTCATCGCGCTCGAGCCGCAAGCCTTCCCCGATACCCCGAACCAGCCATCATTCGGTTCGATCCGGCTCGATCCGGGCGACACCTACCGGAATGTCATCGGCTGGACGTTCACAACTTTGGAGGATGCGGGATGATCAAGTGGATTGCGAGGCTTTGGCTTGTCGGGCTGCTGGCAGCTTGCGCGGGTCCACAGGCGGACTCTCGCTCCGCCGCGGCCGAGGTTGCAGCTCTCGACTCGGACTTTCCTGATCCCGCGGTGCTTCGGGCGAGCGACGGCTATTACTATGCCTACGCCACGCAGTCGGTGCGCCAGACCGGGACCATCAATATCCAGGTTGCACGATCCCGTGACCTTGCCGCGTGGGAGCAGCTGGGCGATGCGCTTCCGGCCAAGCCGCGCTGGGCCAGCCGCACGCAAGAGTTCTGGGCTCCGCACGTTGCCGCACACGGCGGACATTACTTCCTGTATTATTCCGCCAAGCCGGACGCTGCGCTGGACGATCCAAAGCGCGGCCTGTGTCTGGCCGTGGCGACCGCGCTGCGGCCCGAGGGTCCGTTTACCGATATGGGTCACCCGCTGGTGTGCGGCGAAGGCTTCGTCAATATCGATCCGATGGCCTTCGACGATCCCGCCACGGGACGCAGGCTGCTTTATTGGGGATCCGGGTTCGGGCCAATCAAGGTTCAGGAACTGGCCGCCGACCGGCTCTCGTTTGCGCCGGGAAGCGCGCCGGTTAGTCTGGTCGAAGTGGTCAAAACCGACGACCCGGCAAACTATCGCCGCCTGGTCGAAGGGGCCTGGGTCATGCGCCGCGCAGGCTGGTATTACCTGTTCTTTTCGGGCGACAATTGCTGCGGGCCGCAGGCGCACTACGCGGTGATGGTCGCGCGATCGCGCAATGCGACCGGGCCTTTCGTGGTCAAACCCGGGCGCGGCGGAGTGATCCTCGAGGCGGATAGTCGCTGGATCGCCCCGGGACACAATTCGACGATCAAACACCGCGGTATCGATCGTATCGTGTATCACGCGGTCGACGTGAACCGGTCGCGGACGCGCGATAGCGATGACGTCAATTCGCGCCGCGTCATGCTGGTCCGCAACCTGGTGTGGCGCGACGGTTGGCCTGAACTACCATGAGTGACCGCTCGACGCTGGCTGACTTTCCCCACCGCCGCCGCAATCTGCTGACCGGCGAATGGCTATTGGTCTCGCCGCATCGCGCCAAGCGGCCCTGGCAAGGGGAGGCGGCACCGCCTGGTATGCCACCCCCACCGGCACACGACCCTGCCTGTCACCTCTGTCCGGGCAACACCCGCGCCAGCGGCGCGGTCAACCCGGCCTATGTCGGTACTTACACCTTCGCCAATGACTTTGCCGCCTTGCTCGATGAGGGCGGCACCACCGACGAGCCGCAAGGCCTGTTTGAAACGATGCCCGCCACCGGTGAAGCGCGGGTGATCTGCTTTGCCCCCGATCACGGCGCAACGCTCGCCCGGCTTGGCCCCGGCGCGATCGCACGCGTGGTCGAAACGTGGTGCGACCTCTCCGCCGAGCTCGGCGCGCGCCGGGCGCATGTGCAGTTGTTCGAGAACAAGGGCGCGATGATGGGTGCCTCTTCGCCGCATCCGCACGGGCAGGTCTGGGCGAGCGATTTCATCCCCGAACTGGTCGCCCGCGAAGAACGGCACCAGCGCGACTGGATTGAGGAGAAAGGCACCGTCCTGCTTGGCGATGTCGCAGCTGCCGAGCTGGCCGCAGGGGAGCGCATGATCGAAGCCAACGCGCACTGGCTGGCGGTGGTCCCGCACTGGGCGGCGTGGCCGTTCGAGACCCTGCTGATCGCGCGCGATGACGTAAGCAGGCTGGAGGAGCTGGCACCCGCTGCACGTGCGGCGTTGGCGCAAATCCTGTCGCGCTTGCTCCAGCGTTACGACGGATTGTTCGGTTGCGACTTTCCTTACTCCATGGGGTGGCACGGAGCGCCTCATTCGCTGGGAGCCGACACGGCGCATTGGCGGCTCCACGCGCACTTCTATCCGCCGCTGCTGCGCTCGGCGACGATCAGGAAGCATATGGTCGGGTTCGAGCTTCTCGCAGAAACGCAGCGCGATATCACACCAGAAAGCGCTGCGGAGCGGCTGCGTGCTGTGACGGTAGGATGACTCTTATCCAGCGCACGATCGACGGCTTTGTCCGTAACTATGGCCATGCTCCGGATGGCGTGACCTTCGCGCCCGGCCGCGTCAATCTTATGGGGGAGCATGTCGATTACAACGACGGACTGGTTTTGCCGATGCCGATTGCGGCGGGCACGGCGGTGGCTTGGCGGGCGCGCTCGGGCGACGAGATTTGCGCGGTCGCGCTTGATTTGGGCGAAGCGCGGGACCGTTTCAGAATGGCCTCGCCCGAACCAGTCGAGCCGGTGGATTGGCGCGCCTATCTGCGCGGAATGACAGCCGAGATGGGGGTAGCAGGCTTACCGGTCGGCGGCGCGGAACTGGCGATCGCGGGATCGATCCCGCGCGGCTCGGGGTTGTCCTCTTCCGCCTCGTTGTGCGTCGCGCTGGGGCGGGCGCTGGCCGCTGCGGATGGCGCGCCCGACCCCGCGCCGGACGAACTCGCGCTCGCCGCCCAAGCTGCAGAGCACCGCTGGGCAGGGGTCCAGTGCGGGATCATGGACCAGATGGCGATTGCCGCAGGCACACCCGGCAGCGCGCTGCTGCTCGACTGTCGCAGCCTCGCTACGCGCATAGTCCCGCTGCCACTCGGCTGGGCGGTGATGATTGTCCAGTCGGGGGTTCGGCGCGGGTTAGTCGACGGGCATTACAACCAGCGCCGCCGCGATTGCGAAACGGCGGCGGCCGCCCTGGGCATCCCGATGCTGCGCGACGCCACGATCGCCATGGTTGAGGATGCCAAGCTTGACGAAACAGTGCGTCATCGCGCAACCCATGTCGTGAACGAGATTGCGCGCACAGAGGCGACAATAGCCGCGTTCGAGCACGCGGATCTTGTCGCCGTGGGCGAGACGATGCGCGCCAGCCATGCTTCGCTGCGCGACCTGTTCGCGGTCAGTGTTCCCGCTGTCGATGACTTGGTCGAATGCCTAAATGCGGAAATCGGCTCGGCAGGCGGTGCACGCATGACCGGCGGCGGTTTCGGCGGTGCAGTCGTAGCCATTGTTGAAGCCAGCGCAGTGGCGCGCGTTATTGCTGCAATTCAAACAAGCTATCATTCACCTTGCGGCGGCGCACTAGAGATCATGGTTGAAGACGGTCAGGCTCCGCGTCTGAGCGGATGTGACGGGTGACTGCCTTGCTGCGGCTGCAAAGCGGCTCCGGCGTTATGCAAAGGGCGACCGAACGCCAGACTAGACCCATCGCGCAAAGAGACCGTTCTACCGCATCGAATTTGCGGGGGTAGCGATGGGGGTATCCTTCCACAGACTTGGAAAAATATCAATTTAAAACAATAAGATATACTCCATTTGTCGATCCCTCCTCCGCTACCAACGTCTTTCATCTGCATGCACGAAACAGTTCGGCCATGGCGTCGACGATCGCTTCGGCGTCGAGGCGGTATTCGCGGTAGAGGTCGGGCAGGTCGCCGGTCTGGCCGAAGCGGTCGACCCCCAGCGGGCTGGTGCGCATGCCCCGCACGCCGCCCAGCCATGACAAGGCCGAGGGTGAGCCATCGATGATCGTCACCAGTCCGGCATCGCTGGCAAGCGGCGCCAGCAGGGTCTCAGCGTGGCTGAGCCCGGCGGTTTGCTTCCCGTTCCAACGCGCGGCGCGCGCCGCCGACCAACCGCGGTGCAGCAGATCGGGCGACGTTACATTTAGCACGCCGAGCCCGGGGAAGTCATCGCGCATCGCCTCCCACGCCTGCAGCGCCTCGGGCACGATCGCCCCGGTAAAGACCACCGCCGCGCTTGATCCGGGGGCGGGCGGTTTAAGCCAGTATCCACCCTTCAGCGCATCGGCCTGCCAGGCGGTATCGGCTCGCGGGGTCTGATCGATCGCCCGGGTGGTCAGCCGCAAGTACACCGAGCCGCCGTGTTCGGCCTGCAGGTGTTCAAACGACCATTGCATGATCAGCGCGAGCTCGTCGGCATAGGCTGGCTCGAAGTAGGTGAGCCCGGGTTGGCCGATCCCGATCAGCGGTGAATTGATCGATTGGTGTGCGCCGCCTTCGGGCCCCAGCGTCAGGCCCGACGGTGTTGCCACCAGCATGAACCGCGCATCCTGATAACAGGCGTAGTTGAGCGCATCGAGCCCGCGGGCAATGAACGGATCATAGACCGTCCCGATCGGGATCAGCCGCGTACCGAACACCGGCACCGAGAGGCCGAGCGCGGCGAGCAACAGGAACAGGTTGTTCTCCGCAATCCCCAGTTCAATATGTTGCCCGGCGCCGTCGCCCGACCATTTCTGCGCCGAGGGGATCTTGGCCGCGCGAAACACATCCTTCAGTTCCTGCCGCCGGAACAGCCCGCGCTGGTTGACGAAGGCGCCCAGGTTGGTCGAAACCGTGACATCGGGCGAAGTGGTGACGATCCGGTCGGCCAGCGGCTGATCTGATTTGGCCAGCGCGAGCAGGATGTTGCCGAACGCGGCCTGCGTCGATTGGACCAGGGTGGCCGGAACTTGGAGCGTTGCCGGCACCGGCACTGCGGCCGGCATCACTTCCTTGCGGGTGCGATTGAGCGGCGAGGCGGCGATCAGCGCGGCCAGCGCGGCTGCGGCATTGTCACCCAGGCCGGCAAAAGGCTCCCATTCCTCGCCCGCGGCGATCCCCATGCCGTCGCGCAGACCCTCGATCTGCCCGGGGTTCATCAGACCAGCGTGATTGTCTTTATGCCCCGCAAACGGCAAGCCATAGCCTTTGACCGTATAAGCAATAAACATCGTGCAGCGTTCATCCTGCGCCGAGGCAAACGCCTCGATCAGGGTTTCGATGCAATGGCCGCCCAGATTGGTCATCAAATCGGCAAGCGCGGGGTCGTCATAACTTTCCAGCAGTTTGGCAAACCGGGCTTTGCCGCCGATATCGTGCAGCAGGCGGGTGCGCCAGGCCGCGCCGCCTTGATAGGTCAAGGCGGCAAAATCGGCGTTGGGACAGGTGTCGATCCAGTCCTGCAGCGCGCGCCCACCCGGCTTGTTGAACGCGGCAAGCTGGCGCTTGCCGTACTTGAGCGTCAGCACCCGCCAGCCGCAGGTTTCGAAAATATCGTCGAACCGGCGGAACATCCGGTCGGCGGTGGTCGCGTCGAGCGATTGGCGGTTGTAATCGACCACCCACCAGCAATTGCGCAAATCGTGTTTGTAGCCTTCGATCAGCGCTTCGTAGATGTTGCCCTCATCCAGTTCGGCATCACCCATCAGCGCAATCATCCGCCCGGTATCGGCTTGGGCCAGTTGGCCGTGCGCGATCAGGTAATCCTGCACCAGGCTGGCGAAGGCGGTGATCGCGACGCCAAGGCCAACCGAGCCGGTCGAATAATCGACCGGGATTTGGTCTTTGGTGCGTGAAGGATAGCTTTGCGCGCCGCCCAGTCCGCGAAAGTTCTTCAACTGCGCAAGGTCCTGATTGCCGAGCAGATAATGGATCGCGTGGAGCACGGGGCCAGCATGCGGCTTGACCGCAACCTTGTCGTTTGCGCCCAGCGCATGAAAATAGAGCACCGTCATGATCGCCGAGATCGAGGCGCAGGAGGCCTGGTGTCCGCCGACCTTCAAGCCGTCGCGGCTATCGCGCAGATGGTTCGCATTATGGATCGTCCACGATGCCAGCCAGCGCAGCCGCGCATCAAGCGTCTCAAGCGTGGCGACCAGACTGGTGTCCGGATGGGTGTCCGTGCTGATGAGGGCTTCGCCCATAGCTGCGCATTCCTTCAACGTCGTCGGGTCTAGCCAAGGTTTGGCCCGGTTTCCTACCCGCGCCCATGCCGGATGCAAGGTTATCCATCCAATTAGAATTTCTAACATAGTTGCCGCTGCACCGGTCAGCGTTGCGATGTTTGACGGTGCTGGCGTAAAGCGAGGGCGAATGGACTGCCGCCAGCGCAAGGGACTTCGATGAAATCGACAGCAAGAGTTGTGGTAATCGGCGGCGGCGTGGTCGGCGTCAGCACGCTGTATCACCTGGCCAAGCTAGGGTGGTCGGATGTCGTGCTGGTCGAACGCAAGGAGCTGACGTCGGGCTCGACCTGGCACGCCGCCGGGCTCTTGCCGCTGTTCAACCTGAGCTATGCGGTCGGGCAACTGCACAAGTATTCGGTCGGCTTCTATCCCTCGCTGGAGGCCGAGACCGAACTCAGCGTCGGCTTCAGCCAGGTCAGCAACATCCGGCTGGCGCGCACGCCGGACCGGATGGATGAATACCGTTACTACGCTGGGGTCGCGCAGACGATCGGCGTGGAAACCAATTTCCTGACCCCGGCGCAAGTCAAAGAGATCTGGCCGCTGGCCAATATGGACGGGATCATCGGCGCGATCCAGCATCCCGCCGATGGTTATATTCAACCGGCCGATCTCACGCAGGCGCTGGCACGCGGAGCGCGGCAGCGCGGAGCGGAAATCTATCGCAACACGGCGGTGACGGCGGTTGCGCAACAGCCCGGCGGTGAATGGCTGGTGACGACCGATCAGGGGGAAATCACCTGCGAACACGTGGTTTTCGCCAGTGGCAATTTCGCACGGCAGACCGGCGCGATGGTCGGCCTCGATATTCCGGTCATTCCGGTCGAGCACCAGTATATCGTGACCGAACAGCACCCGGCGATCATGGCCCGGCGCGCGGCTGGCCTGCCCGAAATGGGCGTGCTGCGCGAATCCGATTCAAGCTGGTACATGCGCGAGGAAGCCGGCGGCTTGCTGCTTGGGCCTTATGAAGTGGGCGCGCCGGCCTGCTATGTCGATGGCCCGGCGGCAACGTCCGAATACGAGCTGTTCCCCGATGCGCTCGACCGGCTTGAGCCTTACATCCTCTCCGCAATCGAGCGCGTGCCGGCCTTTGGCGAGGTCGGCGTAAAGCGCGTTTACAACGGCGCGATCGCTTATACCCCCGACGGGTCGCCGATCGTCGGCCCGGCGTGGAACCGCCGCAACCTGTGGCTCAACGAAGGCCACAGCTTTGGAGTGACCGCAGCGGGCGGGGCGGGGTGGCAACTGGCGCACTGGATCGTCGAAGGCGAGCCGACGATTGACATGATGGGCGTCGATCCGCGCCGCTTTGGCGACTATGCCGGGCGCGGCTACCTGATCGAGAAGAACCAGGAGGCCTATGCCAAGGTCTTTACCGTGCACTATCCTGACGAGGAACGCGAAGCCGCGCGGGGCTTGCGCCGTGCGCCGTGCTATGACCGGATGAAGGCGCGTGGCGCGGTGTTCGGCACCGTCTTTGGCTGGGAGCGTCCGAACTGGTTTGCCCCGCCAGGCTACAGTTTGAACGATGCCGATCTGGCCCGGCCCGATGTGCTACTGAACCACAATCATCCCGCGGCGGACGGCGAGCCGATCCGCGAGAAATGGTCGTTCCGGCGCTCCAACTACTTCGAACACGTCGGCGCGGAATGCCGCAATGTCACCGAGAATGCGGGCCTGCTCGATATGAGCGCCTTTGCCAAATGCCGCATTTCCGGGCCGGGCGCCGCAGACTGGCTCGACGGACTGCTGACCAATGCCGTGCCCAAAAAGATCGGGCGCGTAACGCTGTCGTACTTGCTGACCACGCGGGGCGGCGTGCGCAGCGAGTTCACCGTTTACAAGGAAGGCCATGACAGCTTCTTCCTGGTTTCGGCCGGCGCCTATGAGCGGCATGACCACGATTACCTGCGCAAGGCCATGCCACGCGATGGCTCGGTCGAGTTCGAACGGCTGACCACTGCGATGGGCGTGCTGGTGCTGGCCGGGCCGAAATCGCGCGACATTCTTGCCCGGCTGACCGATACAGATTTGTCGACCGCCGCCTTCCCGTGGTTGACCGGCAAGACGATCAGCCTGGGTATCGCGCAGGTTGAGGCACTGCGGGTCAACTTCGTGGGTGAGCTGGGCTGGGAAATCCACCATCCGATCGAAATGCAGAATTACATCTTCGACCAGCTGTTTGCGGTAGGAGAAGAGTTCGGGCTTAAGCCGTTTGGCATTAAGGCGATGGATTCGATGCGGCTGGAGAAGGGCTACAAGCTGATCCCGCGCGAACTGTCGATCGAGTACTCGGCCTACGAAAGCGGGCTTGATCGGTTCATCAGCACCAAGAAATCGGCGTTCCTGGGCCGCGAAGCCCTGTTTTCGGCGCATGAAGCCGGTGACAAGTGGCAACTGGTGACGATGGAAGTGCACGGCGTCACCGATGCCGACGCGCGCGGGTCCGAAGCGATTTTCCGCGATGGCGAACTGGTTGGCCGGGCGACCTCGGGGGGCTATGGCTGGCGCACCGGCAAGTCGCTGGCGATCGCCATGCTGCCGCCAAGCTTGGCGCAGATGGGGGCAAACTTCGACATCGCTATCCTGGGCACCGATTACCGGGCGACGATCATCGCCGATTCACCGTTCGACCCAGCCAACGACCGGCTGCGCGGATGACCGCGCGCTTTGCCAACATCGAACGCCTGCTGCGTCAGGACCGCAAGGGCCATACGCTGCCGCAGCAACTCTACGTCGGGCAGGAAGCTTTTGCGTTCGATACACAGGTGCTGCTGCCCAGTGTGTGGCTGTTTGCCTGCACTGTCGCGCATATCAAGCAGCCGGGTGACTGGTTCCTGTTCGAACTGGCGCACAATTCGGTCATCATCGTGCGCGGCAAGGATGGTGAGGTCCGCGCCTTCTTCAACACCTGCCGGCATCGCGGCGCGCGGGTGTGCGAGGCGCAGCAGGGCCACGCGGCCAAGCTGATCTGCCCGTACCATCAATGGACGTACAATCTTGATGGCTCGCTGCTGGGTGCGCGCAACATGGGGCCAGACTTCGACAAGCAGTTGCACGGCCTGACCCCAGTTGCGCTGGAGAATGTCGGCGGGCTGATCTTCGTCTGCCTGAGCGACGATCCGCCCGACATGAGCCAGGTCAAGGCCGACATCACCGCGCAGATCGGCCTGTTCGATCTCGAACACTGCAAGGTCGCGGTGCAGGACGATCTGATCGAGAACGCCAACTGGAAGCTGGTGATGGAGAACAACCGCGAGTGCTATCACTGCGATGCGAACCATCCCGAGCTGGTCTCGTGCCTGGGCAACAGCGGCTTTGGCAAAGGCTTACCCGAAGATGGCAACGCCGGGGCCGCAGCTCTGGCGCATAACGCGGCCAAGCGCGCGGAGTGGCAGGCGCTTGGGATTGATCATGACCTGATCGAATTTCCCGGTCACTGGTGGCACCGGATCGCGCGACTGGCGCTGGCCAATGGCGCGGTTTCGCAAACGCTCGATGGTCAGGTTGCGTCACAGAAATTGCTTGGCCCGTTCAAAACGCCGGAGACTTCCAGCTTGTCGATCTGGACCGAACCCAACAACTGGAACCACTTCTGCTGCGACCATGTGATGACCTTCGCGCTCACCCCGCTCGCGGCTGACAAAACGCTGTTGCGCAGCAGTTGGCTGGTCCACGAAGATGCGGTGGAGGGGACCGACTATCAGGTTGAAAATCTGACCGCCGTGTGGCGCGCGACCAATCTGCAGGACGGCTATCTGGCTGCGCTCAATCATCAGGGCATTCTGACCGACGGTTACCGGCAAGGGCCTTATGCCCCCGAAGAAAAGCTGGTTGAGCATTTCAAGGAATACTACGTGGGGCAAAGCCTGGCGGCGCTTGAAAAGGTTGCCCGATGACCCGGTTCAGCGCGCTCAACCTGTTCGCCAAGGCGCTTAACGCGCACCGCGACTGGCCCGAACAATGGCCCGATGCCGCGCCCAAACCGCACTACGACGCGATTATCGTCGGCGGCGGCGGGCACGGGCTGGGGGCGGCCTATTACCTCGCCAAGAAGTACGGCATCCGCAATGTCGCGGTACTGGAAAAAGGCTGGATCGGCGGCGGCAACACCGGCCGCAACACTACGATCATCCGCTCCAACTATCTCTATGACGAAAGCGCGCATCTTTACGATCACGCGGTCAAACTGTGGGACGGGCTGAGCCAGGAACTGAATTACAACGTCATGTATTCCAAACGCGGTGTGATGATGCTCGCGCACAATGTCCACGATGTGCAGAGCTTCAAACGCCACATCCACGCCAACCGGCTTAACGGTGTCGACAACGAATGGCTAACCCCGCAACAGGCCAAGGCTTATTGCCCGCCGCTCAGCATTGATCCGGGCGCGCGGCATCCAGTGCTGGGGGCCGCGCTGCAACGCCGCGGCGGGACCGCGCGGCACGATAGCGTGGCCTGGGGCTATGCCCGCGGCGCGGCTGCGCTGGGGGTCGATATCATCCAGAATTGCGCAGTCACGGCGATCAATCGCGGCCCGGATGGCCGCGTGACTGGCGTAGAAACCACGCGCGGCGCGATCAAGTCTGGGCGGGTCGGTGTTTCGGCGGCGGGCAACAGCTCAGTCGTGATGGAAATGGCCGGGCTTAAATTCCCGCTCGAAAGCTATCCGCTTCAGGCGCTGGTCTCGGAACCGGTCAAGCCGATTTTCCCCTGCGTGGTGATGTCGAACACGGTCCACGCCTACATGAGCCAGTCGGACAAGGGCGAACTGGTGATCGGCGCCGGGACCGATCAGTATATCAGCTATTCGCAGCGCGGCGCCTTGCACATCATCGAACACACTCTGGCGGCCATCAACGAGATTTTCCCGATTTTCAGCCGGATGCGGATGCTGCGCAGCTGGGGCGGGATTGTCGATGTCACGCCTGATCGTTCGCCGATCCTGGGCAAGACCCCGGTGCCGGGGCTCTATGTCAATTGCGGCTGGGGCACGGGCGGATTCAAGGCCACGCCGGGTGCGGGCGATCTGCTCGCCTACACCATGGCCAAGGATGAACCGCACCCGATCAACGCGCCGTTCAACCTCGACCGGTTCCGGGGTGGCCGCCTGATCGACGAAGCGGCCGCTGCCGCGGTGGCGCACTGACATGATCCTTATCCACTGCCCCTATTGCAACGAAACGCGCCCCGAAATCGAGTTCGCCAACGCCGGACAGGCGCACATCGCCCGCCCGCTCGATCCATCGGGCCAGAGCGATGCGGACTGGGAGAACTATCTGTTCATCCGCGCCAACCCGCGCGGGCGCCACCATGAACGCTGGCGGCATCTCCACGGCTGCGGGCGGTTTTTCAACGCGGTGCGCGATACGGTGAGCGACAAGTTCGAGACCACCTACAAAGCCGGGGAACCGCGGCGATGAGCGGCTACCGGATCGCGGGCAACGGCCGGACTGGCCGCGACCGCGCAGTAAGATTCACGTTTGATGGCAAGCATTTCAGCGGTTTTTCTGGCGAGCCGCTGGCGGCGGCCTTGCTCGCAAATGGTGTGAATCTGGTTGGCCGCTCATTCAAATACCACCGCCCGCGCGGACTGGTCGGGGCCGGGTCGGAGGAACCCAACGCGCTGGTTTCGATCGATCGCGGACCGGCACGCCGCACGCCCAATCTGCTCGCGACACAGGTCGAGCTTTACGAGGGGTTGGCCGCGGCCAGCCAGAACCGCTGGCCCAGCCTGCGCTTTGACCTGGCGGCGATCAACAACCTGCTCAGCCCGCTGTTTCCCGCAGGCTTTTACAACAAGACTTTCATGTGGCCGCGCAGCTTTTGGGAAAAGCTGTACGAGCCGGCCATCCGCCGACTGGCCGGGCTGGGCGAAGCTCCCGATGCGCCTGACCCGGACCACTATGCCGCAGCCTATGCGCATTGCGATGTGCTGATTGTGGGCGCTGGCCCGGCGGGGATCGAGGCAGCCTTGGCGGCGGCGGCGGACCCGGCGCAGCGGGTGATCCTGATTGATGAGCAGGGCGAGCTGGGTGGCGGGGCCTTGGCCGATCCGGTCCAGTGGCCGTGGCTTGCGCAGAGCGTCACTACGCTACAGCAAACACCCAACGTCCGAATTCTGTGCCGCACGACCGCTTTCGGTTATTACCATGACAATTTCATAGGCGCGGCCGAGCGACTGACCGATCACTTGCCGCCCGGCGCGGTTGGCCCGCGCGAGAAGCTGTGGCGGATTCGCGCCGCCGAGGTGGTGCTGGCACAGGGCGCGATCGAGCGGCCGCTGGTGTTTGCGGGCAATGACACGCCGGGCGTGATGCTGGCGAGCGCTGCGCGGACCTGGCTCAATCGCTACGGGATCAGCGTGGGTCGCGCGCTGCTCGTGATGGCGAGCCATGACAGCGGCTGGCAGGCCGCGTTCGATCACGCCGCAGCGGGCATCAAGGTTGCGGCGATTGTCGATATCCGCGCCGCAGTCGCGCCCGAATTGATTGCAAGGGCCGGCGCGCTGGGTATCCCGGTCAAGCTGTCGTCGGCCGTCACTGACGTAAGCGGCGGCAAGGCTGTGCGTGCAGCGCGTGTCACGCCCTTCGATGATACGGGCAGGGGTGGCCACAGCCAGATGATCGCTTGCGATGCGGTACTGATGGCGGGCGGTTGGACCCCGAGCATCCATTTGTGGTCGCACAGCAAGGGCACGATCGTCTGGCGCGATGATCTGGGGGCGTTTGTGCCCGATCAAGCGAGCGAAAAATGCCGCAGTGTGGGCGCTTGCGCGGGCGATTGGGATTTTGGCAGCGGAAGCAATATTGCCGCGCTGCCAACCGACCGCGACCCGGCCCGGATCAAGGCCTTCGTCGACTTTCAGAACGATGTCTGCGCCAAGGATATCCGGCTGGCAGTGCGCGAAGGGTTCCGTTCGATCGAGCACGTCAAGCGCTACACCACCACCGGCATGGCGACTGATCAGGGCAAAACTTCGAACATCAACGGGATGGGCATTGCCGCAGGTATGCTGGGCAAGCCCGCGCCAGCCATGGGGCTCACCACCTTCCGTCCGCCCTTCACGCCGCAGACCTTCGGGACGCTGGCCGGGCACCACCAGGGCGCGCTGTTTCAGCCGACACGTAAAACCACCATCGACAGCTGGGCCGACGAACAAGGCGCGGTGTTCGAGAATGTCGCTCAGTGGCGCCGCGCGCGGTACTTCCCCAATGCTGGTGAGGATATGGCGTCCGCCACCCGCCGCGAATGCCGTGCCACCCGCGCTTCGGTCGGGATCTTCGATGCCTCGACGCTGGGCAAGATCGAAGTGACCGGGCCGGATGCGGCCGAATTCCTCAACCGCATGTACACCAACCCGTGGAAGGCGCTTGAGCCGGGGCGGTGCCGCTATGGCCTGCTGCTCAAGGAAGACGGTTTCATCATGGACGACGGGGTCAGCGCACGGCTGGCGCCCGATCGGTTCCATTTGACCACCACGACCGGGGGTGCAGCCCGTGTTCTCAATATGATGGAGGACTATCTTCAGACCGAATGGCAAGATCTGAAGGTGTGGCTCACCAGCACTACCGAGCAGTGGGCGGTGATCGCACTGAACGGGCCTGATGCCCGCAAAGTGCTGGCCAAGCTGGTCGATGATATCGATCTTTCGCCCGCGGCATTTCCGCATATGGCAATCCGCGAAGGGCATATCTGCGGCATTCCGACCCGGCTGTTCCGGGTCAGTTTCACCGGCGAGCTGGGGTTTGAAGTCAATGTTCCCGCCGCCTATGGCCGGGCTGTGTGGGAGCGCCTCATGGCGGCCGGCGCGGACTATGCCATCACGCCCTATGGCACCGAGACGATGCACATTCTGCGCGCCGAGAAGGGCTATATCATCGTTGGCCAGGATACCGATGGCACGGTAACCCCGTTCGATGCTGGGCTGGATTGGGCGGTGGGCAAGAAGAAGCCCGATTTTGTCGGCAAACGCTCGCTCGCCCGGCCCGATCTGATCGCTGCGGGCCGCAAGCAGCTGGTCGGGTTGCTGACCGAAGACCCGGCCGAAGTGCTGGAGGAAGGCGCGCAGATCGTGTTCGATGCGCATCAGGCGGTGCCAATGACCATGGTCGGCCATGTCACCTCAAGCTATTGGAGCGAGGCGCTTGGCCGCTCGGTCGCGCTGGCCGTGGTCGAGGGCGGCAAACAGCGGATGGGCGAGACGGTCCATGTGCCGATGCCCGGCAAGGTGCACCGCGCGGTAATCAGCGGGATGGTGTTTTACGACCCTGAAGGAGCACGGCTCGATGGCTGAGGCGCTGATCCGGATCGATCCGGTGCCGATCGAGGCGTTCAGCTTTGCGGGCGGCACGATGGCGCTGGAAGCTGCGACCAAGCGCTATAGCTTGCGCGGCGAGGTGGCGGATTTGCAGGCCTTCGCGCAAGTCAAGCTGCCGACCAAGATCGGCGATGTCCGCGATGACGCTGCGGGCATGGCCGTCATGCTTGGCCCCGACGAGTGGCTGCTGATCGGCGCAGTGGCGGGCGGCAGCGCGGGGCAAGCCGTCAGCATCACCGAAATTTCCGAACGCCAGATCGGCCTGGCCATCGAAGGTCCGGCCGCCGCCGAACTGCTGATGTCGGGCTGTCCGCTCGATCTTGAACGCATGGCAGTCGGTCGCGGCACCCGGACGATCTACGAAACGGTTGAGATCGTAGTGATCAAGCGCAGCGATACCCGCTTCCAGGTCGAGGTCTGGCGCAGCTTCGCGCCATGGCTGTGGGCGGCGTTGGCCAGCACAGCGCAGCCGGCCTTGCCTCCAGTCAAGGTCTAACCATCAACCCATTCCAGATGCCCTTTGATCCAGGGATAGGCCGCCAGCAACGCACCGAACGTCTCATCGCGCAGCACTTCGCGCGCCAGCACCGCGATCTGCTGCGCCAGATCGCCCAGATCGCCGCGCCGCGATACGACCTGAACCGTGCGGGAAAAGTGGCCTCTGGTCATCGGTTCGAGCCGCAACTCGGGCAGGATCTGCGCTTGGCCAGCGACGCACAGCGGCGTGGTGATGCTCCAGCCCAGCCCGGCGGCGACGGCGCTCAACTGCTGCCGCGTCGAATCGATCTCGGCATATTTGGGAGGCAGCCATTTCAACCGGGCGAGCTGGCGTTCGATGGTCTGGCCCATGCCTGACTGCAACGAATACCGGATAAACGGGAGGCTGCCGAGTTGCTCGATCGGGCTGACCGGATCCTTGTAAGCGGCGGGCAAAACGATCAGGAATCGCTCCTTGAAGATCGCATGGTGATCAAATCCGTCGGCCTGCTCAAGCGTGCTGCTGCCGGTGATCAGCACGTCGATCTTGCGCGCCAGGAAATCCTGATGCTGATCCTGCGAAATTCCCGAACGGATCGTCCAGCGATCGACGCGGCGGCCGAGCCGGGCGAGCATCGGCCCGGTCAGAAAGTTGGCCAGACTTTCGGACAGCGCAATGGTGATGTGCTCGCGCGACAAGCGCGACCCGTCGCGCAGTTCACTGACAATTCCGGTCGCGCTGGCCAGCAGCCGGGTGGTCATTTCAAGCAGCGCCGCGCCGCTCGCGGTTAGCGCCAGCGGGCGCAGCGAGCGATCGAACAGGGTGGTGCCAAGGCCCGCCTCAAGCTTGGCGATGATCTGCGAAACCGCTGACTGGGTGAC
>JANOTT010000160.1:0-20519 GCA_031416535.1 Novosphingobium sp. | reverse complement strand
TTGTCGACCTTGTTCTTGGCGCAGTCGTCGTACTCGCTCTTCTTCATGCGGCGCGAGGCGTTCTGGATATCGGGAAATTGCACGCCAACCCCGGCGCAGAACAGCTTCATGCCCGCCCCGGTGCCGGTGCCCTCGATGATCGGCGACTTGATTGCCGAATTGGACTTGGCGAGAGAATCCGCCACGGCCTTGGCGAACGGGAACACGGTCGAGGAACCCACTGCCCGGACCTGGTCGCGTGAGCCACCCTGGCTGCCACCGCACGCCGCAAGCAGTGCTGCCGCCGAAACAGCAGCGGTAAAGGCGAGGATAGATTTTCTGGTCATGCGAATCGCTCCCTTGGCGTTATCTGACCTGCGCTCTGACCTGCTTATGTGACAGATCCATGACATTACGCGCGCACAGCGCAATTGTCACCAATCAGTCGAAAATTTGACATTAACAGCCATCAATGTGTCACCAAATCTTCATGCCAACCGATCGTGGCAGCAGATCACGAAGGTGGTCACGCTGTGGCTCGGCTCCACCTTTGACCCGCAGTGCAACCGCGGCAATTTTCCAATTGCGCGAACACTGCATTGCGCGAGCAGGTCAATTTTGACAACTTTGCGGCGCTTGGCTCCATCAGGCCGAGCGGGCAGCAGCGCCCGCCGCGCAAGGCCTTCCACGCCATTGGTCGGCAAGATCACGATCTCGGTCGGCAACAAAACCATTCCCGACCTCAACAAGACTGGAATTCAGACGGTCCTCAATCTCGAGCGGATGCGCAAAGCGGCCTCCATCACTGTGCCGCTGAACAAGCAAATCAGCATCGATCTCGGCTTCCTCAACAGCATGGGTTCGTACCGAACTGGTCCGTTAACAGCGATCACCTGCTGACGAACGGGTTGTCAGCTTCATTTTAGGTCAGCAGCGGCAACTGCACCGCCGCGCAGGTTCCTTGCCCAACCGTACTGGTGATATCGAGCGTCCCGCCGTGCCGTTCGACAATATGCTTGACGATCGCCAACCCCAGCCCGGTCCCGCCCGATGCGCGGCTGCGCCCGGGATCGGTCCGGTAGAATCGCCGGGTCAGATGCGGCAGGTGTTCGGGCGCGATGCCGGGGCCGTGATCGGACACCGCCAGCCGCACCCGGCCGTGATCCTGGCGGACGACGGTAATCGTCACAGGCTGATCATCGGCCCCGTATTTGAGCGCATTGTCGATCAGGTTACGCAGCAACTGTTCGAGCTGCCCGGGATCGGCGAGGATCATGGCGCCCGGCTGGGCGTCGGCCAGCGTGACGCGTTCCTTGCCCTTGAGCGATGACACTTCGGCGACTACCCGCGCGGCCAGCTGCGCCAGATCGATCGCTTCGCTGGGGCGGTCATGCTTCTCTGCCTCGACGTGGCTCAAGGTCATCAGATCCTCGACCAGCGAGAGCATACGCCGCGCCTCGCGGTCGATGATCCCGACGAAGCGGTGCCGGGTTTCGCGATCGGTCGGAGCGGTGTCGTCGCCCAACGTCTCGGCATAACCGATCACCGCGGCGAGCGGCGTACGCAGTTCGTGGCTGGCATTGGCGACGAAATCGGTGTGCGCGCGGCTAACATCGGATTCGGCGGTGCGATCGGCCAGTTCAATCATCCAGCGGTCCCCGGCGATGGCCCGGCGGGTCAGCTGCCACAGGCTGCGCTTGCCGGTGAAGCCGGCGATGCTGACACTGGCGCCGTCGGGCAGGTCGATCAGCCGCATCGCATCGGGATGGCGCAGCGCGATCCGCGCGTCCTGGCCCAGCACGTGCTCGCCCAGTGCGGCCCGCGCGGCGGCATTGGCCTCGACGATTCGCGTGCCTTCGAGCAGCAGCAGCGGCAGCGCGACCGGCTCGATTGTTTCATGTATGGCATCGCGCGATACTTCGCTGACGTCGATCCGCTGGTTGACAATCTCGGGCTCGGGGCTGGTCAGCCACAGCGATCCCAGCCACAATGCCACCACACCCAGCGCCAGCCAGATACTGCTGCCAGCCACCAGCATCACCGCCCCGGCGATCAGCGCCAGCACGATGCCGGGGTAGGGAAGGGGGCGGTTGGCGAACATCGGCGAGCGCTCCATACGAGGCGCAGGGCTGCCTGCCAATCATTACAATAGTGTGACTTGGGTTGAGCGGCGCTGGCTGGTGACCCCTACGGGAATCGAACCCGTGTTTCAGCCGTGAGAGGGCCGCGTCCTAACCGCTGGACGAAGGGGCCTCGGTACCAGAAGCCAAATGCTGCTTCGGCGCAGCGAGAATGGTGACCCGTACGGGATTCGAACCCGTGTTTCAGCCGTGAAAGGGCCGCGTCCTAACCACTGGACGAACAGGCCATGCCGGCTGCGCCGAAAGCAGGCCGCGCCTTTAGGCAAGCCCGCCTAGAGGGTCAAGTGTTTAGGGCGAGTTTGTCTCAATCGGCAAACGCCGCATCATCGACGTGCAGTTCGGCTTGCGGACGGTTCGACCAATCGTCGATCTTGGCGCGTCCGGCCAGCCACAGCCGCCGGTGGTGCGTGGCGTGCAGCAAAGCTTGCCCCAGTTCAGTGCTGGCCGCCCGGAACGCGATGGCTTTAAAGTTCGCGCCGTCTTCGCCGCGCACGATCAGGCGCACATGATCGGTGCCAACCACATCAGCTTTGATCATCCGCACCGGCCCGACCGCGACGCGCGGGCCGGGCCAGCCCATCCCGTATGGCCCCGCACTTTCCAGCGTTTCGACCAGCGCCGGGGTGAGCCCGCCGGGGGCCAGCGCGAGGTCGAGCAGCAGCGACTGATTGCCCATCGCGCCGGTTATCGCCGCGCCCAATCGCGCGTCGAGCCAGGCGCTCAGCGCATCGAGTGCGCCCGGCGCTACGGTCAGCCCCGCCGCCATCGCGTGTCCGCCGCCCGCCAGCAGCAAGCCGGCCTCGCGCGCGGCGATGATCGCGGCGCCCAGATCGATCCCGGCAATGGAGCGGCCCGAGCCCTTGCCGTTGCCGTGTTCATCGGCATCGAGCGCGATCACCAGCGCGGGTTTGCCGGTCTTTTCCTTGATCCGCCCGGCGACGATCCCGATCACCCCGGGGTGCCAGCCGAGCCCGGCCAGCACCAGCACCGCGCGGTTATGCTGGCTGGCGATCTGCGCTTCGGCCTGTTCCTGCACCACCGCTTCGATCCCGCGCCGTTCTTCGTTGAGCTGCGAGAGTTGCGCGGCGATCGCGCGGGCTTCGTCGGGGTCCTCCGTAATCAGCAGCCGCACCCCCAAAGTGGCCTCGCCCACACGCCCGCCGGCGTTGATCCGCGGGCCGAGCGCAAAGCCAAGGTCCGAGCAGTTCGGTGCGCGGCTCAGCCGGCTGGCGTCGATCAGCGCAGCCATCCCCACGCCCTCGCGCCGCGCCATCACTTTGAGGCCCTGCGCCACGAACGCCCGGTTAAGCCCGTGCAGCGCGGCAACATCGGCGACCGTGCCCAGCGCGACCAGATCGAGCAGCGCGAACAGGTCGGGCTCGGCCCGGGTTTCGAAAAAGCCGCGCTGGCGCAGCAGACGCACGGTCGCGATGGCGAGCAGGAACGCCACGCCCACCGCTGCCAGATGGCCGTGCGCCGCACCGATTTCGCTTTCGTCGAGGCGGTTGGGGTTAACCAGTGCGGCGGCCAGCGGCAGCTGCGCCGAACATTTGTGGTGATCGACCACCACCACATCGACCCCGGCGTCATGCGCCATCGCCAGCGCCTCGTGCGCCATCGCGCCGCAATCGACCGTGACGATCAAGCTGGAGCCTTGCTCGGCCAGCCGCACCAGTGCCGCGCCCGACGGGCCGTAACCTTCGAGCAGGCGGTCGGGGATGTAATACTGCGCCTCGAGCCCGAGCGCGCGCAGCAGCCGAATCAGCAGCGCTGCGCTGGTCGCCCCGTCGACGTCGTAGTCGCCGTAAACCGTCATCGTTTCGCCAGTCAGCACCGCTTGTGCCAGCCGTTCGGCGGCAGCGTCCATATCGCGCAAGGCCGAGGGATCGGGCAGGAATGCGCGCAGCGAGGGGTTGCGGTGGCGTTCGACATCGTCCTTGGCCACCCCGCGCGCCAGCAGCAATTGAGTGACCAGATCGTGATCGAGCGTCGCTCCCTCACCCGCCGCAGCGCCGCCCAGATCCATGTTGCCCTTGCGCCAGCGCCAGGTGCGCCCCGACAGCGAACGGTCAAGGCCAAGAATTGAGGGCGCGGAAGCGGTCATTTGGCCTGCCTAGCCCAGCCGCGCCGACAACAAAAGCGCTGCAAATATTATGACGGCAATTGACAACTATTCGACCAAGGCGTCCGCTATGTTCTTAGGCATTGGCAACTAGGGGTTGGCGTCATGGCTATCAATCGCAGACTGGCAATCACTGGCGGAATCGCAATCATGGTGCTGGCGGCAATCCCGGTGCTCGCACAGCGCGGACCGGCCAGTGGGCCAGTTGCCCGCTATGATGTGCGCGCCGGGACCGTCTCGGGCATGGCAGCAATGGGCGGCGGCATGGGCGGCGCAATGAGCATGGCCTTTGGCGGCGGGGGTGACCGGGTGCAGCATGAACTGCTGCTGCGGCTCGGTTCCAGCCAAACCCCCACCAGTGGCGCGCCCAAGGCCGATCACTTCATGCCAGCCGGGGCCAAGCTGGGAAAATCCGTGGCGCTGGTCACGCCGGTGCAGGAACGCGGGCCGACCGATCAGCTGCCGGGTCAGCGCGATGGACAAAAGCCCAGCGGGCGGCTGCTGGTGTTCTGGGGCTGCGGCGAACATGCGCCCAAAGGCCAACCGCTGGTGATCGACTTTGCCAAACTGTTCGTCGGCCAGATGCCGCCGGGAATGTGGTCTGCCACGGTGCAGCGCGATTGGGGGCCAACGCTCCAGAACAGCAAGACCTTCGGCCGCTGGCCGGCCGAGGATGGCAAGACGGTCAAGGCGGCAAGCTCGCTGATCGGCGCGCATCGCGTGGCGGGAAACTATGCGCCTGAAATGGCCTTTGCCCTGACCCAGGATTTCATGACCGCGCTCAAGACTGCCACGACTGAAAACGCCAGTGGCTCGAGCCTGCTGAGCTGGAACGCGGTCCCATCTGCGACCGGCTATCTCGCGTTCGTGTTTGGCGGGAAACTGGCACCGGGCGGGCAAATGGGTGATATGGTGATGTGGACCAGCAGCGCCTCGCGCCAGTTCGGCGGCGGGTTAAGTGACTGGCTCACCCCCGGTCAAGTCGCGGCGCTGGTTAAGGACCGCACGGTGCTGCCGCCGTCCGCCACCAGTTGCATGATCCCCGCTGAAGTACGCAGTGCCGGCAAAGATTTCCGCATGGGCACGCTCACTGCGTTCGGCCCGGAGGAGGATTTTGCCAATCCCCCGCGCCCGGCCGACCCCAAGGCGGCGTGGAACCTGGCCTGGACCGTGCGCGTACGGCACCGTTCAACCACCAGCTGGATGGATATGCCGGGCATGGACGGTCAGGCCACGCAGCAGCAACAGCAGCCGAAAAAATGCAAGCCCAAGGGGCTCGGCGGCATGCTTGGTGCGGTGGTGACGGGCGGGTGCTGAACTGATGCGGCCATGCTGCTGATCGTATGGCACAGCCGCACGGGCGCGAGCCAGGCGCTGGCCGAAGCTGCCAAAGCGGCGGCGGGCGACCTGGCCCGGTTAATCCCGGCGGAAGCAGCCGGTCCAGATGACTTGCTCAACGCCCAGGGTTATCTGTTCGTTTGTCCTGAAAACCTGGGCAGCATGAGCGGCGCGATGAAGGAGCTGTTCGATCGCTGCTATTATCCGCTGCTCGGGCGGATCGAGGGACGCCCCTATGCCAGCATCATTGCGGCCGGCAGCGCTGGGCACGGCGCGCAGGCCCAGCTTGACCGGATCGTCACCGGCTGGCGGCTGCGGCGGGTGGCCGAACCACTGATCGTCAATACCTGCGCGCAGTCAGCCGAAGAAATCATGGCGCGCAAGACGGTGCCATCAGCAATATTGGCGCGTGCCAGCGAACTTGGTGAAGCAATGGCGAACGGGCTTGAACTGGGTATTTTCTAGTCGTTAGTTGTGGTGATTGATCCAAATTGGAACGAATTAGCGCGGTGGGACTCGACGAAACCCCGCCAAAAGTGCCAGAGGATAAAGAATGAATAATCCGGTGGTGCAGGGGGAGTTAGTCATCGGCGAAGAAGACGGCAGCTTAGAGGCGCAGAGCCGCCCGGTGCTTTCGCTGATCTTTGCGGAAGGCCAGCGGCCCGATGTAGCCGCGCTGGCATCCTTGGCAAAGGCGTCGCTGGAGCGCGCTCAGGGCTCGCGGTTTGCGATCAGCCATCTGCCGCCGGCGGCAGAGGGCTGGGCCGAACTGCTGGGATCGGGGCTGACCTTTGATTGCGCCGGGCTTGTACCGGCCGAACCGGTCGTTACCCTGGTTGGCGGCGCGCTGCTCGGGCTGGAACAACAGCCTGCGGGCGAAGCGATTTCGCTCAGCCCGGGGCCGCACCTCGCCGATGCCGTGGGGTTGCTGCCGGTGGTGCGGGTGCTGGCTGGGCTGGGCGCGCAGCTGGCCGGCTTGCCCGGCGCTGCCGCAGTGTGCTGGATTCCGGCGCGCTGCTGGATGCCGCCGGCCTATTTCCGCAAGGTGGTGGGCAATTGGCTCGCCGATGGGCCGTTTCCGGCGCTTGGCCTGACCTCGCTCGAGCGTGAAAGTGACGGTTCGATCGTCTCGGTTGGGCTGGCGCTATTGACCGGGCAGGAACTGCGGTTCGTACCCGACGCCAAGTTGATCCCGGCCGATATTGCGCGGATTGCAGTGCGGTTGATCCACGCGCTGATCGAAACCGGCCCGCTGACTGCGCAGCACACATTCGTCGGTCCCGATCGGGAAACGCTGCTGGTCACGCCCAGTATGCAAGGCACTCAGCTCGATGTGACGATCCAGCGTTGAGGTATCTGTCACCACTGCCACCGCAGGGGGTGCCTTGCCCCGAATAACCCGCTCGGGGCTCGGCCTTGTCGCTCCCGACCGCCAACGCCTGTCATTCCGCTCGGTCAATCGCCGCGATACCCCGGAATTTGAGCCGGGTTTGCAGCGCCACCACCTGCTGCCGCGCCAACTGCTGACCCGCAGCTGCTTCGCGCCGCTGCTCGATGCGCTCGGGCATGAGGCGGTCGACTTCGATGATTTCCGCCGCAATGGCCTGTTGCTCCCAGCCAATGACCGGGCCGCCTTGCAGATCGGCTTGCCGCTGCATCGCGGCCCGCACCGCGCTTACAACGCGATGGTGATCGAGCGGGTGGGACAAATCGAAGCCAGCTGGGCGGCCACCCGGTTGCGCGCGCCCGAAGTGGCGCTCGAAGTGGCGTACCACCGGCTCGAACTGCTCCAGCGCGCCTTGCGCCGCCGGCTGCTCGATCAGCACCGGCGGCTGCGGCTGAACCGCCACGATCCGCTCGGCAGCGGGCTCGATTTCAGCGAGCTGGATGCCATGGCCGCGCTGCTGTGGCCAGCCACCGAGATGGCAGAGCAGGACTGACCGCACAGACAATTAGTCAGTTTACTGTCATGCCTGCTTTGGCCGCCAGCTCGGCGCGCGCCTGATTGTACTCAGCTTCCAGCCGATCGACCCGCTCGGCGACGCTGTCGATCGCGCTGACCGCGCCGATGCCTTGGCCCGAGCCCCAGATGTCTTTCCAGGCCTTGGCCTCGGTATTGCCGCCCGATCCGAAATTCATCGCCGAGGGCTCGCTGACCGGGAGGTTTTCAGGGTCGAGCCCTGCCTTGACGATCGAGGGCCGCAGGTAATTGCCGTGTACCCCGGTGAACAGGTTGGAATAGACGATATCGTTCGAGTTCCCGTCGACAATCGCTTGTTTGTAACCCTCCTGCGCGTTGGCTTCCTTAGTCGCGATCCACGGCGATCCGATATAGGCAAAATCGGCGCCCATCGCTTGCGCTGCCAGCACCGCGTGGCCATTTGCTATCGCGCCCGAGAGCGCGACCAGCCCATCGAACCACTGGCGGATTTCCTGCATCAGGGCGAACGGCGAAAGCACCCCGGCATGCCCGCCCGCGCCCGCAGCCACCGGGATCAGCCCGTCAGCGCCCTTTTCGATCGCCTTGCGGGCAAACCGGTCGTTGATCACGTCGTGCAGCACAATCCCGCCCCATTTGTGCACCGCCTGGTTGAGATCCTCGCGCGCGCCGAGCGAGGTGATCACCATCGGCACCTGCCACTTGGCGCAAACGTCCATGTCCTCTTCCAGCCGGTTGTTCGATTTGTGGACGATCTGGTTGACCGCATAGGGCGCGGCCGGGCGATCGGGATGGTCGCGGTTATGCGCGGTCAGTTCTTCGGTGATCCGGTGCAGCCATTCATCGAGCACGCCTGAAGGCCGCGCGTTAAGCGCTGGAAAGCTGCCGATAATCCCGGCCTTGCACTGCGCGATCACCAGGTCCGGGGTCGAAATGATGAACAGCGGCGAGCCGATTACGGGCAGGCGCAGGCGGTCGAACGGAGCGGGCAGCGGCATATGTTTGGAAATCCCCAGTTGGCCGAGACGAAATTCGAGACAAGTTTTCCTATGCTACTGATCTGCGGCTGTCGAGTGGCTTGCAGGTGATTGCCGCAATCCATAAGTTGCGCCGATGACCGCCACGATCATCGGCCTGGCCAGCGATAGCGCGCACCGCTTCTCCAAGCGGCCTGGCGCCGATTTGCGTCTGATCGCGGGGCAGGGAGTGGAGCGCGATGCGCACGCCGGTCGGCTGGTGCAGCACCTTTCACGCATGGCTAAAGATCCCGCAGCGGCGAACCTGCGGCAAGTCCATCTGATCCATGCCGAATTGTTCGATGAACTGGCGGAAAAAGGATTTGCGGTTGGCCCGGCGCAAATGGGCGAGAATGTTACCACGCGGGGGATTGACCTGCTCGGCCTGTCGCGCGGAACCCGGCTGCGGCTTGGCGCTGAAGCCGTCATCGAGATTACCGGGCTGAGGAACCCGTGCCACCAGCTTGATGGGCTGGCGCCCGGTTTGATGGAGGCGGTGCTGGACCGCGCCGCCGATGGCAGTGTGATGCGCAAATGCGGGGTGATGGCAGTGGTGATAACCGGCGGCACGGTGGCGCTCGGCGATGCCATTCAGCTTGAATCGCTGCCGCTGGCGCACGAACCGCTGGCGCCGGTCTAGCGCCACGCCTGGCGGTACAGCGCTTCGATTTCGGCGGTGCTGGCCAGGCGCGGGTTGTTGCCCGGCGAGCCCGAGGCCAGCGCCTGCTGCGCCATCAGCGGCAGCAATTCATCCCAGCGCCTGCGATCGATGCCGTAATCGCGCGGGCTGGGCACGGCGAGATCGGCATTGATCTGGTGAAGCGCCTCGACCAGCCGGGCGACGGCCGATTGATCGGCTTCGGCCTCGTCGGCCAGCCCCATTGCCCGCGCGCACTGCGCATAACGCGGCAGCGCAGCGGGGGCCGACCACTGCGTGACCACCGGCATCAACATCGCGTTCGACAGCCCATGCGACACGTGGAAATGCGCTCCGATCGGGCGGCTCATCCCGTGCACCAGTGCGACCGAACTGTTCGAAAAAGCGATCCCGGCCTGTAGCGCGCCCAGCATCAGCGCCTCGCGCGCGGCGCGGTCTTGTGGGTCGGCACAGACGCGCGGCAAATTGGGCCAGATCAGCCGCATCGCCGAGAGCGCCATGGTATCGGCAAACGGGTTGGCCCGCTTCGAGACATAGGCCTCGACTGCATGGACCAGACTGTCGATCCCGGTATCGGCGGTCAGCCGCGCGGGCTTGCTCAGCGTCAGTTCGTAATCGACCAGCGCGATCATCGGCAAATAGGCCAGCCCCGCGCAGAGCATCTTTTCGTCGGTCTCGGCATCGGTGATGACGGTGAAGCGCGTTGCCTCCGACCCGGTTCCGGCGGTGGTGGGAATGGCAATGATCGGCAGGCCCGGCGTATCTTCCTGATGCGGGGCTTTAAGCTGGGGAACAGTGCGGTCACGCTTGACCGCGACCATCTTGGCGCTGTCGATCGGACTGCCGCCGCCAAGGCCAATTACGCAATCGTGCGCGCCGCCGGCCAGAAATGCGCAGGCTTCCTCGATCGAAGCGACGGTCGGATCGGGGACGACCCCGGTGAACGAGCGCACCGCGATCCCGGCCGCAGCCAGCAGAGCTTCCACCCGCGCGAGCAGCCCCGAGCTGTGCATCCAGCTATCGGTCACGATCAGCGGACGCGCCAGCCCAGCCGCGCCGAGCACCTCGGGCAGCTCGTCCAACACTCCCCCGCCGATGCGGATCGTGCGCGGCAGATGGATCGCGGCCATCAGGTAAGTAGATGCTCGATCCCGTAGAACCGCGCGGCGTTACCGGCATAAAGCGCGGCCTTGTCTTCGGCCGAGGCGCTGCGGGTCAGGTGCTTGAACGCGTTCCACAGCACCGCATAGCTCGCACCCCATTTGTCGACCGGGTAATTGCTTTCGAACATGCCGCGCTGCGGACCGAACGCCTCGATGCAGGTTTCGATGTAGGGCCGCCACATCGCCGCCAGCACCTCGGATGAAAGCCCGGCGGCGGGGCCGTGATCGGGCATCCCGGCGAACGACATCGCCAGCCCGCCCAGCTTGACCGAGACGTTGGGGCAGCCCGCAAGCTCCTTGATCATCGCGCGCCAGGTGTCGAACCGCTCGGGCAGCTTGCCGTGATAGCTGCCCATGCCCAGCGGCGTGCCGCAGTGATCGAGCACGATTTTCTGATCGGGGAACGCGCGCGCGAGCGACAGGACATCGCCCAGTTGCGGTTCGAGCAGCCACGCATCAAAGGTCAGCCCAAGCTCGCCCAGGTGCTTGAACCCCTCGCGGAATTTGGCGTCGAGATACAGCCCCTCAGGATGATGGAACGGCGGACCCAGTACATCGAGGTCGGCGTTCCAGGCCGCAGCGTGGCGAATGCCCTTGAAGCGCGGGCTGGCGGCCATCAAGGCTTCGAGCACGCCGCGCGCCGCATCGCCGCGGCTGAGGTCGGCATGGCCGATGATCGCTGCGCACAGCCGCGCCGGGCCATAAAGCCCGCTGGCACTTTGCGCCGCGACGCCATTCACGTACTCGACCTCGCCCAGTACCTTCAGCGCGTCGGGCGCAGCAGCGTTGTAGAATGCCCCGCATTCCATAAACACCGTGCCCACAACATTGTGGCCGCTGCCAATCTCGGCCTGGATTTCGTTAAAGGTGTAATAGGGCGAGAGCGCGATGCTCGCGATGAACGGATGGTGCGGTTCGGGAAGGGCGGCCATCAGCGGGCGCAGGTCCCACAGGTGGTGATGCGGATCGATGATCGCCAATTCTGGTTCAAGGATAGCTTCGGGCTTCAGGATCGCTTCGCTCATGTTCAGTCCTCTCGTCTTTGAGGTGCAGCTTATGGCCGCCTTGGCGTTTGACAAGCGCTGATCGCCCTCGCACTAATCAAGCGGTTAAAAAGAGGGAGCTAGCGATGCACAGCGACACCGATTTTACCGGCCAGAAGGTGCTGGTCGTGGGCGGATCGAGCGGGATCGGCAATGGCATCGCACAATCGTTTCGCTTGCGCGGCGCAGCGGTGCACGTGTGGGGCACGCGCGCCGCTGCGGGCGACTACAGTGCTGAGGAAGGGTCAGACCTGGCCGGGCTGGGCTACACCTGCGTCGATGTCGGCGATCCAGATGCGATCGCCGCCGCGCCATTGCCGTTCGGTCAGCTCGATGTGCTGGTATTGTGCCAGGGGATTGTGGTCTATGGCCGCGGCGAATTCGAACGTACGGGTTGGGAGCGGGTGATGCGTGTCAACCTCGACAGCCTGATGCACTGTGCGCTGCTGTTCAAAGCGCAACTTTCCGCCAGCCGGGGTAGCGTGATCGTCGTCAGCTCGGTGGCGGGGTTCAAGGCCAATATCGGCAACCCCGCCTATGCCGCCTCGAAGGCCGGGGCGGTCAGCCTGGTCAAATCGCTGGGCCAGGCGTGGGCGGGCGAAGGGATCAGGGTCAACGGTCTTGCCCCCGGGCTGGTCGCGACCAAAATGACCAAGATTACCACCGAGCGACCTGACCGGCTGGCCGGTGCGCTGGCGCGAATTCCTCAAGGCCGACTGGGCACGCCGGCCGACATGGCCGGCACTGCACTGTTTCTGGCCTCGCCGCTCGCGTCTTATGTCACCGGGCACACCGTGGTGGTCGATGGTGGGCTAAGCCTGTGAAGGCGCTGCGCTATCGCGGCCCGCGCGACATTCGGCACGAGGCGATGGATGATCCCCGGCTGGAGAGCGAGCGCGACGCGATTGTCCAGATGACCGGCTGCTCGATCTGCGGCAGCGATCTGCACATCTACCATGGCCACGGGTTTAGCGACGATATCGGCTTTTGCGTTGGGCACGAGGCGGTGGGCGAGGTGGTCGAGATCGGGCGCAGCGTCACCCGGATCAAGCTGGGCGACAAGGTGATGATGCCCGCTGCGGTTGGCTGCGGAGCGTGCCGCTCGTGCTTGGCCGGAAACGTGGCCAATTGCGCGTTCGGAGCGGGGACCTGTTACGGCCTGTCGGCGCGGCTGCAGGGCGTGCAAGCCGAACTGGTCCGGGTTCCCGCGGCTGATATGAACGCAGTGAAAATCCCCGATGGGATCAGCGACGACCAAGCGTTGATGATGACCGACGCGATGGCCACCGCGTGGTACGGTGCGCGCCGGGCCGAGATCAAGCCGGGCAGCGGCGTGGCGATCATCGGGCTCGGTCCAATCGGGCTGATGGCGGTCGATGCAGCCTTCGTGATGGGCGCGCATGTGGTCTATGCGATCGACCCGGTGCCCGAACGCCGCGCCATGGCGGCGGCGGGTGGGGCGATTGCACTGCACCCGCAAGATGCGCTCGAGACGATTCGCGAGGCTACGCAGGGCCGCAAGCTCGAATGCGTGGTCGAGGTGGTCGGCAGCGACGCCACGGTCGATCTGGCGCTGCGGCTGGTCGCACGGCGCGGGACGGTTTCGGTAATCGGTGTTCAGCAATCCAAACGCTACGCCTTTCCGCTTGAACGGGCGTTCGCCGCCGGGCTGACCTTCCGCGCCGGAACCTGCTCGGTGCCCGAGGAATTGCCCGCGCTGTTCCCGCTGGTCCAGTCGGGCCGGCTGCGCCCCGAGCGGTATATTTCGCGGCGGCTGCCGCTGTCTGCAGGGGCCGAAGCATACCGCTTGTTCGAGGCGCGCGAAGCGGGCGTGCTCAAGCTGGTGCTGGGGCCGGGTTAAGGCCCAAGGTAAAGCTCACGGTTAAACCCAAGGTTAAACCATAGTCAGCGCGCTTCAGCGCTGCTATCCTCCTGAGAACATGACGAGTGATTCCCCTGAAACCCCTGCCTCGCTGGAGCGTGCCGCGCTGTCCCGCGCGCTGTCACGGGTCGCCATGCAAGACCGCGCGGCGCTGCAAGAGGTCTATCGGCGCACCTCGCGGAAGCTTTTTGGGATCTGCCTGCGTATCTTTGGCGAACGCGCCGAAGCCGAGGATGCCATGCAGGAAGTTTATCTGACGATCTGGAACCGCGCCGGCAGTTTCGATCCGGCGCGTGGCAGCCCGATCACCTGGCTCGCCACGTTGACCCGCAACCGCGCAATCGATCTGCTGCGCAGTTCGGGCCGCCGCCCAACCGCGCCGCTCGATCTGGCCGACAATGTTGCCGATGATGCCCCCGATGCCGAAGCTGTGCTCATTGCGCACGGCGATGATGCGCGGGTGCTCCACTGCATCGAAACTTTGCCTCAAGGCGACGCGACCATGATCCGCACCGCCTTTTTTGAAGGCGCGACTTACGCCGAGCTGGCAAATCGAGTCGCCTTGCCGCTGGGGACGGTCAAAAGCCGGATCCGCCGCGCCCTGCTTAAACTGCGGGGGTGCCTCGAATGAGCGACGACGACGACCTGCTCGCCGCCGAATTGGCGCTGGGGCTGAACGGCGGCCTGGCCGACGATCCGGCCGCGGCGGAGCGGCGCGTCAGCGATCCCGAATTTGCCGATCGCGTAGCGTGGTGGGAGCAGCGGTTGGCCGGGCTGACCATGCCGCTGGGCACCGAACCCTCGCCGCAGCTGTGGACGCAGATTGCGGCAAGACTGCCCCAAAATGACAATACGCGCCAAGAGAATTCAGGCGGACTGCTGCGCTGGAAGGTCATCAGCGGCGCGTTGGCGGCGGTCTCGGCGCTGACGCTGTTCATGCTCGCGCAGCGCCCGCAAATCGAACTGCCGCCCGCGCCGGGCGCCCCGCAGGTCGCAAGCCTCGCCGGGGTCAAAGGCAGCGCTTTGGCAGTCAGTTATGACAGCACCGCGCGGCGGCTGACGATCGCGCCGGTCCAGCTTGATCCGGGCCAAGGCGACGCTGAATTGTGGGTGATTCCGGTTGGCGCAACCGAACCGATTTCACTCGGCGTGATCGACACGCGCAAGCCCAGTTCGCGACAGCTCGATCCGGTCAAGGCACGGCTAATCGCGACCGGAGCGACTTTGGCGATCTCGCTCGAGCAGACCGGCGGATCGCCGACCGGACGCGCCACCGGGCCGATTGTCGCCAGCGGAAAACTGGTCGAGACCTGAAAAATATTTAAGACGCGGTGCATCCGCGCGGCACTTCGGTGCGTTTCTTGGTTGTTGGAGCGATTGAACGCCCGGCACCCAAGGAGATTTTTCGATGAAGCTCAAGTTCGCACTCGTCGCCACCGCGCTGGCCATGGTCGTCGCGCCTGCCACGGCGGGCAAAATGATGCACGCTGGCAATCCGATGGTTGGCGGCTCAGCAATGTACCCCACCAAGAACATCATTGAAAATGCGGTAAATTCGAAGGTTCATACCACGTTGGTCGCCGCCGTTCAGGCCGCTGGTCTGGTAGAAACGCTGTCGGGCCCCGGTCCGTTCACCGTGTTCGCGCCCACCAACGCCGCGTTCGCACGGCTGCCATCTGGCACCGTCGACACCCTGCTCAAGCCTGAGAACAAGGGCACACTGACCGCAGTGCTGACCTACCATGTCGTGGCCGGCCGGGTCACCAGCGGCCAATTGATCAAAATGATCAATGCCGGGCGCGGCAAGGCTGTGGTCACCACCGTTAACGGGACCAAGCTGACTGCCAAGAAGATGGGCAAGAACCTGGTGCTGGTCGATAGCAAGGGCGGCGTCGCCACTGTCACGACCGCCAACGTCATGCAGTCGAACGGCGTGATCCACGTGATCAACCGCGTGCTGCTGCCGTAGTCTGAATACCTTGCGCGCGCGGAAATGGACGCCGCACGCGCCGGGATGGGCTCCGCTGCCGATTAAATTCCCCTCCCGTCGGCGGCGGAGTCCGATCTGTCTCGATTAGTACAACAGCTTTGAAAACCAGGTTGGTGCGCGTTCTGCTTTTGCAATGCGCGCACCCGAACCGGACCCCGTCGCTTCCCCCCCCCTCCCACGGGCGGCGGGGTCCAACTTCCTGTTAGCCGCGCGCCTCGTTGGCTGCGCTGAGCACCGCGCGGACGCTGGCCGTGGCGACGTCTTCGTCGATCCCTACGCCCCACACGGTCTTTCCGTCCGCGCCGACGCATTCGACATAGGCGGCGGCGCGCGCGTCCGATCCGGCGGTCATCGCGTGTTCAGTAAAATCCTTGATCTCGAGTGCGACGCCAAAGGTATCGGCGATCGTAGCCACCACCGATGAAATCAGCCCATTGCCGCGGCCCGAAACCGATTGCTCCTGCGCATCGACCGCGATCTTTCCGGCGAACACGCGGGTGCCGTCGGCGGCTTTGCTTTCTTCGTAATCGACCAGTTGGAAGTGCTGCGGGGTGCCCAGATGATAAACCCGCTGGAACACCTCCCAGATATCAACGGCAAACAGTTCGCGCCCCAGCGCGTCGGCGAGCGACTGCACGTGGCCCGAGAAGTGCGCCTGCATCCTCTTGGGCAGCTTGAGCCCCTGATCCTGTTCGAGCACCCAGGCGAAACCGCCCTTGCCGCTTTGCGAATTGACCCGGATCACAGCTTCGTAGTCGCGGCCCAGATCAGCGGGGTCGATCGGCAGATAAGGCATTTCCCAGGTTTGGTCGTTCTGCACTTCGCGCGCGGCAAAGCCCTTTTTGATCGCGTCCTGATGGCTGCCCGAAAACGAGGTGTAGACCAATTCGCCCACGTAAGGATGGCGCGGGTGGATCGGCAGCTGGTTGCAATAGGCGACAGTGGCCGCGATCTCGTCGATGTTCGAGAAATCAAGGCCTGGATCAACGCCTTGGGTGTACATGTTAAGTGCCACTGTCACCAAATCGCAGTTGCCGGTGCGCTCACCATTGCCGAACAGGCAGCCCTCGACCCGGTCGGCACCGGCCATCAGCCCCAGTTCGCAGGCCGCGATCCCGGTGCCGCGATCGTTGTGGGTGTGCAGGCTGATCACCACCGCCGCACGGTTCGGGATCATCCGCCCGAACAGTTCGATCTGATCGGCATAGACATTCGCGGTGGCGCATTCGACCGTGGCCGGCAGGTTGAAGATGATCGGCTTGTTCGCGGTCGGCTGGAGCACCTCCATCACCGCCGCGCAAACCTCGACCGAGTATTCGACTTCGGCGGTCGAGAACGTCTCGTGGCTATATTCGAAGGTCCAGTCGGTGGCGTGATATTTCGCCGCCTGATCGCGCAGCACCTTGGCGCCGTCGATCGCGATTTGCTTGACCTGCTCCTTGCTCATCCCGAACACGATCCGCCGCCACGCCGGGCTGACCGCATTGTAAAGGTGGACAATGGCCTTGTCCGAGCCTTCGAGGCTGGCGAAGCTGGTCTCGATCAAATCGCGGCGTGACTGGGTCAGCACCTGGATCAGCACGTCGCTCGGCACTTTGCCCTGCTTGACCAAACCCGCAATAAAATCGAAATCGGTCGCGCCCGAGGCCGGGAAGCCGACCTCGATCTCCTTGCAGCCGACTTTCAGCAACAGTTCGAAAAAGCGCAGTTTCTTTTCTGCGCCCATCGGATCGATCAGCGCCTGATTGCCATCGCGCAAGTCGGTCGAAAGCCAGCGCGGGGCCTTGGTGATGACCTGCGACGGCCACTGGCGGTCGGGCAGGTTGATCGGCGGGAAGGCGCGGTACTTGTCCGCAGGGTGCTTCAGCATGGTCATGGCTAGGATCTCTAAATGGCAGTGCGACTGGGAGCCCGTCAGATCGGGGCGGTGTTCAGTTTCCCTTGGGTGCCGCGCGGCGCCGCCCAAGAGGCACGCCAGCTCACGCCCAAGGGCGGATAAGTCGCAGGGTAAGGCCCAAAGCCACAGGACGCGCGCAGATCATGGGGACCAGCCTATGGCGGCGAGGCCCAAGGTTGTAAAGCGGCACTTGCGCCCCGCCCCGGCACCCGCCACACGTTGCAGGTAACAACTGGTTATTAGCAGGAAGTGACCCATGGCCGACTATTCGCGACTCTCGACCGGCTTCGATACGGCGCGCCTCGCGCGGATCGATGGCTTTGTGAAAGAAAACTACCTCGATAACGGCAAGCTGCCCAATGCGCAGGTGCTGGTCGCGCACCGGGGTGAGATTGCTCACTTTTCCTCGCAAGGCAGCGCGCGCGAAGGCGGCCCGGCAATCGACGACCAGTCGCTGTTCCGGATCGCCAGCATGACCAAGCCGGTCACCTCGATCGCTTTCATGATGCTGCTTGAGGAAGGCAAGGTCGCGCTCGATACCCCGGTCCACCGGGTGCTGCCCGAATTCCGCCAGCTTGGCGCGTATAACGGCGGGGGCGGGGGTGTGCCATTCGTGACCAAGCCGCTGGAGCGTCCGATGCTGATGGTCGATCTGCTGCGGCATACCGCGGGGCTGACCTACGGCTTCCAGAACCGCGGCAACATTGATGCCGCGTACCGCGAGGCAAAGCTGGAGAACTGGCACGGCAACCTCGATCTTGACGGTTTCATCGCAGCGCTGGGCAAGCTGCCACTCGAATTTTCGCCGGGTGCGGAATGGAACTATTCGGTCGCGACCGATGTGCTCGGCGCGGTGGTCCAGCGGCTCGAAGGCAAGAGCCTGGACCAGGTGTTTGCCGAAAGGATCTTCGGCCCGCTGGGCATGAACGACACGTTCTTCGCGGTGCCCGCGGACAAGCTCGAGCGGCTGACCGACTGCTATACGTTTGTGCCGGGCAAGGGCCGGGTGATGTACGACCGAGCCGACAAGAGCGCGTGGAGCGTCATGCCCAAACTGCTCTCGGGCGGGGGCGGGCTGGTCTCGACCGCACTCGATTACCATCGTTTTTGCCGCATGCTGCTGGCCGGTGGCGAACTGGATGGGGTGCGGATTGTCGGGCGCAAGACGCTCGATCTGATGACGATGAACCATCTGCCCGGCGGATCGGACCTCGCGGCGATGTCGCGCTCGCTGTTCAGCGAGGCCGCCAACGCCGGGACCGGGTTCGGGCTGGGGTTTGCGGTCAATCTCGATCCAGCGCGCTCGATGGTGCCCGGCTCGGTCGGCGAATTCTACTGGGGCGGAATGTTCTCGACCGCGTTCTTCGTCGATCCGGTCGAGCAGGTCAGCATGGTGTTCATGACGCAGCTTTCGCCCAGTTCGGTCTATCCGATCCGGCGCGAACTCAAGACGCTGATTTACGCGGCGCTGGTCTGAACATGAGCAGCCCGCCGATCAACCTGTATGAAACCATGGGGCTGGTGCGGATCGTGGCGACCGCGCCCGAAGGCCGCGCCACGCTTGAATACCGCGCCACCCCCGCGCAGTGCCATTCGGGCGGGGTGGTGCAGGGCGGTTTCGTCACCGGATGGATCGACGCGGCGATGGCGCATGCGGTGATGGCCATGCCGGGCGGTGAACTGGTGCCGATGACGCTGGAGATCAAAGTCAGTTTCTTCGCGCCGACCCGCCCCGGGCTGGTCACGGCCGAAGCCTGGGTGGTGCAGGGCGGCCGGCGCACCGCCTTTGTCGAAGGCAGCCTGACGGACGCCGCCGGCACGCTGCTGGCCAAGGCCAGTTCGACGATCACGCTGGCCAGCCGCGCCAAGGTCGAAGCCGCCGCGCGCGCGGCACTGTCAACCTAGTGCGCGCACGAGGACCACGGGCATGAGCACTATCCGGCCATTTACATTGAACGTACCCGAAGCGGCCTTGGATGATCTGCACGCGCGGCTCGATCAGACCCGCTGGCCCGAGCGCGAGACGGTGGCGGACTGGAGCCAGGGCACGCCGCTCGCGGTTTTGCAGGAGCTTACGGCCTATTGGCGCGCTGGCTATGACTGGCGGGGCTGCGAGGCGCGGCTCAATGCGCTGGGGCAATTCATGACCGAAATCGGCGGGCTCGACATTCATTTTCTGCATGTCCGCTCGCCCCGCGCCGATGCGCTGCCGCTGGTGATGACGCACGGCTGGCCCGGATCGGTGATCGAATTCATGGGGGTGATCGAGGCGCTGGCCAATCCGGCGGATGGCGCGCAGGCGTTTCACGTGGTCGCGCCGTCGCTGCCCGGGTTCGGCTTTTCGGGCAAGCCCACTGGAACCGGCTGGGGGGTCGAGAAAATCGCGCGCGTCTGGGGCGAACTGATGACGCGGCTGGGATACGGCCGCTGGGTCGCGCAAGGCGGTGACTGGGGCAGCGCGGTGACCAGCAGCATCGGCGCGCAGGCGCTGCCGGGCTGCGCGGGCATTCACCTCAACATGCCGATCGGGCGGCCGCTGCCCGAAGACCTCGCGAATCCTTCGCCGGGTGAACTGAAGGCGCTGACCGCGCTCAAATATTATCAGGAGTGGGATTCGGGCTATTCCACCCAGCAGCGCACCCGGCCGCAAACCATCGGCTACAGTCTGGTCGATAGCCCGGCCGGGCTGGCGGGGTGGATCCTCGAAAAGATGTGGGCCTGGACCGACAACAGCGGCTCGCCGTTCGATGCGCTCAGCCGCGATGCCATCCTCGACAACCTGATGCTGTACTGGCTGCCCGCGACCGGCGCGTCATCGGCGCGGCTCTATTGGGAAAGCTTCGGCAGTTTTGCGCCGCAGCAGATCGATATTCCGGTGGCGGTCAGTGCGTACCCAAAGGAAATCCTGCCGACCCCGCGCAAATGGGCCGAGCGGAACTATGCCAAGCTGGTCCATTGGGGCGAGCTGGAGCGGGGCGGGCACTTTGCCGCGTGGGAACAGCCCGAGGCGTTCGTGCGCGAGTTGCAAACGGCGTTCGCGCTGATGCGCTGACGCCGTTTGCAACAGCGCCTCAGTTCTTGGCTTGATCGACCAGTTTGTTGGCGCCAATCCACGGCATCATCGCGCGCAATGCTGCGCCGGTCTGTTCGATCGGATGCGCCTGGGCGGCCTTGCGCGCGGCCTTCAGTTCGGGCTGGCCAGCGCGGTTATCGAGCACGAAGTTCTTCACGAACCGGCCCGACTGGATGTCGGCCAGCACGCGCTTCATTTCGGCCTTGGTTTCAGCGGTGATGATCCGCGGACCGGTGGTGATATCGCCGTATTCGGCGGTGTTGCTGATCGAATAGCGC
>JANOTT010000159.1:0-1578 GCA_031416535.1 Novosphingobium sp. | reverse complement strand
TGGGCGAGCACGGCCGCCGCGCCTACGAGGGCAGCGATGCCGCCAACGACGAATGTGGTCTTGCGGATCACGTTGTTTTCCTGGTCACGTTGTTTTCCTGGTCACAGGGCGCAGCAATTTCGTTTGCGCCAGACGAGATAGCCAAAGTCCTCCCCGACGACGGGAATGGACCGGCCCATTCCGGGTTTAAGATCCGACGCGCCAATCATCGAACAGGCGAACTTGCCGCTGACCATCGGGACCGGGTTGACCATCTGGAAGCGGTATTGCTGCTTCTTGAGGATCGGCATGGGGTATTTGTGGCACAGGCCCTGGCTGCCCATCGTGCCCCACGCGAGCAGCTCGCGGTGCATCTTGTAGGCCATCCGCGAGGCGGCGAGGCGCGACGACTGGATCGGATTGAGGTGATGGCCGATGTTGCCGTTCATCGGATACATCGAGCCCTGGCACCCGGCGCACCAGAACAGCGCATCGATCGGCCGCTTGACGGTCGCAGCGACACAGTCGGCCGCGCACGCCAGCGTCGCGACCGGATTGGCGAACACCGCTGCCTCGGGGTTGAGCAGCATGGTCAGCGTATCGTCCTGCCACAGCGGATCGATCTCGGTGACATAGGCAATGTCGAAGCTCGACTGCTCGAGACAGAGAAAATCGGCGACGATCTCCATCCAGTAGAGGAGCGGGTAGATATACCAGTGGACGTTCCACTTGGCGGTGTTCTGCCCTGCCCCGCCCAGCTGGTTGGTGGTCGTCTCGTTCCCCCGGCCAATATCGAACCCGGGCTTGATCGTGATTCCGCCCAGGTTGGGGAAGCACCACGGCTTGGTGGTCACATCGACGAGCCGCACGGGCTCCCAAAAACCGACCGCGACACCGATCCGGGGAATGGGCGAGCCGCACAGGCACACCGGCAGCGAGGGATTGTTGTCGGTGTCGGCGCGTCCCGCGACGCTCGGCCAGATATGAGCTCCCCCCACCGACAGCGGGAACAAGCAGCTCCAACACACATCGGTGATCGGATTGACGAACTTGCCAGTGCACGACCCGGGCGCGCCCGCGCTCGCCGGGGCGCTCGCCCACAGCATGGCGAAGACAATGATCACGCCGAGCGCACCGCAGCGGCGCAGGAAGGCGAGGGGGAGCCTCAATCGTCCTTCCCGTCACGCGCCGCGCAGCATTCCATGAGCCAGCGATCGTCAGCGCGTATCTTTCGATAGAAAAAGAAAGCGGCTGACAGGGCCGCAACCGAGCTCATGACGAGCAAGGCAGCGCCGGTGGCAGCCCGTCCGCATTGCGCGATGATGATGTCGATGCCTGCGATCCCGAGCGCGCTGGCGCCGGTGCTGGCCACCACGACAAAGCGCAAGGTGCGCATGAAGGCGGTTTCGGGGGCGGCCATCGGCGGGCCGATCCAGCGTTCGAGCGCCTTCATCCGCCGCGCCTCTTCAACGGCGCCGCGAAGAAATGCCACAGCATCCAGCCAAGCCCGGCCACGGCGTAAAGCTGGGCGGTGACGTTCGCGATGAATCTCCACACCCGCCATTCGCCGGCCAGCGCCAACGCCGCGATCAGCGCGGC
>JANOTT010000158.1:0-2322 GCA_031416535.1 Novosphingobium sp. | reverse complement strand
GCTGATTGTCGATGGAGTTCCGGTGCCGCTTCACAAAGACGGCGGCTCGACCGTGGTCAGCCAGTCAAACAGCGCGGCGATTGCCAATCACAGCCTTGCGCTGGAACTGCCCAAGGATGGCCAGACCGGCACGATCAGCTTCCGCATCGAACCGCGCTAAGCCGGTCGGACCGATGACACCGTAGCGGTCCTTCGGTATTTGCCGGTCAGAACCCGGTTAGGCCGAAAGTGGCGCAAGCATTGGTGCCTAAATCGCTGTAGATTAGCGGCGTCACCGTCACCGTCAGAATGTCGGCATATGTCGGTGACGGATTCTTGCCTTGCCCGCCCTCGAGCAGTTTGGCCTGTATCGGCAATACATTACCGGTCGAGGTCAGTGTCGCGCGCTGGCAGCTGCGTGTAACGGCGGTGCCGCCAGGTCCCGAATTCGCAGTGGTGCTGTCGACGTCCGCGCCCAGGAACCGCAAGCGATAATCGATCTTGTCATTGGCGACGGCAGCACCGGGCTTGAACAGCTTGAAGCCGTTCTGCGATGCGAGGGTGACCGAATAGGCGCCCGAACTCTGCACGAACACATAGTTGCCCGTGCTGGTCTTCTGCGGAGCGCCCGAAAGTGAGGCGTTGGTGATATTGCCGATCTCGCCAAAGTCGAGCGCGGTCCCGGCGTAATAGGTGCGCAGCGCGCTGAGCACGGTCACCGGGAAAACCACGGCGTTGTTGAAGGTGCCGGTCTGCTGCAGTCCATTAGACTGCCCGCCTTGAATGTTGCAAGCGAAGTAGGCGTCGAACGCCAGGCTCTGCACGGCGTTTAAATTGAGGTTGGCCGGCAGGCTGACCTGGAACACCACCTGCGCGGTATCCGAACCGGCGTTATTGCCGGTGAAATTGATATGCAGGAACCGGTTGGAACCCGCAGGGAGCGTCCCCGATGGCGCGATGATCGGCGGCGCGGCGTTGTAGTTGTAGAAGATGTTTAGACCCACCCCGGCAATTGAGGCACTGCCATTGACCGATGTGGGAATAAGCGAGGACCCGTCGGCACCGGTATTGGTTGTACTGTTGGCGCGCAGGTAGAAGTTTACTTCACGGGTGTCGCCACCGCCCGAGGTGTTCACCCGGGTCAGGTTCATCGTGACCGTGGTGGTGGCGAGGCCGGTTGGGTTGAACGGGTCATAAACCGCCGGTGCAGCGGTGGCGCTGCCGGTGATCCCGCAGGTCGCAGCCTGCGCGGTCCCGGCGAGCGCGGCAACGGCTGCGCCCAGCATGATCGCAAGGGTCCTGAAAATCGTTAGCCTGGACATCTTCAAGGTTCCTTCACCGGGGTGATGTCGCCCAGGCGCACTACGCCGTCGGCATCCGCCGGAATGGTGATAACATAAACTGACTTTTTGGTGTCGAGCATTTCCAGCCGCCACTGTCCCGGAGCGAGACCGGAGGCGCCGAACCGGCCCTGACGGTTGGTAAACAGGGTCACCGCCGGACGTTCCGGATGCGCCAATTCGATCGCCTTGCCCGAGACCAACGAAACCGGCTGGCCATCGACATCGAGCATCGTACCCAGCGCGGTTAGGTGGTAATCCGATCCGACTTCAAGCACATAGCCGCTGCGATAGCGGGGGAACAGCTTGAACGAGCCCTGCCCGATATCGACCCCGGCCGGCGCACCTTCGACGTCGACGGTGACGGTCCGTTCCGAATAGGATGAGAGGCTGGGCATGGTCGCGACCCCAAGCGCGCCCGAACTGGCGGTGTAGCCAAAGCTGCTCGGGTCGACGATGACGCTCGCCACCTTGAGGCTCGGATGCGGTTTCACCACTGCGAAACTGTCGTAAATCGGGCGGCCGATCGAGGCGACGCCGTCTGCCACAGCAAACGATGTACCGATCCGGAAGTTGGAGCGCTGCCCGGTGCTTTGCCCGAAACCATCGGTAAAGGTGCCGAAGTGGCTGAGGCCCAGTTCGGCGCGGTTGCCGAAATAGCTGGCATTGAGCGCCACGTTCGAGCCGAAATCCGAGCGTTCCACATCGGCGGTGACATTGTAGCTGCCCACGCCGCTGCCGTGCAGCGCTTGGTACGACAAGCGGGTGCGGTTATCGCGGGTATCGTATTCGCCGCGCACGCTTGAATTGCGCCCGATCCGCACGGTCAGCGTCACGAAGCCGCTCAGCTGACGTCCGCCGGCATCTTCGCTATAGCGGGCTTCGGCGGTCAGGCTGGCGTTGGGCGAAATCCGATAGCCGCCGGCCAGACTGTAATTGTGAACATCCGGCTTGGCGTCGCGGCCCTTCGAAAAGCGCGCGTTGGCGCCCATGTAAAAGCTGG
>JANOTT010000157.1:0-60385 GCA_031416535.1 Novosphingobium sp. | reverse complement strand
GAGCCGAACCGGCGCACCAGTCGGCGGAACGGCAGATCGGTCACCCCGGTCATCGGGGCGAGGATCACCGGACAGTCAATCCGCACCGGACCCACGTCGATCGGGGCCAGTCGCGGCGGGGTGGGAATCGTGGTCATCGGTATCTGCCTAAAATTTGGGCAGCACATAGGCAATTGCCCCGGCCGCAGCAAGCATTTACCGGCTATGGCGCATGATCGCTTCCACGCCCCCTTCCCGCTTCGCCGGCACGACTGCTGGCGTGATCGTTGCGGCCGGGCAAGGTTTGCGCGCAGGGCAGCCACTGCCCAAGCAATTTGCGCTGTGGCGGGGCCAGCCGGTGGTGCGGCATGCGGCCGAGACAATGGCCGCCGCCGGGATCTCGCCGATCGTCGTAGCGATCCCAGCTGGTGCTGATCGCATTGCAGCAACGGCGCTGCTGGGTGTGCCGGGCGTGCGCTTGGTGACCGGCGGCGTGACCCGGCAGGATTCGGTCCGGCTGGCGCTCGAAGCGTTGGTCGCCGATGCCCCCGGCCGCGTGCTGATCCACGATGCCGCTCGGCCGGTGCTGCCGCGCACCGTGCTTGAGCGGCTCGGTCGGGCGCTTGATACCGGCGACGCAGCGATCCCGGTGCTGCCGGTGGTGGATAGTCTGGCCCACGCGCACGGCAGCGAGATGGGCGCGCCCGCCCCGCGCGAATCGCTGCGCCGGGTGCAGACCCCGCAGGCCTTTCGTTACGCCGCCATCCTCGCCGCGCACCGCGCCTGGACTGGCGCGGCCACGGCGGGTGATGATGCACAAGTGGCGCAGGCCGCCGGGCTGACGGTGACCTTGGTGGATGGAGACGAAGCGTTGCACAAGCTGACCTTTGCGGGCGATTTCGCCGCTGCACTGCCCCCAGTGCGGATCGGCACCGGTTATGATGTCCACCGGCTCGCAGCTGGTGAGGAGTTATGGCTGGGCGGGATAAAGCTCGATCACCCGCGCGGTCTGGCCGGGCACAGCGATGCCGATGTGGCGATCCATGCGCTGGTCGATGCGCTGCTGGGGGCGATTGGCGCGGGCGATATCGGCAGCCATTTCCCGCCGAGCGACCCGGAATGGCGCGGGGCCAGTTCGGACCGGTTCCTGCGCCATGCGGTCAAACTGGTGGGAGCAGCGGGCTACCGCGTCGGCAATGCCGATCTGACGATTATCTGCGAAGCGCCCAAAATCGGCCCGCACCGTGAAGCCATGCGCGCGCGGCTGGCCGAATTGCTGGGCACCGACATTTCGGCGGTCAGCGTCAAGGCCACCACCACCGAGCGGCTGGGTTTCACCGGGCGCGGTGAAGGGATCGCCGCGCAGGCGGTGGCCACCTTGCTGCTGAACTGACGCGACAGGGCTAGCTTTGCGCAGCCGATCGCGGCAAAAGTCAGCAAATTAGACTCGCAAGAGGATCTATCAATGACCCATACCGCTTTCCGTTTCGCCGCTGCCCTGGCGCCGCCTTCAGCCACCGGGTCGCAGGCGGCCCCGCCCGCGCCTGCCCAGCCTTGCCTGACGCCGGCCGCGTTGCGCGCGATCGTGGCCGACAAAATGCCCCTGGCAATGAGCTCAATGTCGGCGTGTGTGGTTTGACCAGCCCGGGCGCAATGCTGCCTGATGATTTGTTGGCGCTCGCCGCGCGGGTGGTGGCTGAAAACCTGGCCGCTGGCCGCACCGTCGCCCTGGCGGAAAGCTGCACCGGCGGGCTGGTGGCCGCTGCCCTCACCGAAATTCCGGGGTCGTCGGCGGTGTTCGATCGCGGTTTCGTGACCTATTCAAATGAATCCAAGCACGAGGCTCTGGGCGTTTCGCATGACATCATCGACGCGTTCGGGGCGGTCTCGATCGCTTGTGCCTGGGCGATGGCACAGGGCGCGCTGCGTTTCAGCCGGGCCGATGTGACCGTGTCGATCAGCGGGATTGCCGGGCCTGATGGTGGCACCGCGCAAAAGCCCGTGGGCACCGTGGTGTTCGCCCGCGCGCTGCGCGGCAGCGATGAAGTGCTGGCCGAAGAGCGCTGGTTCGATGTGGCCAGCCGCGCCGAGGTGCGGCATCAGGCGGCGCTGGTCGCGCTCGAATTGTTGCTGCCGTAAAGCACGTTGGCGCGGGCCTCGAAGGCCGAGACCATCTTGCGAAACGCGCGGTCGAAATACTGCCCCGCCAAGGCCTCGAACACCGCGTTGCGAAAGGTGAAGCTGACTGCGAAATCTACCTCGCAACCCTCTGACGTCGGGCTGAATTTCCAGACATTATCAAGATCGCGCATCGGCCCATCGAGGTAAAACACCTCGATCATTTTTGGGCGGACTTTCACGACCCGCGAAGTGAATTTTTCGCGCAGGGCATTGAACCCCACCAGCAAATCGGCGGTCATGTCGGTGTCGCTGTTCGAGCGAACCCGGGTGCCGACCACCCACGGCAGGAATTCGGGGTAGCGCGCGACATCGGCGACCAGGTCGAACATCTGCTCGGCGCTGTACGGCATGTGACGAAGTTCGCGAATCCCCGGCATCAGGTGCGCTGCGCCGCCTTGTTGAACTGCGCCTCGCGCGCGGCTCGCATCGCGCGGAAATCATCGCCCGCGTGATAGCTTGAGCGAGTCAGCGGGCTGGATGCGACTTGCAGGAAGCCCTTGGCCCGCGCGACCGCGCCATAGGCATCGAATGCCTTGGGGGTGACGAATTCGATCACCTTGGTGTGCTTGGGCGTGGGTTGCAGATATTGCCCCATGGTCAGGAAATCGATCCCGACCGTGCGCATGTCGTCCATCACCTGGTGGATTTCGAGCCGCCCCTCGCCCAGCCCCAGCATCACGCCGGATTTGGTGAAGATCATCGGATTGTGGACCTTGACCTCTTCGAGCAATCGCAGCGACGCGTAATAGCGCGCGCCAGGACGGATCGTGGGGTAGAGCCGCGGCACGGTTTCCAGATTGTGGTTGTAAACGTCCGGCCCGGCAGCAACGATCAGCTCGACCGCGCGGCGCATCTTGCCGCGAAAATCGGGGGTGAGAATTTCAATCGTGGTACCCGGCGTGGTGCGGCGCAGGGCCTCGATCACCTTGACGAACTGCCCGGCCCCGCCATCGGGCAGATCATCGCGGTCAACCGAGGTGATCACGATGTGCTGTAGCCCCAGCTTGGCGGCAGCGATCGCCACGTTTTCGGGCTCGAGCAGATCGACGGCACGCGGCATCCCGGTCTTGACGTTGCAAAAGGCGCAGGCCCGGGTGCAGACATCGCCCAGGATCATCACTGTGGCGTGCTTCTTGGTCCAGCATTCGCCGATGTTGGGGCACGCGGCCTCTTCGCACACGGTGTTGAGCCCCAGATCGCGCATCAATTGGCGGGTTTCGCCATAACCCTTGCTGGTCGGGGCTTTGACCCTGATCCAATCGGGTTTACGTTGACGTTGAAGAGGCGCGACGGCCATTCCGGTATCGTGTACAATCATTTCGCCAGTCTCTAGTCGTCTTGCACCGCCTTGCCAATCCCGCTAGTTGGCTGGCGCATGGACTACGCGAATCTATCGACGTTCACTTCGCCGGTCATCCTGTTCTTCGTGCTCGGTCTCCTAGCCGCGTTTCTGCGATCCGATCTCGCAATCCCCGAAGCCTTGGCAAAGGGAATGTCGCTATACCTGATGGCTGCAATCGGCCTTAAAGGTGGCGTGGCCGTGGCTAAGTCAGGCGTTGACGAGCAAATCGCTGCGGCGTTGATTTTGGGTCTTGTGGCGAGCTTGCTGCTGCCCATTCTGGCTTACGCTGCGCTGCGCCTGTTTGCCCGGCTGGATCAGATTAATGCTGGCGCCGTAGCCGCGCACTACGGCTCGGTCAGCGTGGTAACGTTCGTTACCGCCAATGAGATCCTCGGCGGCAACGGAATGCCGGTAGCCGGTTACATGGTGGCCGTGCTGTCCGTGATGGAAACACCGGCCATCCTCACCGGGCTCTTGCTGGCCCGGCGCGGTATGTCCGGCGCGGGCGAAAGTCAGCCCAAAAGCGAGATGGTGCGCGAGGTGTTTTTCAACGCATCAGTGGTGCTGCTGCTCGGCAGCTTTGCCATCGGCGTGATCGCTGGACCTGCGGGGTACAAAGATGTGCAACCGCTGTTCGATAGCGGCTTCAAAGGCGTGCTTTGCCTGTTTCTGCTCGATATGGGCCTGATCGCTGCGCGTCGGATCATGAGTACGCGCGTGCTCAATCCGCGTTTGGTTCTGCTCGCGATCCTGTTTCCCTTGGTGAATGGAATGCTGGGATTGCTGGCGGGACATGCGATCGGTCTGGAAAGCGGCAGCCTCGCCATTTTTGCTGTTCTGTGCGCCAGCGCGAGCTATATTGCGGTGCCGGCGGCGATGCGCCTGGCGTTACCCAAGGCTGATCCGGGCATCTATTTGACGATGTCATTGTCCATCACGTTTCCGTTCAACATTCTGATCAACATCGGCCTGATCGCAGCGGCGACCCGCATGCTGAGTGCGGGCCAGGGGATCGTCCCATGATTGAAACCGTCATTCGTAAACGTATTGAAATTCTGGCGGATACGCCGTTGATCCGGCGCGTTACCGCGGCGATCGATGCGGCCGGCATTTCCGGCTGGACGGTGCTTCCGGTCGCATCTGGCAGTGGCCGCGATGGTGTTTGGCGCGACGAGCAGATAACCGGCGCCGATAAATCCCTGGTGCTGACCATTGCTTCGGCCGAAAAGGCAGCAAAGCTGGCAGAGGCGTTAGCCCCCGTGCTGACCAGCCACGGACTGTTGCTGACCATGTGGGATGTCGAAGTGATCCGCGGCGAGCGGTTCTGATGCCCGAGTTCGCAACCCTGCTTGAAGGTTATCGCCGGTTTCGCGATGGCTCGTATCAGCAACAAAAGGCCCGCTTCGATGATCTGGCCAGCGAAGGCCAGACGCCAAAGCTGATGATCATCGCCTGTTCCGATAGCCGGGTCGATCCGTCGCAGATCTTCGATTTTGCACCGGGCGAAGTGTTTGTGGTGCGCAATGTTGCCGCACTGGTTCCGCCATTTGAAACCTCACCCGGGCATCACGGGGTGTCAGCAGCGCTGGAATTTGCGGTGCAGTTCCTCAAGGTCAAGCGGATCGTGGTGATGGGCCACGGCATGTGCGGCGGGTGCAAGGCCGCGCTGACCCGCGAGATGCATGGCACCGAGCCGGGCGAAGGCGGGTTTATCGCCAACTGGATCGCGATGCTCGACGAAGCGCGTGACGAGGTTGTGCACGACCACGGCAGCACAGGGCCCGTCGCCGAACGGGCGATGGAGCTGGCCGGGGTCAAGGTCAGCCTCGCCAACCTGCGCACGTTTCCGTGCATCCGTCAGAAGGAGCGCAGCGGCGAATTGAAGCTGAGCGGCGCGTTCTTCGCGATATCGGACGGACTGCTGCACGTGCTCGACGAGGACAGCGGACAGTTCTCCCCAGTCTAATCCGATAGACAAACTGATCCGATACAGAAACTGATCCGATACAGAAAGGGCGGCAGTTGCCCGCCGCCCTGTTCCGTTATTGTCGTCGCCGAAGCCTATTTGCCAGCAACCTTGGCCTTGGCATAAGCCGACCACAGCTGAGCGATCGGCGCGCGGGCGTCGGTCACCTTGGCCAGGCTGGCCTGCGCCTCGGCGTGTTTGCCCTGATCGGCCTGCGCGATGCCCAGCCGCAGATAAACGCGTGCGGTATCGGCCCCCGGCTTGGCCAGCGCGAGTTTGTAGAGCTCTTCCGCCTTGGCCGGCATATCGTAGCTCAGGAAGGTATCTGCCGCTGCGGTGATCGACAGTGCGGTGCCTTTGGGACCGAGCGCATCGCGTTCCTGCGCCGGGAGCGAAGCCCGGTCGGCACCGACCCGCCCAGCCGCTTCCCGTTTCGCATCGATCACGAATTGGTCATTCGGCTTGAGCAGGCCTGACGTAACCCCGGCGTCGATGATTTTCAGCGCTTCGCCCGGCATGCCGCGCTTGGTCGCTGCCTGGACATATTCGACGTAATCACGCTCTTCCGAGAAGCTGCCCGTGCGCTGCATCAGCCGCAGCAGATCAAGCTGATCGTGTCCCTGGTAGCCATTGAGATCGCGCACCACGGCAATCGCCAGCGACCAGTTTTCCTTGGTCGGATACAAGCCGACCAGCTGGTTGGCGAACAGCGCCGCTTCGTTGGGCAGCTTGCCCCGGTAAGCGGTGGCAATCCCGTACCGCATCCAGCCCTCGGGCGCGGCCGCACCGGATTGGACCACGGCAGTCTGCAACACCTTGAGCCCGGCCGCAGTCTGATTGTCCTTGATGTACGCATCGGCCAGGTTGATCAGGGCCTCGCTCGGCGCGGCACCGGCATTGCTGGCGGCCTGGAACGCAGCTCGCGCCCCCACAAAATCCTTGAGGTCCATCGACAGGTTGCCCAGCACCATCAGGTACTTGGGCTTGTCAACGGCAGGGATCTTGCCGCTGTCGAGCTGCTGCTGAATGCCGCGGCGCTGCATCGACAGATCGATCGCCATGGTGCCCAGCGAAAGCAGCAACTGGCCCGACAGAAACTTGTCATCGATGTTGGTGGCGACGGTCACAGTCTTCTCGACCGCAACCTTTTCGGCCGTCAACAACGGCCCGACGGCAGCCGCCGCCGCATCATAGCGGGCGCGCGCATCGGCCTGGGCCTTTTTGCCCTGCGCGCTTTTCAGCGCAGTCTGGGCATCGGCCGCAGCCTGGCGAGCGGCGATCACATCAGCCCGCTTGCCGGCCGCTTCGATTGCAGCCTTGGCGGCGACATAGACCGGGATGAAAGCCTTCGACGGGGCCAACTTCGCCTCCTTGACAGCTTCTTTCTTGGGCTGCTTGTCTTTGGCCAGCACCGGCGTGGCGCTTCCTGCGGCAACGCCGACGGCCAGCGCCAGACCCAGCGCAGTGCGCGTGAAAAACTTGGCTCGGATCATCGCAACTCTCTCCTTCGCAGGCTGCCTGCAGCGGGCACGATACCCTTTGCGGCAAGCCAAAAACCTCTGTTTCGCCATAGCCGCGGGGACGCCCGCTTGGCAACAGGCGAGCGCACTAGGGGCCACCGCGTGAACTGCATTTGAATAGCAGCGCGGCCAGTTGTTCAGTTTAGCGGTCGGAAGTGTGGAAAACCAGCAGTTGGCAGCCGCTTTTGGTGGCCTTGGAGCGCGCCTTGGCCTATGGCGGAGCCGACCCAAATCCCATCAGTGACGAAGTGAACCAGAGCGCGTGAGCGACGAACCCGAAACTCCCGATTCCGCCCCCCCACCCAGCGGCGTGCCGAATGGTCCTGCTGGCGAATATCAGCGCGTCGATATCGTCGATGAGATGAAAACCAGCTACCTCGATTACGCGATGAGCGTGATCGTGGCGCGCGCCCTGCCCGATGTGCGTGATGGGTTGAAGCCGGTGCACCGCCGGATTTTGTTCGCGGCGCAAGAAGGCGGCATGGTGGCGGGCAAGCCCTATCGCAAATGCGCCAAGATCGTCGGCGATGTGATGGGCAACTATCACCCGCACGGCGATAGCGCGATCTACTTTGCGCTGGTGCGGATGGCGCAGGATTGGTCGATGCGGGTGCCGCTGGTCGATGGCCAGGGCAACTTTGGATCGATGGATCCCGATATGCCCGCCTCGATGCGCTATACCGAAGCGCGGCTGGCCAAGGTTGCCAACGCGCTGCTTGACGATCTCGACAAGGACACCGTCGATTTTCAGGACAATTACGATGGCTCGCGCCGCGAACCGCAAGTTTTGCCCGCGCGCTATCCCAATCTGCTGGTCAACGGCGCCGGCGGGATCGCGGTGGGCATGGCGACCAACATTCCGCCGCACAACCTGGGCGAAGTGATCGATGCTTGCCTCGCCTATATCGAAGATCCCGAAATTACTTCCGAACAGCTGATCGAGATTATACCCGGCCCGGATTTCCCGACTGCTCCGATCATCCTGGGCCAGGCCGGCGCGCGCTCGGCCTATCTGACCGGGCGCGGATCGGTGCTGCAACGCTGCCGCCACGAGATCGAGGAAGGCCGCGGAGATCGCCGGTCGATCGTGCTGACCTCGATCCCCTATCAGGTTGGCAAAAACGGGCTGGTTGAAAAGATCGCCGAAGCCGCCAAGGACAAGCGGATCGAAGGCGTTTCGGACATCCGCGACGAATCGAGCCGGCTGGGCGTGCGGGTGGTGATCGATCTTAAACGCGATGCCACCCCCGAAGTGGTGCTCAACCAGCTGTGGCGACACACCCCCGCGCAATCGAGCTTCCCCGCCAACATGCTGGCGATCCGTGGCGGCCGCCCCGAAGTGCTGGCGCTGCGCGATTTCATCAGCGCGTTCATCACCTTCCGCGAGGAAGTGATCACCCGGCGCACCAAGTATGAGCTGAGCAAGGCGCGCGACCGGGCGCATATCTTGCTCGGGCTGGTGATCGCGGTCACCAACCTGGATGAGGTGGTGAAGATCATTCGCGGCGCGCGCAATCCGGCCGCAGCGCGCGAAGCCCTGTCCACCCGCGATTGGCCGATCGGCGATATCGCGCAATACATCCGGCTGATCGAAGCGATCGAGCCCGATGCCGAGCAGGCCGGGGGCACCTACCGGCTGTCCGAAGCGCAAGTGCGGGCGATCCTTGATCTGCGGCTTCACCGCCTGACCGCGCTGGGGCGCGACGAGATTGGCGGCGAGCTCAAGGAATTGTCGCTGGCGATCGAGGAATTTCTCTCGATCCTCGGCGACCGGGCGAAGCTGTACGGCGTGATGGTGGGCGAATTGCGCGCGGTGCGCGAAATGTTCGCCACGCCCCGAATGTCTGAGATTGCGCCGGCCTGGGACGGGCTCGACGACGAAGACCTGATCGAGCGCGACGACATGGTCGTGACCGTGACGCTGGATGGCTACATCAAGCGCACCCCGCTCTCCACCTTCCGCGCGCAGAACCGCGGCGGCAAGGGCCGCGCCGGGATGGCGACCAAGGACGAGGACGCGGTGACGACGATGTTCGTCACCTCCACCCACAACCCGGTGCTGTTCTTCTCGACCGCGGGCAAGGTTTACCGGCTCAAGGTCTGGCGGCTGCCCGAAGGCGGGCCCGCCACGCGCGGCCGCCCGATCGTCAACCTGCTGCCCGCGCTCGATACCGGCGAGACAATCCAGACCGTGCTGGCGCTGCCCGAGGACGAAGCCGAATGGGGCAAGCTGTCGGTGGTTTTCGCCACCGCCCGCGGCTCGGTTCGCCGCAACGCGATGGATGCCTTTGCCAACATTCCCGCCAACGGCAAGTTTGCGATGCGGTTCGACGAAGGCTCGAACGATCACCTGATCGGGGTAGCCTTGCTCGAGGCGAGCGACGACGTGCTGCTGGCCACCCGGGCGGGCAAGGCGATCCGCTTTGCCGGCGACGAGGTGCGCGAGTTTACCAGCCGCACCTCCACCGGCGTGCGCGGGATGACGCTGAAAGGTGACGACGAGGTGATCTCGCTGTCGATCCTGCACCGCGTCGGCACCTCTTCGGATGAGCGCGAGGACTACGTTCGCTTTGCCCCGTGGAAGGGCGAAAAGGACGGCGAGCCGACCATGTCGGCCGATCGCATGGCCGAATTGCACGAGCGCGAGCAGTTTATCCTGACCGTTTGCGCCAATGGTTATGGCAAGCTCAGCTCGGCCTACGAATATCGCCGCACCGGGCGCGGCGGCCAGGGCATCACCAATATCGACAACATCGGCCGCAATGGGCCGGTCGTTAGCAGCTTTGCCGCCACCCGGGCCGACCAGTTGGTGCTGGTCACCGATCAGGCCAAGCTGATCCGCCTGCCGCTCACCAGCCTGCGGGTGATCGGGCGCAGCAGCGCCGGGGTGCGGCTGTTCAACGTTGCCGATCAGGAACACGTGGTCAGCGCGGTACGGCTGGCCGATACGGGCGGTGATGAGGAGGCTGATGAACCGGTCGACGTGGACGCTATGCCGCCGCCAGCAGCAACTGAGGAATGACCTTGCGGGTCGAGCCTTCGGGGGCAGCGTGCGGCGCGCGCGTTACCGGGCTTGATCTCTCACAGCCGCTTGATTCCGCAACGGTGGCAGACCTGCGGCAGGCGTGGCTTGAGCATCATGTTCTTGCCTTTCCCGATCAGGCGATCGGCGATGACGATCTCGAACGGTTCACGCGCTACTTCGGCGGGTTCGGCATAGACCCGTTCTTCGCGCCGATTGCCGGGCGCCAGAACATCGCCGCAATCCGCCGCGAGGCCGATGAGCAAAGCCCGCTGTTTGCCGAGAATTGGCATTCTGACTGGAGCTTTCAGGCGCGCCCACCGGCTGGCACCTGCCTGCTGGCGATCGACATTCCGCCGGTGGGCGGCGATACCCTGTTCGCCAATCAGCACGCCGCCTGGGAGGCCCTGCCCGCGGCGCGCCAGGCTGACCTTGCAGAGCTGATCGCGGTCCATTCCGCGCGCCTCGCCTATGCGCCAACCGGAACTTACGGGGAAAAGGACAAGGGCCGCAGCATGGACATTCGCCCGGGCGACGCGGCTTTGGCCACGCAGACGCACCCGCTGGTTCAACCGCACCCCGAAACCGGACGCCGCGCGCTCTATTCGACGCTGGGCTACATCGTCGGGATCGAGGGGATGGCGGACGATCAAGCCATCCCGCTGCTGCGCGATCTGCAAGCCTGGCAAGGCGATGAGCGCTTCGTCTATGCCCACCAATGGGAACCCGGGATGCTGATCCTGTGGGACAACCGCTCGGTGCTGCACAAAGCCACCGGCGGGTATGGGGGGCATCGGCGCGAATTGCACCGGACGACGATTGCGGCTTGGGATGGGTGATTGCGGGTGGAAATTGTTGCCGTATTCAAACTCGGTATTTCAGTTCAAATATTCGAAGAAACAGGCATTTAGCTATCCTCGACGAGAACATAGCAAGGCTCCGCGATAGCGTCGCCATAATCTTTTCGTTAATCCTCCCCGGCACGGGGAGGATTTATTCAGAGAGCGCGCTCGCGCTCTCGCAATTTCCCCACCACTGCGGTGCAAATCAGGAACTGGCCGAAGTAGTACAGCGGCCAGATCAGCAGGCCGGGCACCGCGCTGTCCGCCAGCACGCCCAGACGCGCAAAGATCAGCAGGTCTGAGGCGACGAACAGCACTGCCCCCAGCCCCACGCGGTAGCGCGGGAAGCTGCTGAGCCACGCCGCTCCCGCCATGCCGCCCAGCCCCACCGCATAAACCGCCGCGGCCAGACTGCCGCTTAACTGCCAGGCGAGCAGCGGAGTGAGCCCAATCAGCGCGGCGGCGGCCAAGCGTTGGGACGAACGCGCCGTGCCGCGCGGATGGCGCAAATAGAGCCGGATCGCGAGCAAATGGCCGAGCAGGAAGGCCCCGGCCCCGGCCACCATGCTGACCTCGATCGCCATGTCGCCCAGCGCGCCCAGCGCCATCACCCCGCCGATCTGGTGCGCATCGCGGCTGCGCTGGCGCAGCAAGGCCCACACCGCGAGCAAGCCCACCCCGGCCCCTTTCCAGGCGATCTGGTACAGCCCGGGCACCTGCGAGCCCGCGATGAAGTAATAGCTGATCCCGGCGATCAGGCTGGCCAGCAGCCACGGCCGCTGCTCGCTCAGCGCGCGTTTAATCATCGGTAAATCCTCCCGCCGCCATGCTTGGCGTTGGAATTTGCCGCGCGCAAGGCTAGGGCCGCTGGCGATGACGTACGATGTCCACATAATCGGCGGCGGGCTCGCTGGGAGCGAGGCGGCCTGGCAACTCGCGCGGCGCGGCCTGAAGGTGCGCTTGTCCGAGATGCGCGGCGGCAATCTGGACAATGGCGGTGATATGACCCCGGCGCATCAGGGGACTGGCCTGGCCGAGCTGGTCTGCTCGAACAGCTTCCGCTCGGACGATCATGCGAAGAACGCGGTCGGCCTGCTGCACCAGGAAATGCGCGAACTCGATTCGCTGATCATGGCTGCGGCGGCCACCGCGCAGGTTCCGGCCGGATCGGCACTGGCGGTTGACCGCGAGGTGTTTTCGGCCGCAGTCGAAGCCGCGCTCGCCGCGCAGCCCAGCCTGACCGTGGTGCGTGAGCGGATCCACGCCCTGCCCGATGCGGGCCTGACCATCGTCGCGACCGGGCCGCTGACTTCGGGCGCGCTGGCGGACAGCATTGCGGCGGCGACCGGGGCTGACAGTCTGGCGTTCTTCGATGCAATCGCGCCGATCGTGCACCGTGATTCGATCGACATGGACATCTGCTGGATGGCCGCGCGCTGGGACAAGACTACCGACAGCTCGATCGCGCTGGGCGGCGACGGCAAGGATTACATCAATTGCCCGATGACCCGCGAGCAGTACGCCGCCTTCCACCAGGGCCTGCTCGATGGCGAAAAGACCGAGTTCCGCGAATGGGAGGCCAGCACGCCGTATTTCGAAGGCTGTATGCCGATCGAGGTGATGGCATCGCGCGGGCTGGACACCTTGCGGTTCGGGCCGATGAAGCCGGTCGGGCTGGATAATCCGCACACTGCTTCGGCAGAATACCCGAACGGGCGGTGGGCGCATGCGGTGGTGCAGCTGCGGCAGGACAACAAGCTGGGCACGCTGTGGAACATGGTCGGGTTCCAGACCAAGCTCAAACACGCCGAGCAAGTCCGGCTGTTCCGCACCATCCCGGGGTTGGAGAACGCCGAGTTCGCGCGGCTGGGCGGGCTGCACCGGAACACGTTCCTCAATTCGCCGATCCTGCTTGACCGGCAACTGCGCCTGAAAAGCGCGCCGCACATCCGCTTTGCCGGGCAAATCACCGGCTGCGAAGGCTATGTCGAGAGCGCCGCGGTCGGCTTGCTGGCCGGGCTGATGAGCGCAGCGCAACTCGCCGGTCAGCCGTGGACCGCCCCGCCCCGCACCACGGCGCTCGGCGCGCTGCTGTCACACATTACCGGCGATGCCGTCGCGGAGACCTATCAGCCGATGAACGTCAATTTTGGGCTGTTCCCGCCGTTCGATGACGCGGTCAAAAAGAAGGCGCGCAAGGAAGCCTATACCGACCGCGCCAAGGCCGACCTGGCCGCGTGGATGGCCTGACGCTCAGCATTTGCAGGCCGGTTTTTTCGCGGCCTTGGGCTTGGTCGTGGCGAATTCGGGGCGGGTCAGGCTGCCATTGCCATCGCCATCGGCCTGCTTGAAGCGGTTCGAGCTGACCACCGACCACTCTTCAAAGCTGAGCAGATTGTTGCGATCGGTATCGAGCTTGCGGAACATGGCAACGCGCGGTTGCAGCGCCTCGACCCGCGTGACCAAGTTGTCGCGATTGCGATCGAGCCGGTTGAAGCGCAGTTCCTCCCGGCTGGCTTTGTTCGCTCCGGGCGGGGCCGCGCCTTCCATCCCGTCGCCGTCCTCGCTGGGCAATTCTTCGATCGGCAGACCCGTCGCGTCAGGCTCAGCCAGCAGCTGGGCAGGCGGCGCCGCGGCATTAACCGTCGCCTGGCCTTGCCACCAGAACAGCCCGGCACTGACCAGCATAAGCGCTGAAACCGCACCCAAGATAATCCGATTCATCGCGCCTACTCCAATAAACTGGAACCTACCCTAAATACCCAGCAAGCCAAGTCTGACCGCGCGCAGCCCCGCTCTTGGCCCGGGTATAAGTGGGCCGCCGCCGCGTTGCCGTGCGGCCAGTCCGTGCAGCACCAGCAGCGGCCGAAATTCGCGGGGTAACGAGACCCGGCGCCAGTCCTGTTGCGTGATCAGGCCCACTGCTTCGGCTTGTTGGTCGGGATCGGTCAGCGCCGCTGCCAGTTCGGCCAAAGCCCAGCCGCGCGCCGCGCGGCTGACCTCGGGTTCGGCCACCGCCAGACCGAGCCGGGCGGCGAGGCTGGCGCAGGCCTGCGCCCGTGCATCGGCCACCTGCAGCATCGCGCCGCTGTCCAATGGCGCATCGCCCAGCAGCACTTCCCAGCCATCGACCAGTGCGCGCAAGCCGGCCGTCTGGTCACCCCATGCCTCGATCAGCGCGAGCAGCGGCTCGCCGACGGGGCGCGCGGCAGGCGGTTTGTTCAGCTCATCACGCCACCACGCCAGCTTGATCTGCGCGAGCAGCGGTTGGTGCGCGCTGTGCACCACCGCGCCCAGCCGGGCATCGAGCGCAAACAGGCCGAGCCAAAATGTGCGGACGCGCGCCGGGGCATAGGCCAGCGCCAGCCGGCGCTCGAGCGGCAAAGCGGTGAGAAATGCAGTTTCGTCCATCGGCTTAACTTTAGTGCACTGACTGGCCGACGCAACGTCTGCGCTCCGCCCAAAAAAAAGGCGCGGCAGGGTTTTGTTAACCCTGCTGTTTGAGAGGACGGGAACCAAGTTCGTCTAGAGGCAAACTGTTCTTGAACCAAATGGGGGCACCATGCTCAGCTCGATTTGTCGCAAACTCGCCGGTTTGAAGGGTAATGCCAGCGGAAACGCGACCCTGCTCGTGGCGCTGGGCATGCCGGTGCTGATCGGCGGTTCGGGGCTCGCGGTCGATACCGCGCAGTGGTACACCTGGAAGCGCGAATTGCAGTTTGCGGTCGATCAGGGAGCGCTGGCCGGCGCCTGGGCGCGCAGCAGCGATACGTCGCGCTCCGCGTATGCTACCCGCGCCCGGCAAGAGTTTACCGCGAACCTTGCCACGACTGCCACCATTGCCACCACGCCGACCGTAACGCTTGCGCGCTATAACAGCACCAGCCAGAACAGCGTGGTGGTCAGCGCCAGCGCGGCACGGCGGCTGCCGTTCAGCAGCATGCTGACCGGCAACACCACGACGGTCACGGTTTATGCGCAGGCCAGCTTTACCGAAGGCGCCAGCTACACAGCGTGCCTGATCGGTCTGGCCACCGAGGGCACCAGCCTTACTTTTGGCGGCAATTCTTCGCTGGGCGGGCGCTGCGGGCTGGCAGCATTGTCGACCTCGCCAAATTCGATCGTCATCAGTGGCAATCCGACGATCGATCCAGGCTGGGTGGTTTCGGCAGGCGGGATCGATTCGTGGCTTGCGCAGCACACTGATGCAGAAATCCACGAATACATGACCGGGCTCAGCGATCCGTTTGCGAGCCTGACCACGCCAGTGCCGGTGCCCAATCCCTCGCAGTCATACAATTGCGTGCCAGGTACGACAACGACCAAAGGCGATACCCGCAGCAAGAACGATACCGCGTATAGCTATTGGAAAGGGTCCAGCACCAACAGCGTTACGTCCACGACCTATACTGGGAACAAATATCGCCCCAATATCACCGGCACCTACACGGCTTGGGCGATCAACCAGACGCTGGCAAATGGCACTGTCAATGGCACGGTGACGGCGGTTGGCACCCCGGTCTGGACCAAGATTTCGGGCACCGGCCAAAACACGATCTGGGAAAAGGCGGTCACCACCAGCTACACAGGTTACCGGAACGTCTCCACGACTTCGACCCAGACCCAGGCGACGCTAAGCCAGGGCACCTACACCGGCGGGTTCGACGTCAGCTGCACCACGGTTATGAACACCGGGATTTACGTGATCAATGGCGGACGGCTCAAGATTACCGGGCAATATCAGGTAACCGGCTCGGGCGTGTTGTTCGTGCTCAAGAACGGCGCGTTCATTGACTTTGCCGGCGGTTCATCAATCTCGCTGACTGCGGCCACATCGGCGCAGCTGCAGTTGACCGGTGGGCTCAGCGCAACGCAATCGGCGCAATTTGCGGGCATGCTGATTTATGAAGACCGTGCCTCGCAAGGCTCCAGCAATCGCAATCGGCTGAATGGCAACAGTGCGACCACGCTCAACGGAAAAATCTACCTGCCCAAAAGCGACATCAGCTTCGCTGGGACCGCCAACGTCACAACCGCTTGCCTGCTGATTGCCGCATCGCGGATCACGCTGCAAGGCACGACCAACATGTCGTCGTTCTGCCCCCCCGGCCTGCAGGAAACCGACGTGGTTTCAACCGGTGTGGCAACGGTCAAGTTGGTGGCATGATGCAGCTGCGCAGCATTCTTGCCCGCCTCGCCGGTGACTCCGCTGGTGCGATGGTGATCGAAACCGCGATTGTCGCGCCGGTTCTCGTGCTGATGAGCCTGGGCAGCTATCAGGTCAGCGGGATCGTGGCGCGACAAACTGAGCTGGAAAGCGCTGCCGCCGAAGGCTCGGCGATCGCGCTGGCTTCGGCGCCGAACACTCCGGCCAAGCGCACCACCCTGCAGAACGTCATGATGGCCTCGACCAAACTGAGCGCGAGCAAGGTGACCGTAACCGAAGTCTACCGCTGCAATTCGGCGCTCACATACGTGACGAACTCGGCAACCTGCACCACGGGCGTATTTTCCAGATACGTCAAAATCTACATTACCGATACCTACACCCCAGCCTGGACCAGCTTTGGAGTTGGTTCGCCGATCACGTACCGGGTTACACGGTACGTGATGTACCAGCAGAATGTTGTCTCCTGATGCGCGGCTTCATGTCACGGCTAGGGCGCAATGCAAGCGGTTCGGCGGCAATCGAATTTGCGCTGATCGGACCTGCTTTTATCGGCATGTTCATGGGCGTTCTGCAATTGGGCATGGGGATGCAGAACTATAATGCGCTGCGCAGCATTTCTGCCGATGTTTCGCGCTATGCGGTGGTCAATTACCAGACCAGAAACAGGCTCAACACGGCGCAGTTGCAAGACTACGCCCACGGGATCGCCTCGGCGCCGCCTTATGGATTGATTCGCGCCAGGTTTGCCGTGGAGATCACGGTTGCCGCCAACCAGCGGGTCACCGGTGCCAATGAATATAATGTTCACCTGACGTACCGCATCCCCACCTTCCTGGCGATTTTCAATATCTCGGACATTCCGTTGACTTACGATCGGCCGATCTTCGTCATTTCGACCTGATCCCGCCCGCGCGCCCACCTTGCTGAACGAATTAACCATCCCTGTTGGTCAGGCCGTTACGCGCGTGCGCTAGGTAACGACTGGAATAATCGGGAACGCGTGACGGCCTATGGCGCATCGGACTGCCATTATCAGGATCAACGACCTGCTGAAGCGGCTGTTGCGCGACCGTGCCGGCAATACGCTGGCGCTGATCGCGGCCGGGCTGGTCCCGATGCTGGCGATGGTGGGCGGCGGGATCGATATGGGGCGCAGCTACCTGTCGCAAAGCCGGATCCAGCAGGCCTGCGATGCCGGTGTGCTCGCCGCGCGCAAGCGGCTGGGGTCGCAAGTGGTCACAACTGGCGTGATTCCCGCTGACGTTGCCACCACCGGCGAGCGGTTCTTCAATGTGAACTTCCGCAACGGGGCTTATGGCAGCCAAAACCGTACGTTCGCGATGACCCTCGAGCCGGACTTTGCCATCTCGGGGGCGGCCTCGGTCGTTGTGCCCACCACGATCATGACGCTGTTCGGCTATAGCGAGGTTGCGATCGCCGTGGAGTGCGAGGCGAGGCTTAGCTTCTCGAACACCGATGTGATGTTCGTGCTCGATACCACCGGCTCGATGCGAGAAACCAATCCGGGCGATGCGGCACCGCGGATCGATATCCTCAAGAGCGTGGTGAGCAATTTCCATGCCCAGCTGGAAGGCAGCAAATCGCCCGGCACGCGCATCCGCTATGGCTTTGTGCCCTACTCGACCAACGTCAATGTCGGCTATCTGCTCAAGTCTGACTGGGTGGTCGATAACTGGAGGTATAACGGGCGTGCGGCCGTGAACACCTCGATCGCCGGTACGCGCCCGAATTACAGCTGGCAATACAAGCCAATCAACTTGGATGTGACCTTTCTCAAAGGCGCGCTCGGAACTGACCCACTCAAGGGCGGTTCGGTCAATCGCGCGATGGCTGGCACCCCCGCAAAGCCGGAAAACCTGACCGCGTTGTTTCGCGGCTGCATTGAAGAGCGGTCGACCTACGAGATCGATGACTATGACAATGTCGATCTGGCCAGGGCGCTCGACCTCGACCTCGATCTGGTCCCAACCGCGGGCGACCCGGCAACGCAATGGCGGCCCATGCTCAACGAAATCTCGTTCGAGCCCGAAATCTGGTGGAACGGCTCCGGCTCATTCAGAACTCCGGTCACCACGACCAATGACTACCTGATGGCGCAACGAGCAGGACTGTCTGCCTGCCCGCCACAAGCCCGCAAGCTTGCCGAAATGTCGCAAGCCAGCCTCGATGTGTTTCTTGGTACCCTCGCCCCCAGGGGCTCGACATACCACGATATCGGTATGATCTGGGGCGGGCGCCTGCTCTCGCCGACCGGAATTTTCGCGAGCGAGAACGCCGATTTGCCGGGTAAGCCGACCAGTCGCAACCTGATCTTCCTGACCGATGGACTAACCGCCCCGCTCGATGTGTCCTATGGCACTTACGGGATCGAGCCGCTGGACAAACGGCGCTGGAACCCGGCCAGTCCGATGTTGGGTTTAACGCTTACCAATGTGGTCGAAAAGCGCTTCGAGGTGGCCTGCAGCGAAGTGAAAAAACGCAACATTACGGTTTGGGTGATCGGCTTTGGCACTACGCTTAGTCCATTCCTGACCGACTGCGCCGGCCCTGGGCATTTCTTCGAAGCCAGCGATGCGGCGGAGTTGTCCGATGTGTTCAGTAAGATTGCGACGCAGCTCGGCGATTTGAGGGTTTCCAAATGATCCGCCGGATCACACCGCTGCTGCGCGATCAGCGCGGTGTGACGATCATCGAATTTGCGCTGATTTCGCCGGTGCTGATGTTGATGCTGATGGGGCTGTTGGACCTGTCGTACACCATGTACACCACCGAAATGCTGCAAGGCGCGATTCAAAGCGCCGCGCGCAATTCATCAATCGAGGGCGCGGCCGGCAAGGAGGCCACGCTCGATGCGATTGTCACCAAGGCGGTGCGCGCGGTCGCTCCCTCGGCAACCCTGACGTTCAATCGCCGCGCCTATAGCAGCTTCACCGGTGTCGGCCGCCCCGAAGACTTTACCGATATCGACAGCGACGGCATCTGCAATCATGGCGAACCATTCGAGGATTCGAACGGTAACCAGACCTGGGATGCCGACGGGGGCAAAGCCGGTCTCGGCGGCGCGCGCGACGCAGTACTGTATACGGTGACCGTCAATTATCAGCGGCCGTTCCCGGTGGCCGGGTTCATCCCGGGGCAGACCAAGGATTTCACGCTGAGCGCCGCGACGGTCTTGCGCAATCAGCCGTACAGTCAGCAGGTCGCCAATCCGGTGCCTGTCACGGGGAATTGTTCGTGAATTTTGGGACCCGCCTGCGCACGTTGCTGCGCAACCGTTCGGGGGTTGCCATGGTCGAATTCGCGCTGGGCGCACCGTTCCTGCTGACCGCCGGGCTGTGGGGCACGGAAGTGGCGAATTACGCGCTGGTCAACATGAAGATCAGCCAGTTGGCCGAACATATCGCCGATAACGCCAGCCGCGTGGGTGACACCAGCACGCTGCAGAACCGCCGGATTTACGAAAGCGATATCAACGAGGTTATCTACGGCGCGCAAATCCAGGGCGGCAGCAAGATCAATCTTTATGACAACGGCCGGGTGATCATCTCCAGCCTGGAAGTAACCGAGATCGACGAGCAATATATCCATTGGCAGCGGTGCCGGGGGGCAAAACCCATTACATCGACCTATGGCACCGAAGGCACCAGTTTGGGCACGATCGGGATGGGGCCGGCCGGGGACGAAGTGCTGGCGCAGCAGAACGATGCGGTGATCTTCGTCGAGATCAGTTACACCTATCAGCCGCTGGTTTCAGCCCAGTTTCTGGGCAGCCTCGATATCCACTCGATTGCCTCGTTTACGGTGCGCGACAAACGCGATCTGGCGCAGATTTACCAGCGCGATCCGGCATCCCCCGATCCCGTGCAAAGCTGCGGCGTGTACAATGGCAATGCCAGTGTCGGAACCGATGGCAGTTTCAGCTAAGGCCTAGCGGTAGCAAACCTTGCGCACCGCTGCGGCGATCCGCGCGGCATCGATCAGCGCCAGCTTTTCCAGATTCGCGGCATAGGGCAGCGGCACGTCTTCATCGCAGACCCGCAGCACCGGCGCATCGAGATGATCGAAGCCGTCCTCCATGCAGATCGCGATAATTTCGGACGCGATCGAGCAGGTCGGCCAGCCTTCTTCAGCGATGATCAGCCGGTTGGTCTTGGCCAGCGAGGTTAACACGGCCTCCCGGTCGAGCGGGCGCAGTGTGCGCAGATCGAGCACCTCGGCCTCGATCCCCTCACCCGCCAGCGTCTCGGCGGCTTCGAGCGCCAGCCCGACCCCGATCGAATAGGACACGATCGTCACGTCGCTGCCCGCGCGCATGATCCGCGCCTTGCCGATCGGCAGGACGTGATCGTCGAGTTCGGGCAGTTCGAAACTGCGCCCGTAAATCAGCTCGTTCTCAAGGAACACGACCGGATCGTCGCTGCGGATGGCGGCCTTAAGCAAGCCTTTGGCATCGGCCGCGTCGTACGGCGCAATCACGATCAACCCGGGCACGCTGGCGTACCACGGCGCGAAGTTCTGACTGTGCTGCGCCCCGACCCGCGTCGCCGCACCGTTGGGGCCGCGAAACACAATCGGGCAACGCATCTGCCCGCCCGACATATAGTTGGTCTTCGCGGCCGAGTTGATCACATGATCGATTGCCTGCATCGCGAAGTTGAAGGTCATGAATTCGACAATCGGGCGCAAGCCGCCCATCGCCGCGCCCGCGCCGATCCCGGCAAAGCCGTATTCGGTGATCGGGGTGTCGATGACCCGCCTGGGACCGAATTCATCGAGCAGCCCCTGCGTAACCTTGTACGCGCCCTGATACTGCGCAACTTCCTCGCCCATCACGAACACGCGGTCATCGCGGCGCATTTCCTCGGCCATCGCATCGCGCAAGGCTTCGCGGACGGTGACGGTGGCGATGTTGGTACCCGCCGCGACCACCGCTGCAGCGGGCGCGGCCGTCGGTACCGGCGTTGGCGCTGGCATAGGCACTGATACCGGGCTGGCCGCCTCACCCGGTTCGCCGATTACTGCGATAACGGTGCCGACTTTAACGCCTTCGGTGCCTTCGGCGATCAGGATCTTGCCGATCACGCCTTCATCGACCGCTTCGAATTCCATCGTCGCCTTGTCGGTTTCGATCTCGGCCAGGATGTCGCCCGATTTGACCGTGTCGCCTTCCTTGACCAGCCACTTGGCCAGCGTGCCTTCCTCCATAGTTGGGGAGAGCGCCGGCATCTTGAGTTCGATCGCCATCAGTAACGCTCCACCAGCACATCGGTGTACAGTTCGGACGGATCGGGTTCGATCGAATTTTCTGCAAAGTCAGCGGCTTCACCGACTTTGCTGCGGATCTGCTTTTCCAGTTCCTTAAGCTTGTCCTCGGTCATCCCGCGCCCCAGCAATTCAGTTTTGGCAGCGTCGATCGGATCGTGTTTTTCGCGCATTTCCTGCACTTCTTCGCGGGTGCGATATTTGGCCGGATCGGACATCGAGTGGCCGCGATAGCGATAGGTCTGCAATTCCATCAGCACCGGCCCGGCCCCGCTGCGGACATAAGCAAACGCGAGTTCAGCCGCCGCCCGCACCTCGAGCACGTCCATGCCGTTGACGTGCATACCAGGGATACGGAACGCAGTGCCGCGACGGTAAAAATGGGTTTCAGCCGAACCGCGGGTGACCGCAGTGCCCATCGCATAGCCGTTGTTTTCAACCACGAAGACGATCGGCAGCTTCCACAGCGCGGCCATGTTGAACGCCTCGTAAACCTGGCCCTGATTGGCCGCGCCGTCGCCAAAATAGGCCAGGCACAGTCCGCCATCGCCGCGGTATTGGTGGGCGAAGGCCAACCCCGCCCCCAGCGGAACCTGCGCGCCAACGATGCCGTGGCCGCCGTAGAATTTGTGCTCGGTCGAGAACATGTGCATCGATCCGCCCTTGCCGCGCGAAATCCCCGCGGCGCGGCCGGTCAGTTCGGCCATGATCACTTTGGGATCGATCCCGTAAGCCAGCATATGGCCGTGATCGCGGTAACCGGTGATCACGCTGTCGTGCCCCGGCTTAAGCGCCGATTGCAGCCCGACCGCGACGGCTTCCTGCCCGATGTAGAGGTGGCAGAACCCGCCGATCAGCCCCAGTCCGTACAGTTGCCCGGCCTTTTCCTCGAACCGGCGGATCAGCAGCATCTGCTCGTAAAAGCCGAGCAATTCGGCGTCACTGGCGGCGTAGCGCGGATTGGCCAGATGCGCGTCATGCAGGCTGCGCAGCTCGAAACTGTCATCGCCGGCAGCGGCCTTGGCGGGCGCTTTGCGCCGGGTGGCAGGCGCTTTGCGGCTGGTGGCAGGCTGGGCCAAAGTCAGATCCTCTGAAACGTCGGGAGCAAAGCGGGCAGCAGATGCCAGCCTATAGAGCCAGTTCGCTTCAAGGGAAACCGCCCCATACGTATTTCAGGCCAGAATTTTCGGCAGCGGGCGGTGCCATGACCGCGCCGCCCGGTCAGTTGAGCAGCATGACCATTTCATCGGGATGGACGACGTTGAGCTGCGCGCGGAGCAATTGTCCGGCGATATCGGGATCGACGTGATTCGGATTGAGCAGCGCCACCCGGTTTTTAAGCACATCGCGCTGGGCGCTGAGCTGCTGCAGTTCCTTGTGTCGTTCGCCGAGCAAGCGGTTGTTTTCGCTCCAGGCCATCAGTCCGCTGGGGCCAAACAGCACCCATCCGCCCATCGCCAGCAGGCAAAACAGGGCTAGCCCTTGCGTCGCCCGCTTACGTGCCAGCCGAATTGAGCCCCGATTCCCCATATGCCATTAGAATCACAATTGATTCAGCAGTTCAAGCTTTAATTCTGCCAAGTGGCCGCAAGCAGCGACAAAAAAGCGCCCGGACCTGGCGTAGAGGTCCGGGCGCAATAGGGGCCACGGGGGCGGGAGGCGGGAGTAGGCCCCTATTTAGGTGCTGGGCTCAATTGGTGCCGGCGTTGCCGTTGCCAGCTGCGCGCTGCCGCGACGAACCGGCGGCGCTGCCGCTGGCCTGCTTTTCACCTGCGGCCACAATCTGGCCTTCGGACATGGCCGTCACCAGCACATCGCCGTTGGCCGCAAAGTTTGCCGCCGCCAGCGTAGCGGTGGTATCTTCCACCTTGACCACCAGCGCCTGTACCCGGCCATTGGCATCGGCCACGACTTGCTTGACCTTGCCGATCTTTTCACCGGCCATGTCAAACAGCTGGGTGCCCGATTTGATGTCGAAGCTGCCCGACGCAGCGGCCGCAGTACTGCCGGCCAGCGCCAGATTGTGCGACAGGCCCGAGAAGATGCCGTTCGCCGAACCCGCGCCGCTGCCGTTGGCCTGCGCATCACCGGCGGCCATGATCTGGGCTTCGCTCAGCGCGGTGACCAGGCTCTGCCCATCGGCGGCAAAGCTGCTGACCGGCAGGAGCACGGTGGTATCGCCGGATATGACCAGCAAGCCCTTAACGCGCCCGCTGCCGTCGGCGAACACTTCGCGGACCTTGCCGATCTTATCGCCGTCAAGGTCGAACAGATTGGTGCCCGGCTTGATATCGAAGCTGCCGGCGGCATCGGCGGCGGCACTCCCGGCCAGCGCCAGGTTCTGGCTCATGCCCGACAGGCCGCCGGTGGCTGAACCCATTGCGCTGCCCTGTGCCGAACCGTCAGCAGTGCTGGTGCTCGAAAGCACCTTGCCGGCACGGTCACGGGTGGTGGTGACCAGATTGCCAGCGCGGTCGCGGGTCGCGGTGACCAGATTGCCGGCGCGGTTCCGGAAGGTGGTGACGATGTTGCCCGCCGCATCGCGGGTCTGGCGCAGTGTCCCGCGCACCGCATCGGTGCCAAACAATTGCGCGTCAGCCCCGGCCGAACCGGCTGCGCTGCCCGAACCCGTGCCATTGGCGGTGACCGAATTGAGCGGCGTGTCGAGCGTCTGGCTCAGCGCGCCAGTGGCCGACCCAGTGCCCGAACCGTTGGCACTGGCCTGCCCGGTGCGGGGGTTGACCGATTTGGTGGCGGTGGCGGTGGTGGCGGCGGTGACGTTGGTATTCGTGACCGACCCGATCGAACCCATCGGCATGCTCATCGGAGCGGGGATATTCGGCAGCGTCGGTATTGGCGATCCGCCCAAAATGCCGCCGCCACCCAGGATCTGGGCATTGGCCGGGTTGGCGATGGCGATCAGCGCAGCGGCCGTGGTGTACAGGATGGTCTTCATGGCTTGGGTCCTTTTCAACTAGCGGCGTACCGACTTGCATCGGCCGCTCCCAGTGACAACGAACCTCCCGGGCATTTTACTTCATCGCGAGCGCATCTTTTTCTCAGCGGCAGCCAGCGCACAGCAGCCCGCGGCCCGATAACGGATCCGGGCGGCGGCGCGACAGCGGCACTGCTTCGGCGTCAAGCACGCGCAGCATGGCGTGCGGGGCCGTCCCGCGGTCGAACGCTGCGGCAACCCGCGCGGCGACCAGCGGCGCGGCAAACGAGGTTCCGCGCACCGGCACCATCCGACCGGTGCGGTCACGCGCGGAAATGTCGGCCCCGGGCGCGGCGTAATCGAGGTGCAGCACGCGCCCGGCCTCGATCAGCGGGCGGTTGCGCCGGTCGACCCCGGTCACGGCCAGTACGCCGGTGTAAGACGCCGGATAGGACGGGGGTGAAGCCGGACCGTCATTGCCGACAGCCGCCACGATCACCGCGCCGCGCGCCTGGGCCGAGGCGACCGCGCGTTCAAGCAAGGGGCTGCGCGGACCGACCAGACTGATCGAGATCACCTTCGCGCCGCGCCCGACCAGCCAGCCCAGCGCTTGGGCAATCGCCAGCGCGTTGCCGCCAGCCGGATCGGTGCCATAGACATCGGCGATCAGGATCGTGCGCGCGCCCGCCCCTTGCGCCAGCGCGGCCACAGCGCTGCCGTGGTTGCTGGGATAGGGCGCGCCTGTGGCAAAGCCTTTGGTGGCGCTGACCGGTTGCGCCGCTGCGCCGTCGATCAAGCCGACCGGGGTGGTGATCGCGCCCGCACCAGCGCGCCGGGCCGCGCCGTTGGTCAGGCCGCTGGCGCCGCTCTGGAAAAAGATCTGGTCACTCGATACATGCGCGGCCGGCAGTTTTTTCCGCAGCAGCTTTTGCGCATCGCGCAGCGACATCCCGGCTGCCAACGTCACCTGACTGACGATCACGTCCAGACCTTCGATCGGAGCGGGTGCACCCGGACTTAGCCCAAGCGCGGCAACCCCGGCCAAGGTTTCCGCATCGGGATCGATCAGCAGCAACACCCCGCGCCGGGCTGGCGCGCCATCGCGGTCGCGCTCAAGCGTTTGGCGGTTGCCGCGCAGCAGCGTGTCGATCCGCGCCAGCCGGGCACCGCGCAAGATACTGCTCGCTTCGCTGGCCGAGCGATCGACCAGATTGGCCGCCTCGCCCAGCAGTGGATTGATCACCGAACCGACGTTGGGCAGCATCGGGGGCATCGCCGGCAATCCGCCCGGCCCGCCGAGCTGCGCGCCCGACTGGCCAGCGCAGCACAGCAAGACTGCCGCAAAAATGGTGGATGGGCGCAAGCTCATGGGTGGTCCTCACGATTAATTCACTTAACGATGGATTAAACGATCCGCATGGCGCGTTTCATCCATGACAAGGTGCTGATGCAGAACGATGCGTTTCTAACCGGGCTTACCGCGCTGCTCCCCAGGCTGCGCCGCTTTGCGGCCGGACTGGCGCGGAACCCGGCTGATGCCGACGATCTGTGCCAGGCCGCACTAGAGCGTGCGCTCGGCTCGCGCCAGCAATGGCAAGAAGGGACGCGGCTCGATAGCTGGATGTATCGGATAATGCGTAACATTTGGATAGACACGGCCCGCGCCCGGACCCGCCGCGACAAGACCTTCACCGATGAGGAGGCCGGTCTGGCGGTCGGTACCGATGGCGGCCAGGAAGCTTATATCGAATTGACGATGGTTGACCGCGCGCTCCAGACCTTGCCCGACGAACAGCGCGAAGCTGTGCTGCTGGTGCTGGTCGAAGGCTATAAATATGCCGAAGCGGCGGCGATTATCGGCTGTCCGATCGGCACCCTGACCTCGCGGTTGCTGCGTGGCCGCGAAGCGCTGATGGTCAAGCTGGGAGAAGCGGCATGACGATCACCCCCGAACAACTGGCCGCTTATGCCGATGGCGAGCTCGACGATCTGACTGCGGCGCGCGTGCGCCGTGCAATCGAGGCTGACCCGGCGCTGGCAGCCGAACTGGCGCAGCTGTCCGCGCTGCGCAGCATGCTGGCGGCGCGGTTCGATCCGGTCTTGGCCCAGCCCGTACCCGAGCGGCTGACAACTGCGATCGAAGCTGCGGCCAAAGTCGTCAGCCTGAGCGACGTGCGCGCCGCGCGCCAAAACCTCTGGCAGCGCCCGCAATTCCGCTTTGCCGCGGCGTCGGCCATCGCCGCCTCGCTGGTGGTGGCGGTGCTGGTAGGCGGGCCCGGCGGAACGCCAGCCGGCTATGCCGATCGCCAGCTCGCCGCTGCGCTCGACGGAACGTTATCGGGCCAGACCGCGCCCGATGGTACCAAACTGCTGCTCAGCTTCCGTGACGACAGCGGCACGGCCTGCCGCGGCTATGCCGGCCAGTCGGCCAGCGGCATTGCCTGCCGCGACGATCAGGGCTGGAAGCTCAAGGCGACGGGCCAGGCCGGCGCACAGGCCACCAGCCAGTACCGCCAGGCCGGAAGCGCCGATGCCGCGATCATGGCGGCGGCGCAGGACTTGGCGGCGGGGCCAGCGCTCGATGCAGCGGCGGAAGAAGCCGCGCGCAAGGCTGGTTGGCAAGCCGAGCAGTAAACCGGTGGTGCGCCCGAGTGGATTCGAACCACCGGCCCCCAGATTAGGAATCTGATGCTCTATCCGGCTGAGCTACGGGCGCACGCGCATCGCATAGTAGGCCGCTGCGCCAGTGGCAATCAGTTGACTTCATCGGGCGGCACGACCGGAAACGGCAGCGGCATCACTGCAATGCCTTCCTCGATCAGTTCGCTCGCTTCGGCCAGCGTGGCCTGGCCGTGGATCGTGGTCTCGGCGCGCTCGCCGTAATGCATCGCGCGGCTGCGCGCGGCGAACTGATCACCGACCCAGGTCGATTGCTCCAACGCAGCGGCCTGCAGCGCGGCCATCCGGTGCAGCATGGCTTGCGCAGCGGGCGGCAGCTTGCCGCTGCTGACCGGCACCTTGTCCGCCGTTTGCGACGCTCCCTGATTGCCCTTGCGCCCCAGACTGGGGGCCATCGCCGCCTTGGCGACAGCGCCCGATCCGCAGTGCGGGCACGTGACCAGCCCGCGCTGCGTCTGTTGCTCGAATGCCTGCGAACTGGCGAACCAGCCTTCGAAGCGGTGCCCGCCGGGGCGGCAGCAAAGATCGAACACGATCATCCGAGCGCTTCGCCAAGCGGCTGTTTGTTCGCCAGGCAGGGTACCTGAGCGCGCACTGCGGCGATCCGCGCCGGGTCGAGCTCGGCAAACGCCAGGCCCGCCGCCGCGCCCCCCATATCGAGCAGCACTTCGCCCCACGGATCGATCACCAGGCTGTGTCCGTAGGTGTTGCGGCCGTCCGCATGGCTGCCGACCTGCGCCGCGCACACCACGTAAGCGGTCGCCTCAATTGCGCGAGCGCGTTGCAAAACATGCCAATGCGCCGCGCCGGTGGGCACGGTAAACGCAGCTGGAATCGCGATCACGTCGCAGCGCGCTTGTCCCAGCGCTTCGAACAATGCGGGAAAGCGCAGATCGTAGCAGATCGTCAGCCCCAGCTTGCCCAGCGGAGTTTCGACCGTGACGACCGCATCGCCCGGCGCATAGGCGTTCGATTCGCGCCAGCTTTCGCCCGTCGCCAGATCGACATCGAACATGTGGATTTTGTCATAGCGCGCGGCGATTGCGCCGCTGCCATCGATCACGAACGCGCGGTTGGCCAAGCGCCCATCCTCGCGCAGCACCGCCATGCTGCCGATCGCCACCCAGATTCCGGCGCGCGCCGCCGCATCGCGCAATTCGGCGAGCACCGGACTATCGTTTTCGGGCACGATCTGCGCCGCCGCGCGGGCGCGGTTGCGGTCAAGCAAGATCGACATTTCGGGGGTGAAGATCATGCTGGCCCCGCCCATCGCCGCCGCGCCAACGGCGCCGATCATGGTCGCTGCATTGGCCTGCGGATCGATCCCCGAAGTCATCTGCAGCACGGCCAGGCGTTGCATGGGTTAGACGCCCAGCAATGCGTCGAGCTTGCCGGCCCGGTCGAGCGCGGCCAGATCGTCGCTGCCCCCCACCGCCTGGCCGGCGATCAGGATTTGCGGAACAGTGGCTGCACCGGGTACGCGCGCCAGCATCTCGGCCTTCTTCGGCCCGCCCATGGTTACGTCGAATTCCTCGTAGGCCACGCCCTTGCTTTCGAGCAGCGCCTTGGCGCGCGTGCAGAAGGAACAACCCCACTTGGTATAGATTTCGACTGTAGCGGCAGGCATCTCGGCTCCTCTTGAAACGCGACGGGGCTAGCATACATCGGGTGCGGTGTCATTGTCCGCAAGGGCTGGTGTTGCCGCCGGGATGCCGATTGCGGGTCCCGATCTTGCTCAATTGCTCAAAGTGAGGATTTTGCCATGAATCGTTTTGATTTCACTCCCTATCGCCGCTCCATGGTGGGCTTCGACCGCCTGTTCGATCTGCTGGAAAATCAGCGCAGTCTGGGCAGCGGTGACAACTATCCGCCGTTCAACATCGAGCAGAGCGGCGATGATGCCTACCGTATCACGGTGGCTGTGGCCGGTTTCAAGCCCGCCGATATCGAGATTACCGCGCAGCAGAACCTGCTGGTTGTTCAGGGCAGGAAGGGCGACGAAGCCGCCGCCGGCCAGTTCCTCCACGTTGGCATCGCCCAGCGCGGGTTCGAGCGCCGCTTCGAGCTGGCTGATTATGTCCGGGTCGAAGCCGCCAACCTTGAAGACGGGCTGCTGGTGATCGATCTGGTCCGCGAGGTGCCCGAGGCGATGAAGCCGAAAAAGGTTCCCGTCGGCACACACAAGACGCTGAGCGTGGTCAAAGACGTGGCGGATAAAGACGTGGCGGATAGCGCCGCCGCCTGAATTCGCCTTGCGTCAAATGATCCTGAATTCGCCTTGCGTCAAATGGTCGGGGGTGGAACTTGCGTCCCACCCCCACGACGCTTGCACGCCGTCCTGTCGGTCGTAATCGTCCGGGTCGCAGAAGACGATCAGACACGACAAACCTGAACCCGGCCTAGCAGCCGAAAACGGAAGATTATCGTTACAGTGTCACCCTGTATTTGCGTGCGACCGCGGAAACTAAAGCGATTTCGTGACCTTGTCCTCAGCCTTGGTGACAGGGCGAGTCGATCATGATCGGCACGGATAACGCTTGTGGCGGAAAAAACGCAAGGGTTTTCGCCGGTTCAGCTGTGTCATTTGAGATCACGATGCGGTCAAGCGGCCAGGCTTGAACGATCGGTTGGCTTGGGTTGGGTCAGACCAGCCGGGCTTGCTGCAGCGCCGCCGCGATGAATCCGGCGAACAGCGGATGCGGATCGAACGGGCGGCTCTTGAGCTCGGGGTGGAACTGCACCCCCACGAACCACGGATGGTCAGGCCGCTCGACAATCTCGGGCAGTAGACCGTCGGGTGACATGCCAGAGAACACCAGCCCGCCCGCTTCCAGCCGCTGGCGGTAAGCACCGTTGACTTCGTAGCGGTGGCGATGGCGTTCGCTGATCGTCGTCGCGCCGCCATACATCGCCGAGACGTGACTGTTGCCAGACAATACCGCCTGATAGGCGCCAAGCCGCATGGTTCCGCCCAGATCGGTATCGGCGCCGCGCTGTTGCAGACCTTCGGGGCTCATCCATTCGGTGATGATTCCCACCACCGGTTCGCTGGTCGGTCCAAATTCGGTTGAGCCAGCCCCGGCAATCCCGGCGGTGTTGCGCGCGCCTTCGACGCAGGCCATCTGCATACCCAGGCAAATTCCGAAGAACGGCACCTTGCGTTCGCGCGCAAAGCGGACGCTGGCGATCTTGCCTTCGGTGCCGCGCACTCCGAACCCGCCGGGCACCAGGATACCGTCCAGCGGCTCAAGCCGCTGGGCGATTTCATCGTCACCGGCCTCGAACAGCTCGGCGTCGATCCAGCGGATGTTGACCTTGACCCGGTTGGCCATGCCGCCATGCACCAGCGCCTCGTTGAGGCTTTTGTAGGCATCGGGCAGCCCGACATATTTGCCCACCACCCCGATCGTCACTTCGCCTTCGGGGTTCTGGTAGCGGTCGATGATGTCTTCCCAGCGGCTCAGCTCGGGCGCCGGAGTGGATAGCCCGAAATGGTGCAGCACTTCGGCGTCGAGCCCCTCGGCATGATACTGCAGCGGCACCGCATAGATGCTGCTGGCGTCGAGCGCCGGGATCACGGCTTCCTTGCGCACATTGCAGAACAGCGCGATCTTGTTGCGCTCGTTTTCGGGCAAAGGATGTTCGCAGCGGCACAGCAGGATATCGGGCTGAATGCCAAGGCCGGTCAGCTCGCGCACCGAGTGCTGGGTCGGCTTGGTCTTGAGCTCGCCTGCCGCCGCCACATAGGGCACCAGCGTGACATGAATCGAGCAGGTCGCCTCGCGCCCCAACTCGTTGCGCAACTGGCGCAGCCCCTCGATAAACGGCAGCCCCTCGATATCGCCGACGGTTCCGCCGATCTCGCACAGCACGAAATCGAGGCCCTCGGTGTCCGCCTGTGCAAACGCCTTGATCGCATCGGTGACGTGCGGAATGACCTGCACCGTCGCGCCCAGATAATCGCCGCGCCGCTCACGGGTGATGATATCGCGGTAGATTCGCCCCGAAGTGATGTTGTCCGCCTGCCGCGCCGAAACCCCGGTGAAGCGTTCGTAATGCCCCAGATCGAGGTCGGTCTCCGCGCCGTCATCGGTGACGTAGACCTCGCCGTGCTGGTACGGGCTCATCGTTCCCGGATCGACGTTCAGATAGGGGTCGAACTTACGAATCCGCACCTTGTAGCCGCGCGCCTGCAGCAATGCTGCCAGACTAGCTGCCATCAAACCTTTGCCGAGCGAGGAGACCACGCCGCCGGTAATAAAAATGAACCGCGCCATGGGAGTTGAGCCTTAAGCTGTAGCAGGGTGCGCGGGCAAGCGCCCATTTGGGCAATCCACAGTTGTGCACGCCCGACCGACCGCGCAGCGGCTCAGCGGGCAGGCTAACTGGACGCGGTAATCAGGGTTGTTCGGTCGGTGTCGCAGCAGGAGTAGCGCTGGTCGCCGGGCTGGCACCAATTGCAGGAACCAGCCCCGCACCGGGCGCACCCGCACCGCTCAGCGGATCGGCGGGCAGCTGCGGCGCTGGGGCCACCGTGCGGTTAAGCGAATCGTCGATCGTGCGGTTACCGCTCGATTCAACCGCCAGCGCGGCCAGCACAATCGACAGCGACACGAACACGATCGCCAGAATCGCGGTCAGCCGGGTCATGAAATCGGTTGCGCCGCGCGCCGACATCAGCCCAGCCGGGCTTCCGCCGGTGCCCAGCCCGCCGCCTTCCGACTTCTGTACCAGGATCACACCGACCAGCAGCGCGGCCACGATGGCCTGAAGAACGGTCAGAAAGATGAACAGCGACATGGGGATTCCAGTTCCGGTGATTCAGGCGCGCATCTAGTCACGCGCGCCGCACTATGCAAGACACCCCGGGCAAGGCACTCCGGGCTTTACCCTTCGTCGGGCGCCGCCGCCGCCACGATTGCGAGAAAACTCTCGGCGGTCAGGCTCGCCCCGCCAACCAGCGCGCCGCCCACTTGATCACAATGCAACAACTCGGCCGCGTTGCCGGCATTGACCGACCCGCCATAAAGAATTCGCACCCCGGCCCCGTCCTCGCCGAACTGCGCCAGCAACTGCGCGCGGATCGCGCGATGCATGGCACAGACATCGTCTGCTGCGGGCACCCGGCCGGTGCCGATCGCCCACACCGGCTCGTAAGCTACGGTTACCTGCGCGGCGGCGCCAGCATCGGCTGGCAGCGAGCCGATGAGCTGTGCGGTCACCACCGTCTCGGCGCGCCCGGCATCACGCTCGGCTTCGATTTCTCCAACGCAGACGATGACCCCCAGCCCGGCCGCCAGCGCCGCTTCGGCCTTGGCGCGAACAATCGCATCGCTTTCGCCGTGACCGGCGCGGCGTTCGGAATGTCCGACGATCACGAACTTTGCCCCGACATCGGCCAGCAGCGCCGCCGAAATGTCGCCGGTAAAGGCCCCGGCGCTATCCTGATGGCAATCCTGCCCGCCCAAGCTGATCGTTTCGACCGCGTCGGCCATCAGGCTGATCAGCGTGGCCGGCGGCGCAATCCCCACCTGCACCCCGGGATGCCGGGCCGCGCCGCGATCGATCGCACGGGCTTCTGACAGCGTGGCCCGGTTCCCGTTCATCTTCCAGTTACCGACGATATAGGGCCGGATCGACATCAACAATTCCTCACTGAATTTTACGCCGGCTTGCTTGTGCAGGCTAGCCTCGCGGTTAGGCGAGCGGGCCCGCGCTTGTCAAAGACCTTGCGACGGGGCGGTACTTGCTGCTTGGCCCTGTCTTGCCTGCCCCATTGCCTGACTGCGCAATGATCCTTAAAGCGCGGCATCATAACGCGCGCCGGGTTCGGCGGGCGATCCATTCTAGTTCTGGCGATCCGACCAATGCTTTTATTCTTCCGCGGTTTCTTTGGTTCCAAGATTGGCGTGGTCGTCACGCTGGCGTTCGTCGGGTTGATCGGCATCGCGTTTGCGCTGGGCGACGTTGCGGGCACCAGCTTCGGGGGATTTTCCAGCGGCAGCAAAATTGCCAGCGTCGGCAGCGAAAAAATCAGCGCAACCGATCTTGAATCGCAGTTTCGCAACATCCTGACCCGGCTGCGGCAGCGCAATCCGCAACTGTCGCTCAAGGAATTCCTCGCGCAGGACGGGCTGAACGAAGTGCTGGTCTACGCGATGGACGGCAAGGCCGTGATGCAATGGGGCAAAAAGTACGGATTGCAGGTGGGTGACCGCTTGATCGACAGCGAAATTTCCAAGGACCCCAACATCCAGTCACCCGATGGCAAGGTGGACGGTGCGCTGTACCGCCAGATGCTGGCGCAGCAGGGAATCACCGACAGCGTCTTTCGCAGCGAGCAGACTCAAACGCTGATGGCCAAGCTGCTGCTCGCCTCGAACTCAATCGGCATCAGGGCTCCGCGCAAGCTGACCGGGCGCTATATCGCGGTGCTGACCGAGCATCGCCGCGGCGCGATCGTCACCCTGCCGCCGGCTGCATTCGCCCCGCTGACCGCGCCGAGCGACGGCGAGGTGACCGCGTGGTACAATGATCGCCAGGCCGATTACATCCAGCCCGAGCGCCGCACGGTGCGCTATGTCAGCTATACCGACGCTTCGGTAAAAGCTGCAGCCGCGCCAACCGACGCCGAGCTGGCCGCGCGCTATACCGAGAACAAGGCAAGATATGCCGCTGCCGACAAGCGCCAGCTATCGCAGATGGTGCTGATCAGCGAAGCCGATGCCAGGCAAGTCATGGCCGAAGTGGCGGGCGGCAAGACGCTCGAACTTGCGGCCCAGTCCAAGCGGCTGGCGGTGGCGCCGCTCGGCCGCCTGACCAAGGATAGCTACGCGCTGCAAAGCTCGGCCGAGATTGCCGCCGCCGTATTCGCCGCGCCCAATGCCAAGGTGCTGGGTCCGTTCAAGGCGCCGCTCGGCTGGGTCCTGGTGCGGGTCGATGCGCGCGAAACCACCCCCGGCAAGACGCTCGATCAGGCCAGAGCCGAGCTGCTGACTGAACTGACCGACGAAAAGCGCAAGATCGCGATTACCGATTTCGGAGCGCGGATCGAAGATGAGCTCAGTAATGGCGCAACGCTGGGCGATGTGGCCAAGGAGCTCGGGCTGACTGTCAACGAAACTCCGCCGCTGACTGCCAGTGGCGCCGTGTTCGGTCAGGACGGCATCACCGCCCCGGCAATGCTGCAGCGGATCGTCCCGGCCGCGTTCCAGATTGACGGATCCGGACAGCCCCAGCTGGCCGAGGTCGAGCCGGGCAAGACCTTTGTCGTGTTCGACGTGGGCAAGATTTCCGTCGCTGCCCCGCCGCCGCTGAACGATATCCGGGCGCGGGTGACCGAAGACGCGCGCATCGCCAAGGGTGAGGCCGCGGCCAAGGCAGCGGCTGAAAATGTCCAGGCGCAGGTCCGGAAAGGCGTGCCGATCGACGTTGCTGTGGCCTCGCTCGGGGTGGCGCTGCCACCGGTCGATCACGTCGACATGAACCGTTTGGAAGTCCAGAAAAAGGGCAAGAACGCCGCGCGTCCGCTGCAAATGCTGTTCGCCATGGCCAAAGGCAAAGTGCGGCTGATGCAGGGCCCGCGCAACCACGGCTGGTATGTGGTGACCGTGACCGCAGTGACCCCCGGCAAGATCGACGAGCGGAACCCCGATTTCGACGGGTTCAATAAAAGCCTCGCGCAGGAACAGAGCCGGGAGTTGGGCGACCAGCTGCGCAGCGGGTTCCGCAAAGAGGTTGGCACCACCCGCAACGATGACAATCTCCGAAAGCTGCAGACCCAGCTTTCGGGCGGCAATTGATTGGGCCCGATGGCTGGAGCTGAGGCAGAAAACTGGGGCGCTGCGGCTACGGCGCTGGCCGCGGGCCAGCCCGGGCTGATCTGGCGCCGCACGATCGCCGATTGCGAAACCCCGGTAGGCGCGGCGACCAGGCTGATGGTGCCAGGGCGCGGTGATTACCTGCTCGAATCGGTGCAGGGCGGCGAAGTGCGCGGACGCTACAGCCTGCTCGGGCTCGATCCCGATCTGGTGTTCCGCGCGCACGGCGCGGCCGCCGAACTTAACCGCGAGTGGCGGCATGACCGCGCCGCGTTTATACCGCTGGCGGGAAATAGCTTGAGCGAATTGCGCGCGCTGGTCGCGGCTTGCCGGTTCGATGTGCCGGCCGGGCTGCCGCCGGTGCTGGCCTGCCTGGTCGGCTATTTCGGCTATGAAACTTACGGTCTGGTCGAACGGCTCGCCCGGCCCCCGGCCAATCCGCTCGATCTGCCCGACATGCTGTTCGTGCGCCCCGCGCTGGTGCTGATCTTCGACCGGCTGAGCGACGAGCTGTTTGTGGTTGCCCCGGTCTGGCCCTCCGCCGCCGCGCCCGAACCTGCGCCCGAAATCGCATTGGCCGCCGCGCAAGACCGGATCGACGAAGCGCTGCGGCAACTGGCCGCGCCTGCTGCCGCAGCGCTGATCGACCCCAAACTGCCCGAGCCGGTGCTGACCCCGACCATGGCGCCGGGTCAGTACGGCGAGATGGTGCTGCGCGCGAAAGACTACATTGCCGCTGGCGACATTTTCCAGGTGGTGCTGGCGCAGCGGTTTACCTGCCCGTTCACCCTGCCCCCGCTCGCGCTGTACCGCGCGCTGCGCCGGGTGAACCCCTCGCCGTTCCTCTATTTCCTTGATTTTCCAGGGTTTGCACTGACCGGCTCAAGCCCCGAAATTCTGGTGCGGGTGCGCGACGGCGAAGTGACGATCCGCCCGATTGCCGGAACGCGGCCGCGCGGGCGCACGCCCGAAGAAGACCGCGCGAACGAAGCCGCCTTGCTGGCCGATCCCAAGGAACGCGCCGAGCATCTGATGCTGCTCGATCTGGGCCGCAACGACGTTGGCCGGGTGGCCAGCGCGGGATCGGTCACGGTCACCGAAAGCTACACGGTCGAGCGTTACAGCCACGTCATGCACATCGTCTCGAACGTGACCGGCCAGCTTGACACCGCGCGGCACGATGCGATCGACGCGATGCTGGCCGGGTTTCCCGCCGGCACCGTCAGCGGCGCGCCCAAGGTCCGCGCGGCGCAGATCATCGCGCAGCTCGAGCCCGAAACGCGCGGGGCCTATGCGGGCGGGGTCGGCTATTTCGCCCCCGACGGCAATCTCGACAGCTGCATCGTGCTGCGGACCGGCGTAATCAAGGACGGCGTGCTGCACGTGCAAGCCGGCGCCGGGATCGTCGCTGACAGCGTCCCCGAATACGAGCAGCGCGAATGCGAAGCCAAGGCCGGTGCGCTGATCGCGGCGGCGCGCGAGGCGGTCAGGGTTGCGGGTGAGGTTGGCTACGGCCAATAACTTGACGCAGCGCCCGGGTCGGCTAGCCACTGACAATGCGCAAATTCATCCTGCTCCTCATCGCCCTGTTCCTGTCCGCCCCGCTCCATGCCGAAGACTGGGCCAAACGCGCGAGTGAGCGCGATATCACGCTCAAGGACTTCCGCTTCGGCACCGGCGAGGCGATGGATGTGCGGGTCCATGTCACCACGCTGGGCACCCCGCGCCGCGATGCCAAGGGCGAGATCAGCAACGCGGTGATGGTGCTGCACGGCACCGGCGGCAGCGGGGCGCAGTTCTTCCGCCCGCAATTCGCCGACGAACTCTACGGCCCCGGCCAGGTGCTCGACATCACCAAATGGTATGTGATTCTGCCGGATAATCTGGGCCACGGGCAAAGCTCCAAGCCCAGCGACGGCCTGCGGATGCAATTCCCGCGCTATGATTATGACGACATGGTCAAGGCGCAGCAGCTGATGCTGACCCAGGGGCTGGGTGTGAAACGCTTGCAGCTGATCCTCGGCACTTCGATGGGCTGCATGCACGCGTTCGTGTGGGGCGAGCTGTACCCCGGGTTCGCGCGGCGGCTTGCCCCGTTCGCCTGCAACGCGGTGGCAATCGCGGGGCGCAACCGGATCTGGCGCCAGATGTCGATCGATGCAATCAAGGCCGATCCGCTGTGGAACGAGGGCAACTACACGCGCCCGCCCGCGCAGGGCCTGCGCACCGCGCTGAATCTGGGCATCATCGCCGGGGGGAACGCCTGGGGTCTGCAAACCGAATACCCCACCCGCGCGCAGGCCGAGCAGTTCCTGAGCGCCGCGTTTGGCAGCCGCAGCAAGGCCGACGGCGATGCCAACGACCAGATCTACCAGATTGATTCGTCGCGCAATTATGATCCCGCGCCGCAGCTCAAAGCGATCACGGTGCCGGTGCTGTGGATCAACAGTTCGGACGATTTCATCAATCCGCCCGAGCTGGGGCTGGCGCAACAGCAGGCCCGGCAGATGCCGCGCGCGCGGTTCATCCTGATCCCGTACAGCCCGCTGACCAAGGGCCACGGCACGCACACCTGGGCGAAGTTCTGGAAAGCCGACCTTGCCAAGCTGATGAGCACGAAATGAACACCCGCCGCACGCTTTACCCGCCGATCGAACCCTACGCCTCGGGCATGCTCGATGTGGGCGATGGTCACAGCATCTATTGGGAGCGCTGCGGCACCCCCGGGGGCAAGCCCGCGGTGTTCCTCCACGGCGGTCCGGGTGGCGGCTGCGGACCGGGCCAGCGCCAGCAGTTCGATCCGGCGCTGTACGATGTGCTGCTGTTCGACCAGCGCGGCTGCGGGCGCTCGTTGCCGTTTGCCAGCCTTGAGGATAACACCACCTGGCACCTGGTTGCCGATATCGAGCGGCTGCGCGAACTGGCCGGGCACGACCGGTGGCTGGTGTTCGGCGGATCGTGGGGCTCGACCCTCGCGCTCGCCTATGCCCAGACGCATCCAAAGCGGGTCAGCGAACTCATCCTGCGCGGGATCTTCCTCGCCAGCCAGCAAGAGGCCGACTGGCTCTACAAATACGGCGCGAGCGAGCTGTACCCCGAGGGCTGGCAGGCGTTCAGCGAGCACATCCCCGAGGCCGAACGCGGCGATCTGGTGGCGGCCTATACCGTCCGGCTGACCGGCGAAGATTTGTCGGTCAGGCTCGCCGCAGCCAAGGCGTGGAGTATGTGGGAGGGCCTGACCGTCACCCTGCTGCCCGATCCCGCGATGCTCGAAGCGTTCACCGCCGACGATCACGCGGTCGCGGTGGCGCGGATCGAGAACCACTATTTCCGCCACGATTGCTGGCTCGAACCGGGCCAATTGCTGGCAGGCGCGCACAAGCTGCGCGGAATTCCCGGCACCATTGTCCAGGGCCGCCACGATTGCTGCACGCCGCCGTCGGCCGCCTGGGCGCTCAAGCAAGCCTGGCCCGAGGCCGACTTGCAGATCGTCGCGGATGGCGGGCACCTCTACACCGAACCCGGCATCACCGACGGGCTGGTGCGCGCCAGCGATCGCTACGCCGGCAAGCCTGAACCTTGATCGCCGCGTGCAACCGGTCCAAGGCCGCAGCGTTATGATTCTGGTCATCGATAACTACGACAGCTTCACCTGGAACCTGGTCCATTACCTGATGGAACTGGGCGCCGAGGTGCAAGTGGTGCGCAACGATGCCATGTCCGCCGGGCAGGCGCTGAGCAGCGGGGCCAAGGGCTTCCTGATCTCGCCCGGCCCCTGCACCCCCAATGAGGCCGGGATCAGCCTCGATCTGGTCGGCGCCTGCGCCGAGGCCGGCAAACCGCTGCTGGGCGTGTGCCTTGGTCACCAGTCGATCGGGCAGCACTTTGGCGGGCAAGTCGTGCGCGGCGGGCTGATGCACGGCAAAACCTCGCAGCTCAGTCACGATGGCAGCGGGCTGTTTGCTGGCCTCCCCTCGCCGTTCACTGGCACGCGTTATCATTCGCTGATCGTCGATGCGGTGCCCGATGCGCTGGAAGTCAACTGCACCTCGGACGATGGCCACGTGATGGGCTTTCGCCACCGGACCTTGCCGATCCACGGCGTGCAATTCCACCCCGAAAGCATCGCCACCCAGCACGGTCACGCGCTGCTGGCGAACTTTCTGCGGATCTGCGGGATGCCGGTCAAGGCGCTGGCATGAGCCTGCGTTTAGACGAGGCCGAGGCGCAGTTTGGCGCGATGCTCGATGGCGAACTGGCTGACACCGCAATCGCTGCGACATTGACCGAGCTGGCCGAGCGCGGCGAAAGCGCTGACGAGATCGCGGGTGCGGTACGGGCGATGCGCGCGCGGATGAAGCCGATCTCCGCCCCGCCCGGCGCGATTGACGTGTGCGGAACCGGCGGTGACGGGCAGCACAGCCTCAACGTCTCGACCGCAGTGGCGTTGGTGGTGGCAGCCTGCGGCGTGCCGGTGGCCAAGCATGGCAACCGTGCAGCTTCCAGCCTGGCGGGCGGCGCGGATACTTTGGAGGCACTGGGCCTCAATCTCGCGCGCGCCAGCGAACTGGCCGAGGCGACTCTGCCCGATCTGGGAATCGCCTTTCTGTTCGCGCAGGCGCACCACCCTGCACTCGCCCGGCTCGCGCCGATCCGCCGTGCGCTTGGGCACCGCACGATTTTCAACCTGACCGGGCCGCTGGCGAACCCCGCCGGGGTGACGCGCCAATTGGTCGGCGTCGCGCACCCGCGGCAGATCGCGCTATACCGCGATGCGATGCGGTTGCTCGGCACCGAGGCTGCGCTGATTGTCTCGGGCGAGGAAGGGCTCGACGAATTGTCGATTGCCGGGACAAGCCATATTGCGGCGGTGGGGCTAGACCGGTTTGCGGGCGAGTTTGCGCCGCTTGATGCCGGGCTGATGCCGCACGCGCTTGAGGACCTACGCGGCGGCGATGCGGCGTTCAACGCTGCTGCGTTGCGCAAACTGCTGCTGGGCGAGCCGGGGGCGTACCGTGATGCGGTGCTGCTCAATTCCGCCGCGGCATTGATCGTGGCGGGACACGTGGATGACTGGTTCGAAGGCGTCGAGGAAGCCACTGAGGCGATTGATCGCGGGCTGGCGAACACACTGCTCGATTGCTGGATCGAGACTGTGCAATGACCGACAAACTCGCTGAAATCTGCGCAACCAAACGCGCCGAAGTCGCCGCGCGCAAGCCGCTCGCCTCGCTCGGCGCGCTTGCTGCCCGCGCCGCCGCTCAGACCCTGCCGCGCGGGTTCGAGGCGGCGCTGCGGGCCAAGGCCGCAAACGGCTTCGCGCTGATCGCCGAGGTCAAGAAGGCCAGCCCGTCCAAAGGCCTGATCCGCGCCAACTTCGATCCTGCCGCGCATGCCGCCGCGTATCAGGCGGGCGGCGCGGCCTGCCTCTCGGTGCTGACCGACGCGCCGCATTTTCAGGGGCACGAGGACTATCTGATCGCTGCGCGCGCGGCGTGCGAGCTGCCGGTGCTGCGCAAGGACTTTATGGTCGATCCGTGGCAAGTCGCCGAAGCCCGCAGCATCGGAGCCGACGCCATCCTGATCATCGTCGCCGCGCTTGATGACGCGCTCATGGCCGAGATCGAGGCCGCCGCGCTGGACTGCGGCATGGACGTGCTGGTCGAGGTGCATAATGAGGCCGAAATGGAACGCGCCGCGCGGCTTGAATCGCGGCTGATCGGGGTCAACAACCGCGATCTGAAGCGCTTCGTCACCGATCTGGCCGTCACCGAACGGCTCGCACTGCTGGCCCCCGCAGGAACCCTGCTGATCAGCGAAAGCGGGATCAACAGCCATGCCGATCTGCTGCGGCTGGAAGCCAGCGGCATCCGCACCTTCCTGGTCGGCGAGAGCCTGATGCGGCAGACTGATATCACAGCCGCAACCCAGCGGTTGCTGACCGGGCGTTGAAGGTTCGAATGACGCCTGTCCTACTGCCGCCTGGTCTGGCATGCTGAATGCTATGAACCAGCAGCTTTTCACGCCTCCCGCCGCCGCAATCGCGCCGCCTGCGCGCCGCGCGGGCCTTCGCGCACGCGCCAGCGCCGATCGGTTCAGGCGGATAAATTTCCTGTTTCAGGACCCTGTGAACTTTGTAAAGTTCCAGCGCGGAGTTGCCCCCGCATGACCCGCCTGACCCATCTGGATGCGCACGGAAATGCCCGCATGGTCGACGTTGGTGGCAAGGCCGCAAGCCAGCGAATCGCGATCGCTTCGGGCCGGATCGCCATGTCGGCCGCAGCGCTCGCCGCGATCCAGGCCGGGGACGCGCCCAAAGGCAACGTGCTCGCCGCTGCGCGGATCGCCGGGATTATGGCGGCAAAGAAAACCGCCGAGCTGATCCCGCTGTGCCACCCGCTCGCACTTGACGCCGTGACGTTGGATTTTGCGTTCGAAACGGGTGCCATCCGGGCCACGGCCACGGTCTCGCTGCATGGTAAAACCGGGGTAGAAATAGAAGCACTTACAGCGGTTTCCATCGCACTTCTGACAATCTACGATATGGCCAAGGCGCTCGACAAGGCGATGGTCATCGGAGAGCTCAAATTGCTCGAAAAGCGTGGCGGCAAGTCAGGTGATTGGGCCGCGCCAGCGTGATTTCGGCCCCGCTCGAACTGGCCGAGGCACAGGCGCGGTTGCTCGCGCTGGCTGTGCCGCTGCCGATCGAGCGGATACCTGTGGCCGAATCCTTGGGCCGCTATCTGGCCGAGCCGCTGATCGCCCGGCGCACCCAGCCACCCGCAGACCTGTCAGCGATGGATGGGTATGCGGTGCGCGCCGCTGACTTGCCCGGCCCGTGGCGGATCATCGGCCAGAGTGCTTGCGGGCACCCCTTTGCTGGCGCGATCCGCGCGGGCGAGGCGGTGCGGATTGCGACCGGGGCACTGCTGCCGACCGGCGGTGATACGGTGCTGCTGCAAGAGGAGTGCCAGCGCGCGGCGGAGCGGCTCACGCTGGTTGGCGCCGCCGCCGCCGGCGCCCACATCCGCCTCACCGGCATGGATTTTGCTGTCGGGCGCGAACTGCTCAGCGCGGGCACGCGGCTCGGGCCAGCCCAGCTCGGTTTGGCCTTGTCGGCGGGGCACCGGCTGATCGCGGTGCGCCGCGCGGTGCGGCTGACGCTGATCGACACCGGCGATGAATTGGCGAGCGATCCGGAAGCGTGCGCGGTGCACCAGATACCCGCCAGCAACGGGGCCATGCTCGCGGCGATGGCGGCCAGCCTGCCGTGCCGGATCACCCATGGCGCGCCGGTCCCCGATCGGCTCGATGCGCTGGTCGCCGCGCTCGATGGCGGCGCGGATGGCGATGTCATCGTCACCAGCGGGGGGGCCTCGGTCGGCGATCACGATTTGCTGCGTCCGGCGCTCGAACAGTGGGGCGCGGCGCTCGACTTCTGGCGGGTGGCAATCAAGCCGGGCAAGCCGCTGCTGGTCGCGCGCAAGGGCCGCACGCTGGTGCTGGGTCTGCCCGGCAACCCGGTGTCGAGCCATGTGACCGCCTATCTGTTCCTGCTGCCGCTGCTGCGCGCGTTAGCGGGCGCAACCGCACTGTTGCCGCGCCCGATCGGTGCCAGTTTGGCGGCGGCGCTGCCCGCGGGCGGCAAGCGGCACGAATTCATCCGGGCGCAGTGGGATGGCGCGCAGGTCAGCCCGCGCACCAATCAGGATAGCGGGGCCTTGGCGGCGCTGGCCACCAGCAATGCGCTGATCGAACGCCCCGCGCGAGCCGCCGCCGCACCCGCCGGAACGCTGGTTCCGATATATCTGCTTGAGAATGGCGGAATTGCTTGACTCGATTCGCCAGGTTGCCTAATTGTTCCGCATTCGTTCACTGAACGGTGCAGGAACATCGGGTTCCCGCCCGTTCTAAATGGGAGTGATGCGCGCATGCTAACCCGCAAGCAGCACGAACTGATCCGCTTCATCCAGGTCCGTCTCGAAGAATCGGGGGTGTCGCCGTCGTTTGAGGAAATGAAGGAGGCGCTCGACCTGAAGTCGAAATCGGGGGTGCACCGGTTGATTTCCGCGCTCGAGGAACGCGGGTTCATCCGCCGCTTGCCCAACCGGGCGCGCGCGCTTGAAGTGATCCGCCAACCCGAAGACGTGTCCGCGCAGGCTGCGCCGCGCGCCGCCAATGCCAACAGCGGTGCGGCGGTGGTCCGTCCGCCCGAAATGCGCCCGGCCCCGGCCAACGATGTCATCGAAATCCCGCTGCACGGGCGGATCGCCGCCGGCATGCCGATCTATGCGCTGGAAACCGGCGCCATGCTTCCGGTGCCCGCCGCCCTGCTTGGCGCGGGTGAGCATTACGCGCTCGAAGTTTCGGGCGATTCGATGATCGAGGCGGGCATTCTGGACGGCGACTATGCGCTGATCCGCCGCACCGATACGGCCCGCGATGGCGAGATTGTTGTGGCCCTGGTGCGCGGCGAGGAAGCCACGCTCAAGTATCTTCGCCGCGAAAATGGCCGCGTGCGGCTCGATCCGGCCAATGCTGCGTACGAACCGCAGATCTACGATGCGCGCGAAGTGGTGGTTCAAGGCAAGCTGGCCGGGCTGCTGCGCCGCTATCATTAGGATGGCGGCGGCGGCGTGGCTGGTAGCGCTGCTGCCACTAGCGCAACGGGTTCGGTGACCGCACGTGCTGCGTCGGCGGCTGCGCTCGCGCTTGGCTGCGGAGCATAAGGCCGGCGCGGCAAACGCACGCGCGGGTTCCACCAGCCATGTGCGCCTTGGCCTTCTGCCACGGTTTCAATCGCTCGCTCGGTCAGGTTAACGTTCAATCCGCCGCTGCGCTCGAGCAGATCGCGGTCGGCCTTGAGCCAGCGCGGGCGGCACGAGCGCGGCAGGTAGCGTTCGGAAATCACAATGTCGGCGCGGTCACACGCCGCGGCCAGCGCCCGTTCGGATACCAGTGCCTGCCCGCGCGCCATCAGCACCTGCCAATCGCGCGCGCCGCGCCGCAGGGTGATCGCACAAAAATCGGGATTGCAGCGCGCGCCCGGCCAGTTGTCGAGCAGCCGCAGTTCGCCCGCCATCCCGGCCGTCTCGGTCAGGTTGCTACGGGTGTAATCGCTGCGGGTGGCGCGCAGTACCAGCAGTTCGCTGGTCGCTTCGCCGGTGATACCGACATGGCGGCCATCGCCCGAGATCAGCACGTCGGGCGCGCGGACCTGCAACAGCAGCACCAGACCGAGCAAGGCCGGGACCATTCCCGCCAACCGGACGGGTCCGCGCCATAGCGCCAGCCACAATCCGCCAGACACGAACAGCGCGAAGGCCCCATCGCCCATCGCCGGCAGCATTGTCACCGCGCCGGGGATGGCTGCGGTCCAGTGCGCCAGCGCCAGCAGCAGTTCGAGCGACTTTCCCGCCAGCCACCAGAACGGCGCCCCCGCGCCGACCGCATCGAACATCAGCGCCAGCGCGATCAGCGGCATCGAAGCCAGCGTCGTCAGCGGGATCGCGATGACATTGGCCAGCGCGCCGTAAATCCCCGCCCGGTGGAAGTGGAACAGCGCAATCGGCATCAGCGCCAGTTCAATCACCACCCCGGTCAGCAGCAGCAGCGCCAGGTGCCGCGACCAGCGCGCCCACAGCGGCTCTTCGCGCGGGGCATTGTAGGTGCGCAACGGGGCCGAACTGTGCAGCGCAACAATCGCGATGACCGAGGCAAAACTCATCTGGAAGCCCGGGCTGACCAAGGCTTCGGGCCAGACCAGCAGGACCAGCAAGGCCGCCACCGCAATCATCCGCATACTCAGCGGCTCGCGCCCCAGCACCAGCGCCAACATGACCAGCACCGCGGCAATGCATGAACGGATGGTCGGCACTTCGGCCCCGGTCAGCAGCGTATAGCCGATCCCGGCCAAGGCCCCTGCGCCCGCCGCCATGATCGGCACCCGCAGCCGCAGCGCCAGCCACGGCATCAGCGCCAGCAGGCGCAGCGCGATGAAATAGGCCGCCGCGATGACCGCGCTGACGTGCAGCCCGCTGATCGAGAGCAGATGGGTGAGGCCAGCGTCGCGCATGGCGTCCTGGTCCGCGGGCGCAATTGCGCCGCGGTCGCCGCTGGCAAAGGCGGCGGCAATCGCGCCCGGCGAGCCTTGCAGGTTCTGGCGGACATGGTGCGACAAGCTGCGCTGGAGCCGCCGCAGCGCGCTGTCCTGCGTGCCCGGATCGATCACGGTGACCGGGCCGAGCACCGACCCGGTGGCGGCAATCCCCGAAAACCATGCCGCGCGCGCGAAGTCATAGCCGCCGGGCAGCATCGGCGGAGCAGGCGGCACCAGCCGGGCGCGCAGCCGCACCAGCGCGCCTTCGACCAGTTCGGGCCGGTCATTGGCACTATCCAGATTGACCCGCACCAGCAGCGCTCGGCCGCTCCCCGGTTCGCGCGTCGCCAGCCGCAGCCGCACACGCTGCTCGGCCGGGCGTTCTTCGCGGGCCAGTACCCGGCCGGTTAGCCAGGTCACTGTCGGCCGGGCCAGCGGCGCAGCTCCGACCATTGCTGACTTGCTCCAGACGAAACTGCACCCCAGCGCCACGGTCAGCCCGGCCAGCAGTGCGCTGCGCCGCAGGTAGGGATACGGCCCTTCGGCTCGCAGCGCCGCCGCCGCTAGCGCCAGCGATGCCGCCAAGGCTATTACCCCCAGCCACTGCCACGGGTTAGCCGCTGCGAACCACGCCGCGATCCCGGCGGCAAATCCCACAACCAGCCACGGGGCCAGCTCAAATTGCGAGGCGGCAAGGAAATTCTCGGCCCGTGCAAGTCCGCTGGACAAGTCCGGAAGCTTGCGCCAAGGCTTATGCTGCAGTGCAGCGCCATCCGGCACTTCGCTGCCCATCGGCACCAGAGGGGTGGCATCGCTGGCCATGATGGATACCTGACAGGAAGGGGTGCGCGATGGCAAGCGCCCCAATCGCGATGGGCGCAGATTGACTGGCGCAGACCCCTATGGTGATGCTAACCGGTTGATCTCCTCCCCAGGGTACAGATCAATCGCCGGAATGGCTGGCGCGGGACGCGATCCTGGGGCAAGGGGCTGCCCGGGCGCGGACTTCCAGCCCAGTTCGGTCAGCGTAAGGAGTGTAACAGGTGAGCAACGACGCCAGGCTGATCGCGGGTACTGAGGAATACACTTTTCCCGTCGTGTCGGGATCGGTCGGTCCCGACGTGATCGATATCCGCAAGCTTTACGCCCAGACGGGCATGTTCACTTACGATCCCGGTTTCACCTCGACCGCAAGCTGCGAAAGCGCTCTGACCTATATCGATGGCGACGAGGGCGTGCTGCTCCACCGCGGTTACCCGATCGGGCAACTGGCCGAAGATTCCAACTTCATGGAGGTCAGCTACCTGCTGTTAAACGGCGAGTTGCCCGACCAGGCCGAGCTTGCCGAGTTTTCGCGCACGATCACCCGTCACACGATGCTGCACGAGCAGCTTTCGACGTTTTATCGTGGGTTCCGCCGCGATGCGCACCCGATGGCGATCATGTGCGGCGTGGTTGGTGCACTGTCCGCGTTTTATCACGATTCGAGCGATATCGCAGACCCGGTTCACCGCCGGATCAGTTCGCACCGATTGATCGCCAAGATGCCGACAATCGCGGCGATGGCGTACAAGTATTCGGTCGGCCAGCCGTTCGTCTATCCGGACAACTCGCTGAGTTACACCGGCAACTTCCTGCGCATGACCTTCGGCGTCCCGGCTGAACCCTATGTAGTCAACCCGATCGTCGAACGCGCGCTTGACCGCATTTTTATCCTGCACGCCGATCACGAACAGAATGCCTCGACCTCGACCGTGCGGCTCGCCGGTTCGTCGGGGGCCAACCCGTTTGCCTGCGTCGCGGCTGGGATCGCCTGCCTGTGGGGCCCGGCGCATGGCGGGGCCAACGAGGCCGCGCTGAACATGCTGCATGAGATCGGCACGCCCGACCGCATCCCGCACTTTATCGAACGCGCCAAGGACAAGAACGATCCGTTCCGGCTGATGGGCTTTGGCCACCGCGTCTACAAAAACTACGATCCGCGCGCGACCGTCATGCAAGCGACGGTGCGCGAGCTATTTGCCGAACTCAAGGTCTCCGATCCGGTGTTCGAGGTCGCCTTGCAGCTTGAGGAAATGGCGCTGAGCGACCCGTATTTCATCGAGAAGAAGCTGTTCCCCAACGTCGACTTTTACTCGGGCGTCGTGCTCTCGGCGATCGGCTTCCCGACCACGATGTTCACCGCGCTGTTCGCGCTGGCGCGCACCGTGGGCTGGGTCGCGCAGTGGAACGAGATGATCTCGGACCCCGGTCAGAAAATAGGCCGTCCGCGCCAGCTCTATACTGGCCCGGCCGCGCGCGATTACGTTTCGCTCGACAAGCGCTGAACAATCGCCGACACCCCGCGCCGGGCGGCATGCTCAATGTGCCGTGGGCAGGGAGATTTTCGATGGGCGTAGTGCGTATGCTGATCATGGCGATCGCGGTTCTGGCGGTGCTGATGGGGCTGCTGTGGATCGGTCAAGGTCTGGAGATCATCAAGTGGCCGGCCAGCAGCTTCATGCTGGCTGATCGTCTGTGGGCTTACAACGGTGCAATCCTAGCTGCGGTCGGGCTGCTCGTGATCGTTCTGCTGCGCCGTAGTGGGGGCCAGCGCCAGTAAATCGGCCGGCACGTCCAGCACAAATCGCGCGCCCTGGCCTGGCGCGCTCTCGACATGCAGATCGCCGCCCATTGCGCGCGCCAATCGGCGTGAGATGTACAGGCCGAGCCCGGATCCGCCATCTTCGCCGCTGCGGCCCAGCCGTTCGAACTTCTCGAACACCTTGAGCTGCTGTTCGTCGGACAAGCCCGGGCCCTGGTCGGCGACGATCAGCCGCGCCCGGCCGCCGGCGTCTTCGAGCCTGATCCAGACCTGCGACTTGTCGGGCGCATAGCGGATTGCGTTGCCCACCAGATTGAGCAGGACTTGCAGCACCCGGCGGAACTCGGCGATGGCGGGCAAGTGCTCGCCCAGCTTGGGGGCGTCGATCGTAATCCCGCGCTCCTGCGCGCGCACCCCCAGAATGCCGGCTGCGCGGCGGGCCACGTCGGCCAGATCGATCCGGTCAGGCGCGGTGTTGAATTGATCGGCTTCGACCACTTCGAGGTCGGCCAGATCCTCGACCAGCGCGAGCAAATGTTGTCCGGCTGAGGCAATATCGGCGGCGTACTGACTGTATTCCTCGGCCAGTGGTCCCGCCATCTTGGTGCGGATCGTTTCCGCATTGGCGATGATCCGCGCGATCGGCTGGCGCAGGACCGGGGCAATATCGCGCCCCACCAGCCCGCGGCCGTTGCTGGGCAAAACTGCGGTCAGCGGCGGCGCAGGCGCTGCGGCCAGCGGCGTGTCGGCGGTCAGACACAATTCGAACCCGAACGGGCTGCCCCCTGGAAGGTCTTGCGGCAACAGGTTAGCGCGCCAGCCCCGATCCGAGCCCGCGATCTTGACGTTCGCACCGTCGAGCAGCCGCCAGTGCATTGGCTGCTCGTGCGCGACGCCCGCGATCTCGACAAAATCGGTCCACGGCTGGCCCAGCCCGGCCTGCATTGCAGCCGCCAATTCGGCCAGATCGGGCGCGCTGGCCTCGACGCTGCGCAAGGCTTGTCCGGCATCGAGCTGCGCGGTCAGTTCGGCCAGCGTGCGATCGATTGCCGCGCGGTGGGCGCTGATCGCGGCCGGGTCTTCAGGCGCGAGCGGGCCGCCCTGCCAACTGGTCACGGAGATGGTGCAGCCGCCGCCTTCGGCCGGTTCGACTTCGATCCAGGCCGTAATCATTTCGCGGCCATCGTGCGCGCGAATGGCCCGCGCCAGCTTGAGCCCGTAACTCCGCGCCTTGGCTACCAATTCGTGCAAGGCTGGAATGGCAATTGCACCGGGCAAGCTGCCGCCGCAGGCCAGCTGGAGCCCGGCCAATGGTTCGGCGGCGCTGACCAGTCGGTCCCCCGCGTCGCTCGACGCACTGGCCAAAACCGGGCGAACATCACTCATTTCCGCTCAGCCACCGGGAAAGCTGGCCGAACGGGCCAGCAGCGCCGCAGCTTGATCGCTGCCCAAGTGCTCGAACCCGGCGGGCAAAGCCACTTCGGGGTGCAGCGAGACAAATTGCTCCTCAATCGTTTGCCGCTTCAATCCCGCAGCGCGCAGCGCGAGCGCGAGCCGGGCCAATTGGCCTTCGTTGGTGGCCAGCACTGCCATGTCGCGGTCTTGCCCTGACGCGAGCGCCAGCGCGCTCAGAAACATGCCCACCCCGGCATGCGTGATCGCCAAGGCAGCGGTGGCGCCGCCGCCCATGCCGGTCACAATCCGCGAAATCAGGCCAAGGCGGCTGCGGCCTTCGTCATAGCGGCTGCGGATGGTCTGCTCGGCTTGCACGGCGGCGGCCTGATCGGCGGCATCGTCACCAGCCTGTCCACGCAGCGCCAGCAGTGCAGCGTGCAACAAGTCGCCCGGCAATTCACGCAGTGGCAGCTGCATCCGCCGCTGGCTGGTGGCGAACCGGGCTTGCGCAGCCAGCAAGGCCATGGCGCTGGACGCGACCGCCGCATCGCTCGAAGCGATCAACGCCTGCAACAGCGGCGTCAGCACCGGATCGAGCGCAAGCCGTGCCTGCAGCCGTTCGGTCAGCTGCCATTCAAGCGCCAGCGCGTGGACATGCGTCAGAAAGCCGGCATGGCTGACCAGTCCATCGACCAGCGCATTCACAAGTTCGGCCGCATGATCGCGGTCTTCGGGATTACCGGCGGCGATGGCCTTTTCGGTCAGCACCTGACGGGCTACGTCGGCCATCATGCCGCGCACCCGGGCGATGATTTCATCGCTGAACACCGAATGCTCGTCATTGACCAGCAGATGCCGCAAGATTGGCGTTATTGTGCCGATCAGAGCGTCACCATGCGCGAGCTCATCGCGCAAGATGCGTTCGACGGTTCCGGCCGGATCCAGCAGGGCAATATTCTCGTTCATGCCCTGTGCCATAGCGTTGCTTGGTTAAGGTCGCGTTAGCCGCGATTTGGTGCCGAGCAGGACCAAGACCGCGATGGCAGCCAGCGCGGCGCCACCATATGCCGCCTCGCTGCCGATCCGCCCCAGCAACGCGCCCAGCAGCGCCAGCGAGAGCAAACTGCGATCGGTCAACCACGCGCCCCAGCGACCATCGTGGATGGCCGCCAAAATACGCAGTTGCGCGATCAACATGAATGGCGGAAACATCCGGTCCAGCCACGACTGCCCGGGCTCGAACCCGGCCCCCCAGCCCAACAACAGCACGATCACCCCGTCGATCGCCCAGCCATAAGCCGCCAGGCTGTCAATTCCGCTGGGGCGTGGCACGGCATCGTGTTCGATTCTTGCCAGCAACGCTGCACTTTCACGCAGCACCCAGCCCACTGCAGCCAGTCCCAGCCCCAGCACCGGGAATCCGAACCAGCCCGCGCCGAGCGCCAGTAGCGCCAGCACCACTGCCGCGACTACTAATGAACCTGCACCGGTCCCCGCGTGCAGCAAGGTCGGGCCGAAACTGCGCACCGCCAGCAGCGCCAGCCCGCGCGCCGGACCGAGCGGCACCGTGTCGCGGGTGCGCTGGCGGATCCATTGCGGCTCGAGCGTGTGTGCTTCGGTGTCGCTGCGCACCAGCGTCCAAAACAGCCCGTCCTGCCCCGGCGTCGGGATCGGCCGCTGACGGACACCGGCCTGCAAAGCGATCCGCTGAAGCGCCGAAACCGGGTCACAGTCAGCCGGCAAACTGGCGATCTGTTCGACCAACCGGCCAGGAATGCGGATTGCACCGGCGGCCGCGTGATTCAAATCGATCCGCTCAAACCCGGCAGCCAGACCCTGCTCGATCGGCTGGACCAGCACCGCCTGCCCCTCGGCTAACAGATCAACGGCTTCGGCGGTCGATCCGAACAGGCCGTCGGCCAGCGCGAAGACTTCATCGCTGGCGGTTATCAAACCGAGCAACGGTCGCGGGCCGGCGATCACGTGAAACTGCGCACCGCGCGCTTCGGCCAGATGCTGCAGAGCGACAATGTCGGGGGTCAGGGTGGGTGCGAGGCAAATTATCCGCTCGCAATCCAACGCCAGTGCGATCCCCAACTGTTGGCGCGCCACGGTCAGCCCGCCGACGCGCAGGAACGCGCGCGGAACCTGACCTTCGGCAGAAACTTCAAGCAAGGATAACAAGGCGACCCGCAGCGATTTTCTCCGTGCATTCGGGGTAAGGAGCAGCGCTTTTAGGGGAGGCGGCGGACAGTTCCAAGCAGTTGCGGGCGGACCGACCCGGCTATTCACTCAAGCGGCTGAAAAGTCGTCGAGAAACAGCTTGATCCGGCGCAGCACGCTGGGATCGCCGGGGGCTCCTTCGATCGCCTCTTGCGCGAGCAATAGCAGCGGCTCGGCATGAAAGCTGGCGGCCACGCCCTTCAGGCGCAGCGCCGCCATGTGCCAGTTACCGTCGCAGCGCGAGCGGCGCAGCAAATCGAGTTGCCGTGCCACACTATCGCTAAACAATTGACGAAGTTCGCTAAACAGCACCGGATCAGCGCCCGCTGCCGCTGCGATCGTTGCATCAAGGGCGCCTGCTTCATAAGCCATTTGGTGGCCGTAGCAGGCAGTGGTTAAACCGGGGTTTATCCCCTGCATATTCATGGTAAACAAACCGCCATGACTAGGGGAACCATCGCCGCAATCGAGACTGAAGCGCCCGCAGGCGCCGTCTTGAACCAGTCCGACGCTATCGCGGCCGAACAGACCGCCGCCGCCGAGGATTGGTGGGAGGAACCCGCCCCACGACCGGCACGGCACTGGGGCGCGATGATCGCCAAGACGCTCGGTCTTGCGGCTGTGATCAGCTGGACCGCAGCGTATATACTCGCCAACCTTGATGCGATGCGCGCCGGGGGCAGCCTGATGCAGTGGACTGGCTGGCTGCGCGACTGGGCGGTTCCGATGGTGCTGATCGGGGTGCTGTGGCTGCTGGCAATGCGCAACAGCCGCCGCGAAGCGGTGCGCTTTGGCGAAACCGCGCAGCTGCTCAGCGACGAATCGAGCAAACTCGAAGCTCGGCTGACCACGATCAACCGCGAACTGAGCCTCGCCCGCGAATTCATCGCCGCGCAAGCCCGCGATATCGATTCGCTGGGCCGCGTGGCCACCGAACGGCTGTCGCAACATGCCGAACGGCTGGTCAGCCTGATCCATGACAATGGCACGCGGATCGATGCGATCGGCGATGTCAGTAGCGCTGCGCTCGAAAACATGGAGAAGCTGCGCAGCCAGCTGCCGGTAATCGCCAGTTCGGCCAAAGATGTGACCAACAACATCGGCACCGCCGGCCGCTCCGCCCATGCCCAGCTCGACGATCTGATCAGCGGCTTCAAAAAGCTTAACGAATTCGGTCAGGCGAGCGAGCGGCAGGTGCTGATCCTGCGCGGGCTGGTTAATGAAACGATCACCGAATTTACCCGTCAGACCGACCAGTTAGGCGCAATCGCGCAGCACCGCTTTGCCGCGCTGAACGATGGCGGTGAAGAGGTCCGGGCGAAACTCGACGCGCAAGAGATTGCGGCGCTCGCCGCGATCCGCAGCCGCGCAGCCGCGCTGGGCGACGAACTTGCCGGAGTGCGCAGCGCGCTCGATCAGCAGGAGGCCGAAAGCTTGACCTCGCTGCGCGCCCGCTTGGCCGCAGTGCGCGATGAAAGTTCCGCGCTGGTGCGGTCGCTGCGCGAAGGCGAAGGCGGCGCGTTGGACGCCTGGCAGAGCGCGATTACCAAGCTCGAAGACGATTTGCGCGGCGCCATCGCACAAGTCAGCGAAATTGACCGCAAGGCGATGGAATCGGCGCGCACGCGGCTCGCCGAGCTGAACGAGGAGGCCCGGCTGGTCGATGAACGGCTGGCCGAGCGCGACCGGTTGTTTGTTGTGGAACTCGATCAACGCCAGACCGCTTTCGATGCGCGGCATGAACAGTTTGTTGGTCGGCTTAGCGGGCAGATGTCTTCGCTGGACGATGTTGCGGCGCACCATCGCAGCGCTCAGGATACGCATCTTGCCGCACTGCATGCGCGGCACAGCGAAATTGGTGGGCAACTTGCCGCGTTTTCGGAGCAGATCGCGGCGATGGCGGCGCAAGGCGGCGATGTCGAAGGCAAACTGAGCGCCAGCGTGGCAGAAATTTCCCAGCGCCTGAGCGCCAGTCGCGCGGCCCTTGCGGGTACTGACAGCGCGGTGGCAGTGCTGACCGACAATGCGGTGCGGCTGCTCGAGCTGATCCAGGCCAGCGTCCAGCACACCAGCGAAAACCTGCCCGCCGCGATGAGCGCCAGCGAAGCGCGGCTGAGCAAGATCGAGGAACGGGTCCGCTCGGTCCATGCGCTGTCGGGCGAAGCAGCCTCACGCGGGGAAACGCTGCTGGCGCATACCGGACGCAGCCGCGAAGCCCTGGCGGGCACGGTCGAGCAAATCGCCGCGTTGCAGGGTCAGATTGCCCAGAGCCATTCACAGCACGGAGCCAGCCTGACCGACTTGCAGCAGACGCTCGAAACTATCCGCGCCGAATCCATGTCCCTGGCCGATCACGCGCAGGGCAACCTCACCCAATCGATCGAACAGCTAAGCGGCTCGGCCCGCGCTGCGGTGGCGGGAATCGAGGCGATGAGCGCGCAATCGATCACAACGCTGGCGGCGCGGATTGGCGAAGAAAGCGGCGCGGCGATCGACACCGCGCTGCGCGAACGCGCGGCGCAGATCGCCGGGCAATTTGAAGAAGCCTCGGCCAAGGCGGCCGGCGCCAGCCGCGAAGCAGCAGTGCAACTGCGCGATCAACTGGCCAAGGTAGACGAACTGGCGGGCAATCTGGAACGCCGCGTGGCCCACGCCCGCACCCGCGCCGAAGAGCAAGTCGATCACGATTTTGCGCGGCGTGTCGCACTGATTACCGAAAGTCTCAATTCCAACGCGATCGACATCGCCCGCGCGCTCGACAGCGACGTGACCGACACCGCCTGGGCGGCTTATCTCAAGGGTGATCGCGGCATTTTCACCCGCCGTGCGGTACGCTTGCTCGATGCGCCCGAAGCCAAGGCAGTGGCGCAATTGTATGAAAACGAGCGCGATTTCCGCGATCACGTCAGCCGCTACATTCACGATTTCGAAGCGATGCTGCGCCAGTTGCTGTCGACCCGCGACGGCCACGCGCTGGGGGTAACGCTGCTGTCATCGGATATGGGCAAGCTTTACGTCGCATTGGCGCAGGCGATCGAGCGGCTGCGCAACTAGGGATTGGCTCCGAACCAGCGGGTTACATCGATGCTTTCGACGGTCAACCAGCCCTGCTCGTAATTAACGTAATACAGCCCGAACATCAGCAGTGATAGCACGGTCGCGCGCAGCGCAACCCGTTTTGGCGCGAAGTTGACTGGCGCACTGCTGACCTGACCTGGCACCAGTTCGGCTTTGGCGTCATCGTGGGTGCGCAGCCCGAACGGCATGACCAGAAAGGCCGCGAGCACCCAGAACAGCACATAAATTGCCAAAACCGCGTTCCAGCGCATGATCAGCCCTCACCCATGATGACGCGCACTTGCGGCTTCTTGCCGCACCAGCGCTGCGCGGCGCGGCGCGCGGCTTCGAGCACCACCTCGCGGTTTTGCCGCTGCGCGCCTTTGAGCTTGGCCAGCGCGGCAGATACGTCCTGCTGCGCTTCGGCCACGAAGTCGTCGTGGTCTTCTTCGAGCGGCAGCCCGAGCGATTCGATCTGCACGCTGCCCGTGCCGCCCAGCACCACGATCACCAGCCCATTTTGCGCAAGGCGGCGGCGCATGACGATTGCCTCGCCGTTCGCGGGCGCGATAATGTCGCCGTCGAGGATCAATCGCCCATTGCGCACTTCGGCAATCTTGCCGGGTTTGCCCGGCGCGAGCCGGACCAGATCGCCATTGCCCTGCACCACGTTCTGCGGAATACCGCGTGACTTGCCCAGCCGCGCCTGCTCCTTCATGTGGCGCATCTCGCCGTGCACCGGGAGCAGGATTTCAGGCCGGATCCAGCTATACAGCGCTTCGAGTTCGGGGCGGCCGGGATGGCCCGAGACGTGGATCTCGCTCTGCCGGTCGGTCACAATCGTGATATCGCGCGCGGCGAGCCGGTTCTGGATCCGCCCGATCGCCACTTCGTTGCCGGGGATCTGGCGGCTCGAGAACAGCACCACATCGCCCGCCGCGAGCGCGATCTGATGGTTTTCTTCGGCCACGCGTGACAGCGCAGCGCGCGCCTCACCCTGCCCGCCGGTGGCCAGAATGAGCACTTCCCCGCGCGGCAAGGCCATGGCGGTGGCGAAATCGACCATCTCGGGGAATTTGCGCAGATAGCCGCAGGCTTTGGCGGTGCGGATGATCCGGTCAAGCGAGCGCCCGGCCACGCACAGCCGCCGCTTGGTTGCATCGGCCACTTCGCCCAGCGTTTGCAGCCGCGCCACGTTGGAGGCAAAAGTGGTGACCAGCACGCGCTTGCCCTTGTGCAGCGCCACTTCGGACAGCAGCGCATCGCGCACCATGCCTTCGGAGCCGGAGGCTTCGGGATTGAAGACGTTGGTCGAATCGCACACCAGCGCGAGCACGCCTTCGTCACCGATTGCAGTCAGCTCGGCGGTGGTCGCCGGGGTCCCGACCAGCGGCGCAGCGTCGAGTTTCCAGTCACCGGTGTGGAAAACGCGGCCATACGGCGTCTCGATCACCAGCGCGTTGCCCTCGGCAATCGAGTGCGCCTGCGGGACATAGCGGATGCCGAACGGGCCAAGCTGGAATTCATCCAGATGATCGATCACGTTCAGCTCGATCTCGCGGGCGATCCCGGCTTCTTCCAGCTTGTCGGTCACCAGCGCGGCGGTGAACGGGGTGGCGTACAGCGGAACTCCCAGTTCCTGCGCGAAATAGGGCACCGCGCCGATGTGATCCTCGTGCGCATGGGTGAGCACGATCCCGATCAGATCGGCCTTGCGCTCCTCGATGAAATCCAGATCGGCGAAGACCAGTTCGGTGCCAGGGTATTCATTGGCGCCAAAGGTCATGCCCAGATCGACCATCAGCCACTTGCCATCGCAGCCATAGAGGTTGACGTTCATGCCGATCTCGCCCGATCCGCCGAGCGCCAAAAATAGCAGTTCCTTGCCCGGCTTATGGTTCGCAGCTTTGCTCATGCGGCCGGGCCAAAGTTGTTGGCATAGAGCCGCCCGATCCCGCGCAGGGTCAGGTCGGGATCGATCCGGTCGAACAAATCGGCGTGCTGCTGGAACAGCGGCGCCAGCCCGCCGGTGGCGATCACTTTGACCGGGCGGCCGATCTCGGCCTTCATCCGCGCCAACATTCCTTCGATCATGCTAACATAGCCCCAGTAAATCCCGATCTGCATTTGCCCGACCGTATCGCGTCCGATGACGCTGGCGGTGGGCGGTGGTTCGATGGCGATGCGCGGCAGCATGGCGGCGGCAGCGTAGAGCGCGTCGAGCGACAGGCTGACCCCGGTGGCAATGCTGCCACCCAGATAGGCCCCGTCGGCGCCGATATGGTCGAAAGTGGTCGCCGTGCCAAAGCTGATCACGATCTTGTCACCGCTTTCCAGCGCTTGCGCCGCAATCGCGTTGACCGCGCGGTCGGCGCCGAGCGCGCGCGGCTCGTCCACCTTGAGCGCGATCCCCCATTCGACCGGCGCCCGGCCGGCAATCAGTGCCTCAACCCCGAAGTATTTCTGCGCCAAAACTTGCAGGTTATGCAGCGCGCGCGGCACCACCGTGGCGATCAGCACCGCGCTGACATCGGCGCGCGAATGGCCTTCCATGCGCAGCAACTGGTCAAGCCAGACGGCGTACTCATCAGCAGTGCGCCGCACGTCGGTGGCGATGCTCCAGCGCTGCACGATTGCGCCCGCGCCATCGACCAGCGCGAATTTTACATTGGTGTTGCCGTTATCGACCGCGAGCAGCATGCCGGGCTCCCTAAGCTAAGCGGATTTCGCCCGCGTGGACGGTGCGGGTGGTGCCGTCTGCGAGCCGCAGTTGCAAGGCTCCATCGGCGGCCAGCCCGGCAAATTCGCCCACCAGCGGCGTTTCACCCGGTTCGCCGACCAGCAGCGGCGTGCCTGGCAGGTGCGCGGCGGCTTGCCAGCGCCGCAGCAGCGGCTCGAGCCCGAAGCTGCGCCAGCGGTCCAGCTCCAGATCGAATTGCCGGGCCAGGACAGCGGCAAAGGTATCGCGGTCCGGCGCGGGGCCAAAGGCTGACAGCGCCGCGGTCTCGCGCCCCTCAACCTGCGGCGCGGACGCCAGGTTGACCCCGATCCCGATCACCACCGCATCGCTCACCCGTTCCAGCAGTACCCCGCACAGCTTGGCCGCGCCGATCAGCAGGTCGTTGGGCCATTTGAGCTGCGGCAACTGCGGCGGCGGGACCAGCGGTGCCACGGCCTCGAGCACCGCGAGGCCAGCCACCAGAGCCAGCGTGCCCGGCGCGGGATCGCTTGGCGCCGGCCAGACCGCGGTCGAGCCCATGAAGTTGCCCGCGCCGTCGAACCAGCTGCGGCTCTGCCGCCCCTTGCCCGCCGTTTGCCGATCCGCGACCAGCCAGTCGCCCTCGGCCACCCGCTCGTGCGCGGTGATGCGCGCGGCAAGGTCGGCGTTGGTCGAACCGGTGGTGGGGACGAACTGGATCAAACCGGCGGAAACAGCACACCCGCCGCGGTCATGGTCAGCGCGGTCAGGCACTTGGTCAGCAGGTAGCCCAGCGGCGAGACAAACACCGCGCAGGCCGCCAGCAGCCATTCGTGGACCAGATCGCTGCGTCCGGTGACGCGGCCGACCGGTTCATCGAAATACATTACCTTGAGCACCTTGAGGTAGTAATAGGCGCCGATCACGCTGGCTGCGGCCGCCAGCGCGGCGAGCGTCACCATCCCGGCGTTGACCGCCGACTGGAACACCACGAACTTGCCCCAGAACCCGAAGAAGAACGGGATCCCAGCCATCGAGAACATGATCGAGCCCAGCCCCAGCGCCAGCATCGGCCGGGTGCGCGAAAGTCCGGCAATGTCGGACATTTGCTCAAGCTGGTTGCCATCGGCATCCTTGAGCATCAGCACCGCTACGAACCCGCCAATCGTCATCGGCACATAGATCGTCAGATAGACCAGCATCGCCGCTGCACCTTGCGGCGTGGCGCTGGCCAGCCCGACCAGCATGAACCCGACGTTGTTGATCGACGAATAGGCCAGCAGGCGTTTGAGGTTGCTTTGCCCGATCGCCCCCAGCGCGCCAACCACCACCGAGGCCAAGGCGGCGAAGGTTACGATCTGCTGCCACGCAGCGGCCTGGCTGCCGAACGCTTCGAGCGCGACCCGCATCGTCAAGGCCAGCGCCGCGACCTTGGGGGCCGAGGCGAAGAACATGGTCACCGGGGTGGGCGCGCCTTCGTAGACGTCGGGCGTCCACATGTGGAACGGCACCGCGCTGATCTTGAAGGCCAGCCCCGACAGCACGAAGGTCAGCCCGAACAGCGCGCCCATCGAGACGTCGCCGCTCATCGCGGCCGAAATCCCGGCGAAACTGATGGTGCCGGTAAAGCCGTAAGTCAGGCTCATCCCGAACAGCAGGATGCCGCTGGCGAGCGCGCCGAGTACGAAATACTTGAGCCCAGCCTCGGCCGAGCGTTCGTCGGTTTTGAGGAAGGCGGCGAGCACATAGGCGGCGAGCGAATTCAGCTCGAGCCCGACGTACAGCGTGAGCAGGTTGGTGGCCGAAACCATGATCCCCATGCCCACCACCGCGAACAGCACCAGCACCGCATATTCGCTGCGCATCGCACGGAATTTCTCGAAGAACGCCGGGGCGATCAGCAGCGAGGCGCCCGCGGCGGCATAGATCAGCAATTTGGCAAAAGCCGCGAACGCATCGCCCGAAAGCAGCCCGCTGAACGCCAGCGCTGCCTCACCCCGGGTGCCGTGCCACAGCGTCGGCACCGTCAAAGCTGCTGCACCGAACAGCGCCAGCACCGCCAGCCAGGTGATGGCGCGCGCGTCGCGGCGGCCTTGCCCCCAGGCCGATCCGACCAGCAGGGCAATGCCCACCACGCTCAACAATTCTTCGGCTGCACCGATGCGCAGCGACTGGGCCCAGTCCATCAGTGCGCTCCCTCAGCCTTGGCTTCGCCCGGCACAGCTGCTTTGGCCGGCGGCACCTGGCCCATTTTCAACATGGCATCGCTTGCCGGTCTGGTCGCCGCGAGCCGGGCCTCGATCGCGCGAATATCGCCGCGCATCGGGGCCAGGAAGCTTTCGGGATAGACCCCCATCCACAGCACTGCCGCAGCAATCGGCGCGAGCATCAACCATTCACGCGGCAGCAGATCGGGCATCGCGGCGGCATCGGCATTGGTCTGCCCGCCAAACGCGATCCGGCGGTACAGGTACAGCATATAGCCCGCGCCGAGGATAATCCCGGTGGTGCTGACGAACGCAACCCAACTCGATTGCTGGTATATTCCGGCCAGCGCGAGAAACTCGCCGATGAACCCGCTGGTGCCCGGCAGCCCGATCGACGCCATCGTAAACAGCATGAACAGCAGCGCGTAATAAGGCATGTTGATCGAAAGGCCGCCATATCGGCTGATCTCACGCGTGTGCAGCCGGTCGTAAATCACCCCCACGCACAGGAACAGCGCGGCCGAGACCAGCCCGTGGCTGAGCATCACGATCATCGCGCCTTCGAGCCCTTGCGTGTTGAACGCGAACAGCCCGACCGTCACGATCGCCATGTGCGCGACCGAAGAATAGGCGATCAGTTTCTTCATGTCGGTCTGCACCAGCGCCACCAGCGAGGTGTAAACCACCGCCACCATCGACAGCGTATAGATCAACCAGGCGTAATCGGCGCTGGCCGAAGGGAACATCGGCAGCGAAAACCGGATGAAACCATAGCCGCCCATTTTAAGCAGCACCCCGGCCAGAATGACCGAGCCCGCAGTCGGCGCCTGAACGTGCGCATCGGGCAGCCAAGTGTGCACCGGCCACATCGGCATCTTGACCGCAAAGCTGGCGAAGAACGCCAGCCACAGCCACTTTTGCGCGGCTGGATCGAAATCGTACTGCATCAGCGTCGGGATGTCGGTGGTCCCGGCATCGTTGACCATCCACAGCATCGCGATCAGCATCAGCACCGAGCCGAGCAGGGTGTAGAGGAAGAACTTGTAGCTGGCGTAGATCCGTTCGGCCCCGCCCCAGACCCCGATGATCAGGTACATCGGGATCAGCCCGGCCTCGAAGAAAATGTAGAACAGGTACAGATCCTGCGCCGCGAACACGCCGATCATCAGCGCTTCCATCAGCAGGAACGCGGCCATGTATTCGCCGACGCGCTTGTCGATCGATTTGCTGGCGAGAATGCAGATCGGCATCAGGAACACCGACAGTTCGATCAGCAGCAGCGCGATCCCGTCGATCCCAAGCTTCCAGGAAAAGCCCGAGAACAGCGGCTGGCTCTCCTGAAATTGCCACTGCGCGCCGCCGATGTCGAACTGCGCCCACAGC
>JANOTT010000156.1:0-6661 GCA_031416535.1 Novosphingobium sp. | reverse complement strand
CAGGCTGCGCGCGCAATCGACAATCGATTCCTCGGGCGGTCGCGGTTTCCAACCAAGTACGCTTTGTGCGTGAGCCGAACTGGTCGTGCGGGTCCGCCCGATCTCGCCGATCAGCTGCTTGGCCGCTGGCATGAACAGCGCGAGGATGCGCACACCAATCGCGGGCATTTTTCGGGTCGGGACTTTGCGCGCTTGCAGACCAAGCCGGTCACGCAGCACCGCGGCCACGTCGGCGAATTTCATGAACGGTCCCGAACTGCCGATGAAGCGCCCACCGGCCACCTGTTCGGCAGGAGCCTCAAGCGCGCGGACGTGCAGATCGGCGATATCGCGCAGATCGACGATGCTGAACCCGACGTCAGGCAAGGCCGGAACCGAGCCATCGAGCAGCCGCAGCACAACCTCGACCGAGGCGGCGAAATCGCCGCTCTGCACCGGGCCAAGCACCATGACCGGGCACACCGCGCAGTATTCGATTGCCCCGCCTTCATGGTCCACCCAATCGCGCGCGGCGCGTTCGGAAATGGCTTTCGACTTGACGTAAGGCTGGATCCCGGGCGCATCGACATCGGTCCAGTCGTTCTCGTCGTAGTGGGTCTTGCCGGCCGGGTGACCATAGGCAATCGCCGCCGCCGACGAGGTCATCACGAACCGCGTAACCCCGGCGGCCCTGGCAAAACGTAATGCACGCAAGGCGCCTTCGCGCGCCGGAACGATGATCTCGTTCTCGTCCTTGGGCACCGCAGCCGGAAACGGCGAGGCCATGTGGCAGACGTGGCTGCATCCGGCCATCGCTTCAGCCCAGCCCGCATCGCTCATCAAATCGGCGGCGAAGAATTTGAGCGTGTCGGGCGTACCGCCCAATTGCCCGCGCAGCTCAGCCTCGCGCGCCAAGCTGCGCACCGTGGTGTGCACGGTCCAGCCCTTCGCCAACAGCTGCCGGATCGTCTCGCCCGCAATGTAGCCGCTCCCACCGCTGACCATTACCGTGCCTGCCATCGACTTACTCCCGTTGCTGTGCGCGAAGCCTAGCCGATTGGTTGCGAATGGCAACCTAGCGCATCAGGACCAGGTCCTCGGACATGGATGGATGCAGCGCCACGGTCGCGTCAAAATCGGCCTTGGTCAGCCCGGCGCGCACGGCAATTGCCACCGCTTGCAGGATTTCCGGCGCTTCGGGGCCGATCATGTGCACCCCAATTACCTTGTCGCTGCCGGCATCGACCACCAGTTTGTAAAGCCCGCGTTCGGGACGGCTGGCGAAGACGTTTTTCATCGGGCGGAAGTCGGCGGTGAAAATCTTGACTTCGCCGCCCAGCTTTTCGCGCGCCTGCGCTTCGGTCAGCCCCACGGATGCAAGCGGCGGCTGCGAGAATACCGCGCTGGGGATCGCGGAGTAATCGGTCGCGCGGGGATTACCGCCGAACACCGTATCGGCAAAGGCGTGGCCTTCGCGGATCGCAATCGGGGTCAGCTGGACCCGGTCAGTCACGTCGCCCACCGCATAGATGCTGTCGCAGCTGGTTTTGCTGAAGCTGTCGACCGGGATTTCACCGCCCGCGCCCAGCGCTATCCCAGCGCTATCGAGGCCTAGCCCGGCGGTATTCGGGCGGCGTCCAGTAGCGACCAGCACCACGTCAGCGGGGAGCGGATCATGGTCGCCGGCGGTGACCATCAGGCTGCCATCAGCCTGTAGTTCGACCTTGGTCAGTGGGCAGTTGAACTTGTATTCGATCCCGCGCGCCATCGTGATCTGCAGCAACCGGTCGCGCATCGCGCTGTCATAGCCGCGCAGGATCGTTTCGCTGCGGTTGACCACGGTAACATGGCAGCCCAGCGCGTTGAAAATCCCGGCAAATTCCATCGCGATATAGCCCGCACCCTGGATCACGACGCGCTTGGGCAGCGTGGGTAGGTGGAACACCTCGTTCGAGGTGATGCAGTGCTCGTTGCCCGAAAATTGCGGCATCACCGGCCAGGCGCCGACCGCGATCAGGATATATTTCGCGGTGATTTCCCGGCCCGAGGCCAGCTTGACCGAATGCGGCCCCGTCACCACCGCGCGTTCGTGGAAATGCTCAACCTTGTTGCTGTCGAGCGTGGTGATATAGGCCGCTTCCAGCCGATCAACATCGCGCAGCACGGTATCGCGCAGCACGTTCCAGTCAAAGCTCATGCCCTGCACAGTCCAGCCATAATGCGAGGCGTCCTGCAATTCTTCGGCGAAGTGCGAACCGTAAACCAGCAGTTTCTTGGGCACGCAGCCACGGATCACGCAAGTCCCGCCGACGCGGAATTCCTCAGCCACCGCCACTTTGGCCCCATGCGAAGCCGCAATCCGGCTGGCCCGAACCCCGCCCGAACCCGCACCAATTACAAAAAGGTCGTAGTCAAAGTCGGCCATTGTGCGCTCCTGCTTGCGAGCGCGATATGGGGGGCGAGTACGCGGATTGCCAAGCAGTAATGCGGGCCTAATTTAGCTATTCGCCATCCCGCGCCGCGCCGGGGATGACGGCGGGGCGGCGCTACTTGATCCCCGCCTCGGCCAGCAGCGCCTCGGTGCTGGCATCGAAGGTGGTGCCGCCCGCAACAATCGCCTTGGCGATCTCCTTGCCAAGCTCGACGCCGAACTGATCGAACGAATTGATTTGCAGCATCACCCCATTGGCAAACGTGCGGTGTTCGTGGAACGCGATCAGTGCGCCCAGCGTGGCGGGGTTGAGCTCCTCGCACAGGATCGTCGCCGACGGGCGATCGCCCGGATAGGCCCTCGCGCCGTCCTTGCTGGCCTTGCCCGCCATCAGCGCCGCGCCTTGCGCAAAGCAGTTGGCGAGCAAATTGCGGTGATGCGCCGGGTCAAGATCGTCGCCCGAACCAATCGCGGCGATGAAATCAACCGGGACCAGATTGGTGCCCTGGTGCAGCAACTGGAACACCGCGTGCTGCGCATCGGTCCCCACTCCGCCCCAGGTAATCGGCGCGGTCGGGCCGGTCACGGGCGAGCCATCGAGCTGCACCGACTTGCCGTTCGATTCCATCTCAAGCTGCTGCAGATAGCTCGGCAGCAACCGCAGCCGCTCGTCATACGCAAAGCACGCGCGGGTCTGCGCGCCGCGCAACCGCGTATAATAGAGGTCGGCACAGGCTGCGCGCAGCGGCAAGTTGGCAAGCCCGTCGGTATCGCGAAAGTGCTGGTCCATCGCCGCTGCGCCGTCCAGAAATTCGGCAAATTCGTCCCAGCCAATCGCCAGAGCAATCGGGAAGCCGATCGACGACCACAGCGAATAGCGCCCACCGACGCTTTCGGAAAACGGCAGCACCCGGGTTTCGTCCACGCCCCATTCGACCGCCTTGTCGGGATAAGCGGTTAGCGCCACCACCCGGCCATAAGGATCGCTGACCCCGGCCTGCCGCAGCCACTCCAGCGCCGACAGCGCGTTGGTGATCGTCTCGGTGGTGGTGAATGTCTTGGAGGCGACTGCGATCATGGTGGTGGCGGGATCGCAAGCCTCGAACGCGGCTTCCAAAGCGCAGCCATCGATGTTCGAAACCACGTGAACGTCCACCTCGGCCCCGTCGCGGGTCAGCGCATCGACCGCCAGAGCCGGGCCCAGTGCCGATCCGCCGATGCCGATGTGAATCAGGTGTTTGACCGTTCCCAGCGCGCCTTGATGGATCGCCTCGACCAGGCTTTTCATCCGCATGTGCAGCGCGTGGGCTTCCTCGACGCTGCTGTCCTTGCCCACCCCGCGCAGCGCGGTGTGCTCGACCGCGCGGTCCTCGGTCGTGTTGATATGCTCACCCGCAAACATCGCTGCACGCCGCTGGGTGAACCCGGCGGCCTCGGCCAACTTGAGGAAGGCCGCGCCATGCGCTGCATCGAGGTGCGTCTTCGACCAATCGAAACGCACCGCCCCGCCCGGCAGATCGAGCCGCGCCGACCACTCCGCCAACCGCGCAGAATTGGCGAACAGTGACTTGAGATCGGGCTGCGGCAGCGCCTTCAATTCCAGCCACGCCGCCTGCACTGCATCGCTCATCGCATCACTCCCGCGCTTGGTCGAAAGCGCCTATGCCTCCCGCCAGTGCATTGGCCAAGCACGGAAATGGTATCCGCAGCCGCATTAGTGTGTTATTCATATACTACACCATAAGACTTGACGCGCCCGCGCCAGACCAACATGGACTTTTCCGATGACCGACACCACGCTTGAAACCCCCAACACTCCGGCTTCTCAGGCTCCCGCAGCCGTACCGGCCAAGCCCGCAAAAAAAGAAGATTCGTTCCCGGTCTTCGTGCTCAAGCTGGCGATTGCGGTGGTGTTGTTCCGCAGTTTTGTGTTCGCGCCGTTCTATATTCCCTCCGAATCCATGCTGCCCCGGCTGCTCAACGGCGATTATCTGCTGCTGGCCAAGTGGCCCTATGGCTTTTCGCACCGTTCGTTGCCATTCGGGCTGCCCTTGCTGCCCGAAGCACGCGTGCTCGCTTCCGACCCGGAAAGAGGCGATGTGGTCGTGTTCAAGGCCCCTGCGCATTTCGAGGAAGACTGGATCAAGCGGGTGATCGGCCTGCCCGGCGATACGGTGCAGATGAAGAACGGCCAAGTGTGGCTGAACAACGTGCCGGTGCCCAAGGTGCGGATCGCTGATTTCGAAGTGGCGGTCAGCCCCAACACGCGCTGCTATTCCAGTCAGTCCGTGGCCAAGCGCGCCGATGGGGCGGACGTGTGCCGCTATCCGCGCTTCACCGAGACTTTGCCCGGCGGCAGGAGCTATCAGGTGCTTGATCTCAGACCAATCCCCAGGGATGACACCGATCCGATCATCGTCCCCGAAGGTCAGGTGTTTCTGATGGGGGATAATCGCGACAACTCCGAAGACAGCCGTTTTCCGACTGCCGAAGGCGGGATCGGCCTGGTTCCGATCGACAACGTGCTAGGGCGTGCCACGGTGATGATGTGGTCAACCGACGGCGGGGCCGAATGGCTTAAACCCTGGACCTGGTTCACCGCAGCGCGGTGGAACCGGCTGGGCGGTTCGTTCTAGGTCGGCGTGCTCGCTGCTGCAACCCAAGCTTTCCTGACCGCGCTGGCCGGCCAGCCGCCCGCGGATCAAGCGCTGTGGCTCGAAGCACTGACGCACGGCAGCACTGGTGCAGCGCGCGATTACCAACGGCTCGAATTCCTCGGCGACCGGATGCTCGGCATGGTCATCGCGGCGTGGCTGTACGAGCTCGACGGCGGCAATGAAGGCAAGCTTTCGCAACGGCTCAACGCGCTGGTCAGCCGCACAGCTTGCGCGGAGGTGGCGCGCGGCATCGATCTGGCCTCGCACATCCAGCTGGGCAAGCAGGCGCGCGACGATGGCGGGCATGACAGCGACAATATCCTGGGCGATGTGATGGAGGCGCTGATCGGCGCCAGCTTCGTCACGCAAGGCTTCGATGCAACCGCCGTCATGGTCCGGCGATTGTGGTCCGATGCAGTGGCGGGCACGGCCGGGCATTCAAAGCACCCCAAATCGGCGTTGCAGGAATGGGCGGCGGGCAATCGCCGCAAGGGGCCACTGTACCGGCTGGTCGAACGCTCTGGCCCCGATCATGCCGCGCGGTTTACCGTGGTGGTCGAAGTCCCCGGGGTGGGCAGCGCCGAAGCCACCGCCACCTCGATGCGCGATGCCGAAACGGCAGCGGCTACGGCCTTTATGGAACGATTTGGGTGAGGGCCGCGCGCGTGCTTCGACAAGCTCAGCATGAGCGGGTATAGCGCCCGATCCAGTTCCCTCCCCCGCTCAGCCTGAGCCTGTCGCAGGCCGCGCGCAACACCATTGCAACGGAAGTACCAGACAATGACCCAGCACTGCGGCCTCGTAGCCGTCCTCGGCGCCCCCAACGCGGGCAAGTCCACGCTGGTCAACGCGCTGGTCGGGCAGAAGGTGGCGATCGTCTCGGCCAAGGCGCAGACCACCCGCGCGCGGCTGATGGGCATTGCGCTGGCAGATGAAACCCAGATCATCCTCGCCGATACCCCGGGGCTGTTCGTGCCCAAGCGGCGGCTGGACCGGGCGATGGTCTCGGCCGCGTGGGAGGGTGCGCAGGAAGCCGACGCGATCCTGCTGGTGGTCGATGGCCGCAAGAAGAAACTCGATTATCTCGAACCGATCCTGACCGACCTGAAACACCGCCCCGAGCGCAAGATCCTGGTGCTCAACAAAGTCGATGAAGTGGCCAAGGAACCGCTGCTGATCGCCGCGCAGGCGCTGGCCGGGACGGACGAGGACGGCAAGGCCGCGTTCGACGAGGTGTTCTTTATCTCGGCGCTGACCGGTGACGGCGTACCCGAACTTAAAGCGCGGCTGGCCGCCCTGATGCCCGAAAGTGTGTGGCATTACCCCGAAGATCAAGTCTCCGACGCGAGCGAGCGGCTGCTCGCCTGCGAGATCACCCGCGAACAGCTTTACCGCCAGCTCCACGACGAATTGCCCTACGACAGCGCGGTCCGCCCCGAAAGCTACACCCACCGTGCTGATGGTTCGGTCGAAGTCCACCAGCAGATCGTCATCGCGCGTGACAGCCAGAAGGGCATCGTGCTGGGCAAAGGCGGGAGCAAGCTGAAGTCGATCGGCGAGGCTGCGCGCAAGGAACTGGCGGGACTGCTGGGGG
>JANOTT010000155.1:0-11833 GCA_031416535.1 Novosphingobium sp. | reverse complement strand
AAGGGCAGATTCCCACGCGTTACGCACCCGTGCGCCACTAACCATCCAGCCGAAGCTGGAGGTTCGTTCGACTTGCATGTGTTAGGCATGCCGCCAGCGTTCATTCTGAGCCAGGATCAAACTCTCAAGTTTGTGTCACATCCATCACCGGCACGGGGCAAGCCCCGCAAACCGCTAACGAATGAATTTCAAGGAGCCGATACCTGCACTTGTCAAACGTATGGTTACGTTAGGACATGAATGATCCCACCAAGGCGAACCCTGCTGGAACCAATTAGGTAACGGCTTGTTTTAACCGGTATCCGGAGCTTGAAAATCCCCGGACCGGGCGCCGTCGCCCACATGTCCCTTCATCTAAACCGACAATGTCAAAGAGCCACCGACGAAACAAAGCGGACAACCAAGGTACCCCGATTTTTATCTCGGGGGACTGTTGTCCGTGAATGTTGGCGACCAGTCCGTTTCAGCCGATGTTTGTCGGCCGCTCCGTTCCGGTGACCGGGCATATATGGAGGCGCCTTGAGTCGGTCAACGCATTTTTGCAATTATATTTCAAAGCCCGTCAAACCCGCAGAAAACCTAATGTTTTTGGGGTGGCCTGCCCCTCATAGGCACCGCACCACCGCAAATTCGGGTAACTTTTGGCCGCATTTGGCCGCGTAAGCCGATGATTAACGCCCATTCGCTATAGCCTGCGGGCCATGGCCAAGGTCGCAACTGTCCCTGATTCTGCCGCTTTGCCGCGGGTTGCCGTGATCGTGCCGGCATACGGCGTCGCGCACCTGGTGGGCGAGGCCTTGGCTTCGTTGCAAGCCCAGACCCTGACTGACTGGGAATGCGTCGTAATCGACGACGGCGCACCCGACGATGTGGCGGCCGCCGTCGCGCCATTCCTGACCGATCCTCGCATCCGCTTCATGGCGAGCGCCAACCACGGCGTTTCGGCTGCACGCAATGCCGCCATTGCCGCAACCAGCGCCCCGCTGATCGCGCTGCTCGACGGCGATGACCGGTTCCGGCCCGACTACCTCGCGGCCATGGCGGCGCTGCTCGAAGGTGATCCGGCGATCGGGCTGGCGACCTGCAACGCGCTGCTGTTCGGCGCACTGCCGCGCGAACGGCTGTGCTTTACGCGCCCGCAAGGCAGCAGCGACGGGGTGCGTGGCAGCTTGGCCGACGTGCTCGACCGCAGCTTCAGTGTCTATATCGGCACCACCTTTCGCCGCGCCGACTTTGCCGCAGCGGGCGGGTTCGATCCGAACATGAGCCATGCCGAGGACCTCGATCTGTGGGTGCGGCTGCTCGAACTGGGCGGCAGCGCTTGGTACGTGGACTGCGTGCTGGGCGATTACCGCGTGCGGCCGCATTCGGCCTCGGCCAATCCAGTGCGCCTGCTCGAAGGCAATATGAAAGTCTATTTGAAGGCTCAGCAGCGGTTACCCGCACGGCACCCGGTCCAAGGCATAATAACGGCGATGATCGGCGAGACCCAGCAAGCGCTCGACTTCGAACACGCCCTGCTGCGTATCGCCGGCGGCGAAATCGCCCGCGGGCTGACCGAGCTGCGCGCGGTGCGCAGCCAGGTGCAAGGCCCGGTATGGACCCTGTCGTTTGCGCTATGGCGGATCATACCGACGCTGGCGCGGCCCATGCTAGGCTGGCGCACGCGGAAGATGGCGCGCGGCACCCCCCGTCCCACGCTCGCTGCAGTATTGGCAGGAGGCAAGGCATGAGCGCCGTCGACCTGACCGCTTCTGCGCCGGTCCCGCCGCTCGAACAGAAGGGTGATGCCAAGCTGCGCAGCCAGGTCCGCAGCGCAGTGATCTGGCGCTCGGGCACGCAGGTGTTTAGCCAGCTGGTCGCCTGGGCTTCGACGTTCATGGTCATCCGCATCCTCTCGCCCACCGACTACGGGCTGTTTGCGATGACCAGCGTGGTGCTGGTGCTGTTTGGCCTGCTCAACGGCTACGGCTTTGCCAATGCCGTGATTGCCCAGCGCGACGGCGGCAAGGACCAGCTGCGCCAGCTGTTCGGGCTGCTGATCGCCGTCAATGTTGGCCTGACCGCGCTGCAGATCCTGCTCGCGCCGCTGGTCGCAGCCTATTACCGCCAGCCGATCGTGGCCGACATGCTGCGGGTGCAGGCGCTGATCTACCTGACCAATCCGTTTCAGGCGCTGGGTTACGCCGTGCTGTCACGCGCGATGGACTTTCGCCGCCAGGCACAGGTCAACGTAGCGGCAGCGCTGCTCGGCGCCGCCACCGCGCTGGGCTGCGCGCTGGCCGGCTTCGGAGTATGGACCCTGGTCGCGGCGCCGTTCGTGATGTTTGTCAGCCGCGCGCTGGGCACGATCACCGTGGCGCGCGCGTGGATGTGGCCCAGCTTCGACTTTCGCGGCGCGCGGGCCCTGGCCGGCTATGGCGGGACAATCATGGCCGGGCAGATCTTCTGGTTCATGCAGACGCAGGCCGACATCATCGTCGCCGGGCGCACCTTTGCCCCGCACGAGCTGGGCTTTTACACCACCGCGCTGTTCCTCTCGCAGGTCTTCGTAACCAAGGTGGTGCCGCCGCTCAACGAGGTTGCCTTCTCGGCCTATGCGCAGATCCAGGACGATCTGGGCGCGGTCGCCGCCGGGTTCCTTAAATCGGTGCGGGTGATCATGGCGCTGGCCATGCCGTTCTGCCTCGGGCTGGCGGCGGTCGCCGTGCCCGCAGTGCAGGCGATGCTGGGCGAGAAATGGATGGCGAGCGCCCCGCTGGTGCAGCTGCTGTGCCTGGCGATGCCGTTCATGACGCTGCACGTGCTGTTCGGCCCAGCCGCCAACGCCTGCGGCCATCCGCGCGTAACCACGCGTTCAGCCATACTGGGCGCGGTGCTGATGCCAATCTGCTATATGATCGGGGTCCACTGGGGCGCGCCGGGGATCGCGGCCAGCTGGCTGGTGGCCTATCCCTTGCTGACCGTGATATCGGCGCTGTGGATCATGCCCCTGATCGGGGTACGCGCGGCGGAGCTGCGCGCTGCGCTGCTGCCTCCGGTGCTCGGCGCACTGGCGATGGTGCTGGGGGTGACGCTGCTTGACCGGGTGTTGCCCGAATTGCCTTCGCTGCTGCGGCTAAGCCTGCTGGTGGCGGCTGGCGGGGCTATCTACGGCGGCTGGATGACAGTGTTCGCGCGCGACCGACTGCGCGAGCTGATCGATCTGGCGCTGAAGCGCTAGCTCAGCTCAACCCCAACACCGCCTGCCGGGCTGCGGCGGCATAAGCGCCGCGGTGATAGCGGAAGGTGCCGACAAAGTGCACGAACGCCGCTTCGCTGGCGATCGGCTCGTTCCAGAAATTGAGATAGCGCGCGTAAGGCAGCAGCAGTGGCTCGTCATCGTTGGCGATGTACAGGTTCGACATCACCTGCTCGCTGCCCCACTGCGCCCACACCTCTGGCCCCAGTTGCGCAGCAGCGGCGCGGCTGAACGCATCGGCCAAGGCGCGATCCGACCCGCCGGGCGCAAACCCGGCAAACCCAGCACAGCCGCGCACATAATGCGCGATCCCAACGGCGGCTGACGCAACCTGCGGCAGCAGCGCCTCGATCTTGACCTGCACATGCGCAGCGGGCGGCACGGCGGCAAGGTCTGCACCAAACCGCGCCACCGGCAGCCAGGCCGAGCTGGCCTCACCGCGCAGCGTGAAAGCACGGCCCTGATCGATCGCCCGCGCGATCTCGTCGACCGGGCCGAGCGTGACCGTGTCCGAATCGAGCTGGATCACGTAGTTGTCGCGGCGCAGTTCGAGCAAGGTCAGCAGCCGCTCCCAGCAGCCGCCGCGCGGACAGTCACCGACCTCGACCGCCGCGATCGAGCGCAGTTCGGGCCGGTCGAGGTGGAAATCCAGCACGACCTTGTCGGCAGCGGTCAGCGTGCCGTCATCCAAAATCGCAAAGCGTCCGCGCCGCAGCTGCGCATGAAGCGACTTGGCGGCGACCAGATAAGGTAGCAGCACCCGCGTGCCGATCATCGAGAAGATCACCACGCCATCATCGGTCGCGCGCACCGGCGGCGCGGCCAGCACCGTGCGTACCGTGCGATTGAAATGCAGCTCGCGCAATTTGCGCAAGGCCCGGTCGGCAAGTGTATCCATCACTCGCGCATAACAAAGCCGCGTTAACCAATCGCCAACGCCGCAGTCCAGAACCCTTGCACGGAAGCTGATCGACCGGCGTCATGGCGGCGGTGGGGGATGCGTGGTAGGACTGGCGGCGGAGAGGAATTATCCATGCCGCTGCACCCCTTGCTGGTCGCGCTAGTCCCGCTCGCCGTCTCCTACCCGCTGCTCGCCGGACAGGAAAGCGCCCAGCCCGCCAGTACCGTCGATGTACTGGCGATCACCACCGACCGATATAACCGGATGACCGTCGCGGTGCGGATCGCCGATCAAGGGCCGTTTCGCTTTCTGATCGATACCGGCGCGCAGAATACCGTGCTCAGCACCAAGCTGGCCGAACGGCTGGCGCTCCGTTCCGACAAGAAGGCGCGCCTGATCGGGGTGGCTGGGGTCCAAGAGGTCGATACGGTCATCATCGACCAGATCGACTTGGGTCGGCGCAGTTTTTACAGCTTGCTCGCCCCGCTGTTGCCGGGTGAGAACATCGGCGCCGACGGGATCCTGGGGCTTGATAGCCTGCAGGGCCAGCGGGTCCAGGTCGATTTCCGGCAGGGGCTGATCGCGGTTGACGATGCCAAAGCGCTGGGCGGCAACCGCGATTTTGAAATTGTCGTCACCGCGCGGCGCAGCTCGGGCCAGCTGATCATGACCAATGCGGTGGTCGACGGGGTCAAAGTCAACGTGGTGATCGATACCGGCGCCGAATATTCAATCGGCAACCGCGCGCTGCAGAACGTGCTGACCAGGCAGTACGGCCACGGCACGATGGTGCTGCGTAGCGTGACCGGGCAAGAGATCACGGCCGATCTGGCGGTGGCGCGCAGCCTCAAGATCGACGACATGAATTTCGTCAATGTGGTGATCGCCTATGCCGATGCGCCGCCGTTTGCCGCGCTGGGTCTGGCGGACAAGCCGGCGCTGTTCCTGGGCATGCGCGATATGCGCGCGCTCGACCGGATCGCGATCGATTTTTCGACCCGGCGAATCTACTTCGATCTGCCGCAAGGGGCCTACCGCAACCGGTTCCACTGACGCCGCTTTTGCATTTGCGCGCGCGCACCTTACATGGGGCCGATGCTGCCCGAACTGCCCCTGACGCCGCAGCGCGAAGGCCCGCCCGCGGGGTGGGGAACGCTGGCCCGGTTCCTGCCTTATCTGTGGCCGAGCGACGCCCCGGCGCTGCGCTGGCGGATCGTGCTGGCGGGGCTGCTGGTGCTCGCTTCGATGGCGCTGAGCATGTCGATGGCCTTCTTCCTGAAGTGGGCGATCGACGCGATGAGCCTGACCGGCCCGGCGGCGCTGCAGCTCGCATTGGCTTGGGTGCTGGCTTACGCGGGCGGCCGCTTCGGCTCGGTGGTATTCGACAATCTGCGCAATATCGTGTTCGAGCGGGTAGGACAGGACGCCACCCGGCGGCTGGCCGAAGATGTCTTCGCGCGGCTCCACCGGCTGTCGCTGCGCTTTCACCTCGCGCGGCGCACCGGCGAAGTGACCAAGGTGATCGAACGCGGGACCAAAAGCATCGACACGATGCTTTATTTCCTGCTGTTCAACATCGCGCCGACAATCATCCAGCTGGTGGTGGTCGCGGTGATTTTCTACAACACGTTTGGCTGGGGGCTGGTGGCCGCGACCGCGGTGGCGGTGATTTCCTACATCGCGCTGACCCGCTGGATCACCGAATGGCGCACGCACCTGCGCGAGAAGATGAACCAGCTCGACGGGCAGGCGCTGTCGCGCGCGGTCGATTCGCTGCTCAATTACGAAACGGTCAAATATTTCGCCGCCGAACCGCGCGAGCAGGCGCGTTATGCGCAGGCGACCAGCGCCTATGCCGAAGCCGCGGTGAAATCCGAAAACTCGCTCGGGCTGCTCAACATCGTCCAGGCGCTGGTGGTCAATCTGCTGATGGCGGGCGCCATGGCCTGGACCGTCTATGGCTGGTCGCAGGGCAAATATACGATCGGCCAGCTGGTGTTCGTGCAGACTTACCTGACCCAGCTGTTCCGCCCGCTCGATTTGCTGGGCATGGTCTACCGCACGATCCGCCAGGGGTTGATCGACATGGCGGCGATGTTTACGCTGATCGACACCGAGGTCGAAGTGAAAGACGCGCCGGGCGCACCCGCGTTGGTGATCAACCGGCCCACGCTTGCGTTTGACAACGTGGTGTTCGGTTACGAGCCTGACCGCACGATCCTCAAAGGGCTGAGCTTCGAAGTTCCGGCCGGCTGGCAGGTGGCGGTGGTCGGGCCTTCAGGCGCGGGGAAAAGCACGATCGCGCGGCTGGTGTTCCGGTTCTATGATCCGTGGTCGGGGCGGATCCTGATCGACGGGCAAGATATCCGGGCGGTGACGCAGGCCAGTTTGCGCGCGAACATCGGGATCGTTCCGCAGGATTCGGTGCTGTTCAACGACACCATCGGCTACAACATCGCCTATGGCCGCGACGGCGCCGGGCCAGACGCCGTGGTGCGGGCGGCGCGCGATGCCGCGCTGAGCGACCTGATCACGCGGTTACCGCAGGGCTTCGAGACCGAAGTCGGCGAACGCGGATTGAAGCTGTCAGGCGGCGAAAAGCAGCGCGTCGCAATCGCCCGCACGCTGGTCAAAAACCCGCCGATTTTGCTGCTCGACGAAGCCACCTCGGCGCTCGATACCCGCACCGAGCAGGATATTCTCGCCACGCTGCACCGGGTCAGCACTGGGCGCACCTCGCTCTCCATCGCGCACCGGCTTTCGACCATCGCCGACGCCGACCGGATTTTCGTGCTGGCCGATGGTGCGCTGGCCGAGGCGGGCACGCATAGCGAACTGCTTCGCCGCGACGGGCTTTATGCCGATATGTGGAACCGCCAGGCGAACGAGATTGAGGACGTGGTCGAAGCCGCAGAATAATTGAGGGACAGTCCCTAAATTATTCTGCGGCTTCGACCTCATGCCACACCACTGCTTGTGCGCACTTCATCGCACCGGCATCCGCATCATAGGCCATCGTTGGCGAGCCGTGGAGCCGCCAGCCTTGCTCGAGCGCTTCCGACACGCGTTCGCAAAAGGCGCGGTCGTCGCGGCCCGTGAGCAGGCGGTAGATTGGGCAGTTGTCGGGGGTTTGCATGGCGGGATCCTATTCGAATTGACGCAATCCGCCAACCCCCACTCATGCTGCGCCGGCTTGGGATCAGAGAATATATTTGCTGAGATCGGTATCCTTGGCCAGCCCGGCCAGCCGCTCGCGGACATAGGCCTCGTCCACCTCCACGGTCTCACCGCTGCGGTCTTCGGCCTCGAAGCTCAGTTCCTCGAGCAGCTTTTCCATCACCGTCTGCAACCGCCGCGCGCCGATGTTTTCGATCGCTTCGTTGACCTGTGCGGCGATCCGCGCAACTTCGCGCACCGCCTCTGGAGTGAACTCGATCGTCAGCTTTTCGGTGCCGAGCAGCGCGGTATATTGTTCGACCAGATTGGCGCGGGTTTCGCTGAGGATGCGGACGAAATCGTCTTCGCTCAACGCTTGCAGCTCGACCCGGATCGGCAGCCGCCCCTGCAATTCGGGCAGCATGTCGCTCGGCTTGGCGATGTGGAACGCGCCGCTGGCGATGAACAGCACGTGGTCGGTCTTCATGGGGCCATATTTGGTCGCGACCGTGGTGCCCTCGATCAAGGGCAGCAGGTCGCGCTGCACGCCTTCGCGGCTGACCGAGCCGCCGCGCACGTCGCTGACCGCGATCTTGTCGATCTCATCGATAAACACGATCCCGTTGGTTTCGGCGTTGTGCAGCGCAACCCGCGCCACGTCGTCCTGATCCATCCGCTTTTCAGCTTCCTCGTCGACCAGCTTGGCCCAGGCATCGGGTACTTTCAGCTTGCGCCGCTTGAGACTTTGCTTGCCCATCGCCTTCGACATCATATCGGACAGGTTGATCATCCCCATCTGGCCGCCCATCCCGGGCAGTTCGAACCCGGCCGAGGGCGTGTCTTCCACCTCGATCTCGATCTCGGTGTCGTCCATCGCCTTTTCGGCGATCCGCTGGCGGAAGCTTTCGCGGGTGGCTTCGGAGGCTCCGTCGCCAACCAGCGCTTTGAGCAGCCGGTCCATCGCGCCCTTCTCCGCCGCCTCGCGCACCGCCTCGCGGCGGCGGTCCTTCTCGAGCCGGATCGCTTCCTCGACCAGATCACGCGCAATCTGTTCGACATCGCGGCCGACGTAGCCGACCTCGGTGAATTTAGTCGCCTCGACCTTGACGAACGGGGCTTCGGCCAGCTTGGCCAGCCGCCGGCTGATCTCGGTCTTGCCGCAGCCGGTCGGCCCGATCATCAGAATGTTTTTCGGCGTCACCTCGTCGCGGAGTTCGGGCGAGAGGCGCTGCCGCCGCCAGCGATTGCGCAGCGCCACCGCCACCGCCTTCTTGGCATCATTCTGGCCGATGATATGCTCGTCGAGCGCGGCGACGATCGCCTTGGGGGTCAGGTTGTCGATCATGTAATTTTCCAGAAATCCGTTCGTGTCGCCTAGACCGTTTCCACGGTCACACGGTCGTTGGTGAAAACGCAGACCTCGGCCGCCACCGCCATCGCGCGGCGGGCGATCTTTTCGGGATCGGTCTCATAATCGACCAGCGCCTTGGCAGCGGATAGCGCATAGTTGCCGCCCGAACCGATCGCGGCGATGCCTTCCTCGGGCTCGAGCACATCGCCATTCCCGGTCAGGATCAGCAGCACGTCCTTGTCGGCCACGATCATCAGCGCTTCAAGATTGCGCAGGTACTTGTCGGTCCGCCAGTCCTTGGCCAGCTCGACCGCGGCGCGCATCAACTGCCCGCGGTGCTGCTCCAGTTTTTTCTCCAGCCGCTCGAACAAAGTGAAGGCATCGGCGGTTGCTCCGGCAAACCCGCCGATCACACTGCCATCTCCGATCCGGCGGACCTTCTTGGCGTTGGGCTTCATCACGGTGTTGCCCATCGAGACCTGGCCATCGCCCGCGATCACGGTCTTGCCGCCCTGCTTGACGCCGATGATGGTGGTGCCGTGCCACTGGATCAGACCGTGGCTGTCGTTTGAACTGCTCATACCCCGCAATATGGCGACTGCCGTGCAGGGTTCAAGTTAGCTTCCGTTGGGGCCGCCTGCGCCGCTGCCCTGGCCGGCACCGCCTGCGCCAACCTGCCCGATATTGCCGAACAGGTCTTCGAGGAAGCTGCGGTTGCGGCCCAGCGTCGGGGTCTTGTCACCGTCAGGATCGATCCGCGCGACCTTTTCCATCCCGGAGCGCTCAACCGCGGTGACGTTGCCCTTATCGTCGAAGGTAATGTGGATCAGCAGATGTTCGTTGGCCTGCGGCGCGGTGAACGCGGCCTGGCGAGTGTTGGTCGACACATAATACCAGTCCTGACGCCCGAACTGACTGATGAAGCTGGGCCGGCCGAGCATCCGTTCGACCGACGTGCGGTTATCGACCCCGGTCTGAACCGAATCAAGCAGCGAACCATCGACCAGATACCCGCGGTGGTCCTTGATCGATGCGCAGCCGCTCAGCCCCATGGCGAGCGCAGCCCCTGCCAGCAAAATTCCGGTAACTCGTCCAGTCACTCGCCCAGTAAATTGCATCGTAATATCGCTCCGTCGGCGCGCTTAGCATTGAAGCCCGTGCCCATGTGATCTATCGCGGGCCAGCCTTAGGCTGCCTTACCGCGCTGCGCAATAAGGCCGCTTGGGGTGCCCGCGTTTAACTGCAACTGAATGAAAGCCCCGCGCACCATGACGCTGTTCGACCGTCTGCTGGGGCGCAAGCCCGAAGAAACCAACCTGCGTCCATTATGGCACCGCGTGGTGGAGATCGCGCGCGAGCCGCAATGGTATGCCACCGGCGGGATCGCCGACAGCGTGCCCGGCCGGTTCGATGCGATCTCCACGGTGCTCAGTCTGGTCTTGCTGCGAATGGAAGCGAGCGAGGCGGTGCGCGGCGAGACCGCGCGGCTGACCGAACTGTTTGTGGCCGACATGGACGGCCAGTTGCGCCAGAGCGGGGTCGGCGATGTGGTGATGGGCAAGCACATGGGGCGTTTGATGAGCGCGCTGGGCGGACGGATCGATGCCTTCCGCGCCGCATTGGCGCAGCCGGACGACACGGCTCTGAACGCTGCGGTGGAGCGCAACATCACCTTGATCGAAGGCGCCGATGCGGGAGCGGTAGCGCGCGCGATGCGCGTGCTCGCCGCCACACTGGCGCAGACCGACGACACCGCGCTGTTGGCCGGGACGATTGTCCGGTGAGCGAACTGACCCGGCTGATTGATGCCCGCCAGCTCCCGCCCGCGCCGCTCGAGATCAAAGCCAGCCCCGAGGAATGCCGCGCGCTTGCGCAGCGCTTCGGTCTGGTCAGGGTCAAGCATCTGAGCGCACGAATCACGCTCACCCGCGACGGGCCGACCGTGCGCGCGGCCGGGCGACTTAATGCCGACATCGTGCAAAGTTGCGCGATTTCAGCTGAAGACCTGCCGGTGCGGATCCATGAACCAGTGGCGCTGCATTTCGTGCCCGCCGGATCGGTGCCAACCACCGATGCAGAAGTCGAACTCGATGCCGAGATGCTTGATCAGATCGAGATGGACGGGCACCAGTTCGATCTGGGCGAGGCGCTGGCGCAGGGCTTGGCGCTAGCAATCGATCCTTATGCCGAGGGACCGGGGGCCGAGGACGCGCGGAGCCAGGCCGGGCTGCTCGAGCCGGGCGATGTCGGGCCGTTTGCGGCGCTGAAGAAGCTCTTGGGGAACTGAACTCAGAACGGGATATCGTCGTCCAGATCGTCAGCGAAGCCGCCGCCGCCTGCACCGCCGCCGCCGACATTGCCGCCGCCTGAGCGTTGCCCACCACCGGAACCGCCACCCGAACCGCCGCCAGAACCTGCGCCCCAGTCACCGCCGCCCGAGCGCTGACCACCGCCGCCGCCCTGGCCGCCGCCCGGCGCGCCATCGAGCATGGTCAGCACCGAGCCCGGGCCTTGCAGCACAACTTCGGTCGAGTAGCGGTCATTGCCCGAAGCATCCTGCCACTTGCGGGTGCGCAACTGACCTTCGATGTAAACCTTGGACCCCTTGCGCAGGAAGCGTTCGGCAACCCCGGCCAGCCCTTCGGAAAAGATCGCCACCGAATGCCACTCTGTGCGCTCCTGCTTGTCGCCGGTGTTTTTGTCTTTCCAGCTTTCGGAGGTGGCGATCCGCAGATTGCAGACCTTGCCGCCGTTCTGGAAGCTCTTCACTTCGGGGTCAGCGCCCAGATTGCCGACGATGATAACCTTGTTGACGCTGCCTGCCATGAATTCCTCGTTCTATCTTAGAGTCCCAGAGCGATGGCGCTCCAGTACGTGATTCCCGCAAACAGATAGGCCAGCGCGAACAGGTAGAGCAACATGAAGGCGGGCCATTTCCACCCGTTTGTTTCGCGCCGGGTAACCGCGATCGTGCTCATGCACTGCGGCGCGAACACGAACCACGCGAGGAACGCCAGTGCGGTGGGCAGGCTCCAGTTGGCTCTGAGCTGATCGCCCAGCTTGACCGCGACCGCAGCGTCATCGGGGGCGGAGACCGCATAAGTCGTGGCGAGCGAGCTGACCGCCACTTCGCGCGCGGCCATCGCCGGGATCAGCGCCAAGGCCATATCGCGGTTGAAACCGA
>JANOTT010000154.1:0-2268 GCA_031416535.1 Novosphingobium sp. | reverse complement strand
GGCTTGCGCGCTTCGAACAGTTCGGCAACGCGCGGCAGACCGCCGGTGATGTCGCGGGTCTTGGCGGCTTCGCGGCTGGCGCGGGCGAGGATGTCGCCCGCTTCGACCGTCTGGCCATCTTCGACCGACAGCGTGGTGCCGGGCGCCATCATATAGCGCGCAGCTTCACCCGAATCGGCATCGAGCAGGGTCAGGCGCGGCCGCAGGTCTTCCTTCTGGGCACGGTTGGTCGAGCGATTCTCGGTCACCAGGCGGCTGGTCATGCCGGTGGCTTCGTCGGTCGCTTCGGTCATGGTCCGCCCGTCGAGCAGATCCTGATATTTGACCACGCCCGACTGATCGGTGATCACCGGGGTGGTGAACGGATCCCATTCGGCCAGCCGCTGGCCTTCGATGACGCTGGTGCCATCCTTGAGCAGCAGATGGGTCCCGTAAGGCACGCGGTGAATCGCGCGTTCGCGGCCATCGATATCGAGCACCACGACTTCGCCGCTGCGCGCCAGGCTCAGCTGGCGGCCGCGCTTGTCGACGATGGTCAGGATATCGCGATAGGTGACCGAGCCGTCGCAGATCGATTCGAGGTGCGACTGTTCGTTGACCTGCGCCGCGCCGCCGATGTGGAAGGTCCGCATCGTCAGCTGGGTGCCGGGCTCGCCGATCGACTGCGCGGCGATCACGCCGACCGCCTCGCCGATGTTGACCGGGGTCCCGCGCGCCAGATCGCGGCCATAGCAGGTCGCGCAGACGCCTTGTTCGGCTTCGCAGATCAGCGGTGAGCGGATCCGTGCCGCCTGCAGTCCGGTCGCCTCGACCTTGGCGGTCGCGGCTTCATCGAGCAGCGTGCCCTTGGGCATGACCAGCGTGCCGTCCTTGTCGACGATATCTTCGGCCAGGGTGCGGCCCAGGATGCGTTCGCCGAGCGAGGCGATCACTGCGCCGCCCTGCACGATCGAGCGCATTTCCAGCGCGCGTTCGGTGCCGCAATCCTCGATCACCACCACGCAGTCCTGCGACACATCGACCAGACGCCGGGTCAGGTAACCCGAGTTCGCAGTCTTGAGCGCAGTATCTGCAAGGCCCTTGCGGGCGCCGTGGGTGGAGTTGAAGTATTCAAGGACGGTCAACCCTTCCTTGAAGTTCGAGATGATCGGCGTCTCGATGATTTCGCCCGAAGGCTTGGCCATCAGCCCGCGCATCCCGGCCAGCTGCTTCATCTGGGTCGGTGAACCACGCGCGCCCGAATGGCTCATCATGTAGATCGAGTTGACTTGCGCCTCGCGGCCATGCTCGTCGAGCGGGGTCGCGCGGATTTCGTCCATCATGGCGTTCGCCACCTGATCGCCGCAACGGCTCCAGGCGTCGATCACCTTGTTGTACTTTTCCTGCTGGGTGATCAGACCGTCCTGGTACTGCTGTTCGTAATCAGCCACCAGCGCCTTGGTTTCATCGACCAATGCGTCCTTGCTGTCAGGGATGATCATGTCGTCCTTGCCGAACGAAATCCCGGCCTTGAAGGCGTTGCGGAAGCCCAGCGCCATGATCGCATCGGCGAACAGCACGGTGTCCTTCTGCCCGGTGTGGCGATAGACCTGATCGATCACATCGCCGATTTCCTTCTTGGTCAGCAGGCGGTTGACCACGTCGAACGGTACGGTGTGCGATTTAGGCAGGCATTCGCCGATCAGCATCCGGCCCGGAGTGGTCTCGAACCGCTTCTGGTACTGGTTGCCGGCCTCGTCGGTCTGCCACACGCGTGCCACGACCTTCGAGTGAAGCGTCACCGCGCCGACATACAGCGCCTGATGCACTTCGGCCATGTCGGACAGCAGCATGCCTTCGCCCGGCTCGCCCTGACGGTCCATCGAGAGATAATACAGCCCGAGCACCATGTCCTGCGACGGCACGATGATCGGCTTGCCGTTGGCCGGGCTGAGGATGTTGTTGGTCGACATCATCAGCACACGCGCTTCAAGCTGCGCTTCGAGGCTGAGCGGCACGTGAACCGCCATCTGATCGCCATCGAAATCGGCGTTGAAGGCCGAGCAGACCAGCGGGTGGAGCTGGATCGCCTTGCCCTCGATCAGCACCGGTTCGAACGCCTGGATGCCCAGACGGTGCAGCGTCGGGGCGCGGTTGAGCAGCACCGGGTGTTCGCGGATCACTTCATCAAGGATGTCCCAGACTTCCTTGCGTTCCTTTTCGACCCACTTCTTGGCCTGCTTGAGCGTCATCGACAGCCCCTTGGCATCGAGCCGGGCGTAGATGAAC
>JANOTT010000153.1:0-3178 GCA_031416535.1 Novosphingobium sp. | reverse complement strand
GATCTGGTGCGCGAGCAAATCCGCATCGCCGAGGGCAAGCCGCTGTCGGTGCGGCAGGAAGACATCGTCTTTTCCGGCCACGCGATCGAATGCCGGATCAACGCCGAAGACCCCTTCACCTTCGCCCCCTCGCCAGGCCTGGTGACCAACTACCACGCCGCCGGCGGGATGCACGTGCGGGTCGATAGCGGGCTGTACGCGGGCTACCGCATCCCGCCCTACTACGATTCGATGATCGCCAAACTGATCGTCTACGGCCGCACCCGCGAAGGCTGCATCATGCGGCTGAGAAGGGCGCTGGAGGAGATGGTGGTCGAGGGGGTGAAAACCACGATCCCGCTGCATCAACGCCTGCTGGGCGAGCCGGATATCCTCAACGGCGATTATTCGATCAAGTGGCTGGAGGACTGGCTGGCGCGGGAGGGGGCTTGAACCCGATCTGGCAAATATTGCCATTATTGGAATTCTTGCTATATTAGCCGCTCAGCGATCAAGAGGACCGCCATGGCAACGACCGCCCCGAGCGAGCACAAGCGTGTTCCCCTGACCCAGTTCCACAACGCCACCGGCGAATTTCTCGATCAAGCCATGCGCGCGCCGATCGTGCTGACCAGCCACGGGCGGCCCCGCCAGATCGTCGCCGATCATGCCTATGTCGCGCGGCTCGAGACGATTGCCCGCGGCAAAATCCTCGAGGCGCTCGACATCGAAGTGCGCTCGACCGCGGATATGCCCGAGGCGTTGCGCGCACGAATCCTGGCAAATCTTCCTTCGGCCGAGGAGATCGCCAATGGCCGTTGGAACGACGAAGACTGAACTGCCGCGCCGCGGCGACATCCTCCGCTACGTTTACCTGTTCCACCGCGAAAGCCGCGACCGCGACGAGGGGGTAAAGGAACGCCCGGTTGTGGTGATCGACGCTGATCCCGCCACGCGCCGGGTCGCGGTGTTGGCTGTCACAACCAAAGGCGAGCGTCATCCCGGTACAATTGCATTGCCCGATACGGTGGCTACGGCAGCGGGACTGAGCCGCGGCTCGGCGGTCGTGGTCGGCAAGTACAATGCATTCACGTGGCTCGGTTACGATATTCGTCCCGTAGCAGGCGGCCTCATCGCGGGACGCCTGCCGCCTGGCTTCGCGCAAAAGGTTCTGACCGCTGCCGCGTCCGGCGGCGCGATAGCTGTTGAACGTGATTGATCTCGATTATGCTCGCTGGCTGGTTTGGGGTGGAATCCGGAACGGCGGCAATGTAACGGCGACACCGCGATAGCGGACGTTCAGGAAATAGAAGTTGCGACCGGTGCGCGCCCAATCCCAAGCACCGAGCATCAACCGCGTGTTTCCCGAAAGCTGCCGGTCATAGTAAGCGTCCATTCCGGGAACACAACACTTAATATGTGAACGCGGGAATGATCGCGATGTCGGGCGATTCCGTGATGACATCGATCTGCCAATCTGCCCCTGTCGCCTCTTCGGTAATAGTTGAGTCAAGGACTGTTCCAGCCGCTGCGAATATGATAAATCTGCTTTGACGCGCTGGAAAGCACTTAAGCCTGCGAGCGCTCTTTACGGGGGCATCATGGATAGGCATTGTACGCGGCGCTCCTTCGTTCAGCATTCAGGCGGGGCAGCTTGTTCGCTTCTGCTTCCGGCGTCAGGCCTTCATGCGGCTCGCCCTGCGCGTATTCGCCGCATCGGGTTTCTCATTGGTGCTGGCTTTGATCCGCAAATCGCAGCCTTCAAGAGCGAGCTGCGCAGGCTTGGTTATGTCGAGGGCGAAAACATCGTCGTCGAGACGCGTTTGTCGCGGCCCAATTCGGCCGACCTACCCGTACAGGCGGCAGAGCTTGCGGCGATGGACCTCGAACTGATCGTCGCCGCAGCTCTACCGTCCGCGCTGGCTGTGCGTGCGGTCTCTTCGGCGATGCCGATGGTGATCGGGACGTGTCCGGGTATGGTCAGTAACGGCTTCGCGCAAAGCCTCGAACATCCGGGCGGCAACGTCACCGGCATGGACGAACTTCCGCCCGGGCTGACGGGCAAGCGGCTGACATTGCTGAAAACGGCAGCACCGGGAGTCTCGCGTGTGGCGCTGCTCTCGACCACGCCGGGGCGGGGCGGTCATGAACGGCAGCTGGCGGACGCCTACACAATAGCCGCAACGCTAGGGATTAGCGTGAAGCCCTATCGCGCGACCTCGTTGAGCGAGCTTCAGAGCGCGCTTGCCGCGATCGCTACCGACGGCATGGATGGGCTGGCGAGTTTTCAGGGGGCGCTATCGCTGAATAATCGCAAGCTGATCGTCGACTTCGCGGCGGAGCACCGCTTGCCAGCGGTCTATCAGGCGACGTTGTTCGCCGAGGCCGGTGGACTGATGGCGTGGGCACCCGATCTGGTGCAGCAATTCCGGATAGCCGCGCGCTATGTCGACCAGATCCTGAGGGGTGCAAACCCCGGCGACCTGCCGATCCGGCACCCGGCGCGATATTATCTCACGATCAATGCGGGCGCGGCCAAGGCGATGAATTTGGTCCTTCCGCAGGCGCTGCTGAACGAGGCAGACCGGCTGGTGGCCTAATAATGTGTTTCGCGTGATCCGCCATCAGGACCGTCGTTCGCAACGGTGTGCCGCTCCTATATAAACGAGACGATAAAGATGGCTGCTTTCGAACTATGCCGCCGAGAAACCGCCAGTCCGTTTTCGACCAACCTTGACGTTGAACGAACGACTGCTTTCGGGCGAAGTGCCGAACGGCGGAAAGGTCAGAAAAGTCGTCGAACGGAGACCTCGCAAGTCGGTAGTGGAGTCAGCCGTTTTGCAGTGCGCGAGACAAGTCATCTCGCAATTCACGCAACCTGACGGAAGTTTCCCCGGTAAATGCAGCACCTGCTGGCCGATCGATTTCCTCGCCCGCCCGCTCAACCACCGGAGCCGGAGCCACCTTCGCCCCCTTCCCACCCAACGCCTGCCTGGCCCCACGAATCGTAAATCCCTCGTGGTGCAGCAGCCGATTAATTTCCGCGATCAGCGCCACATCCGCCGGCCGGGAATACCGCCGCCCGCCAGCCCGCGTCAGCGGCTTGAGCATCGGGAACTGTTCTTCCCAATAGCGCAGGACGTGCTGCTTGACCCCCAGCACTTGGGCAACCTCGCCGATCGTGCGGAAGGCTTCGGGG
>JANOTT010000152.1:0-26115 GCA_031416535.1 Novosphingobium sp. | reverse complement strand
CGGGCACAATCTGGGCGATGTCCTTTCGCTCCTGCTGGCTTGGGGCGCCAGCGTGTTGGCCGCACGGCCGGCGGGGCCGGGCTACACCTATGGCCTGAAAAGCTCCTCGATCCTGGCCGCCATCGCCAATGCCGCACTGCTTTGGGTCGCGCTGGGGGCAGTGCTGCTGGAGACGGTCCAGCGATTATGGGAACCGGCTGAGGTCAATGGCGGGCAGGTAATGCTGGTGGCCGGCGCCGGGATCGCGGTCAATCTGCTCTCGGCACTACTTTTCGCCAGAGGCAGCAAGAGCGACCTAAACCTGCGCGCCGCGTTCCAGCACCTGATGGCCGACGCGGTGGTCTCGGCCAGCGTGGTGTTCGTCGGGCTGATGGTGGTGCTGACGGGCCAGAACTGGATCGATCCGCTGGCCAGCCTGGCGATTACCGTGGGTCTGGCGTGGGCGAGTTGGGACCTGCTCAAGGACGCGGTCAAGATGGGGATGCTCGCGGTGCCGCGGCATGTCGATGAGGCGGCGGTGCGCACCTTTCTGGCCGGGCAGGCAGGCGTGAGCGCGGTGCATGACCTCCACATCTGGGGGATGAGCACCACCGAATGCGCGCTGACCGCGCATCTGGTGGTCCCGGCGGGCGCGCCGGGCGACGCGTTTCTGCGCGATCTGGCGCGCGAACTCGAACGCCGCTTTCGCATTCATCATGCCACGATCCAGATCGAAACTGCTGCGGCCGATTGCAATTTGCAGAGCGATCACGCGCATTGATCGATTGGTTCAGCCACGGTTGTTTTTCCGCGTTATAGCCCGACTGGAAATTGGCGCTCCGGCCCGGAGCAATGAGGAGTTCGTTAACATGGCAATTTCGAGCATGCGCCCCTGGCTGGCTGGCGCGATCATCGCGGTCAGCATCGTCGGCAGCGCTTCGGCGCAGGATGCCAAGGCGGTGTTTGCGGCTCGCTACGCCGAACTGGGCGCCGCGACGCAGGCCAAGGATATGGCCGCGCTGGGCAAGCTGATGGCACCCAATTTCGTGATGACAGATATTCAGGGGACCGAGCGCACTGCTGCCGAGATGCACGAAGCCATGGCCAAGATGCCCGCTGCGGGCAGCGGCGTTAGCCCCAAGGTGACCATCGTTTCGGCCCAGATTACCGGCACTACCGCGCAAGTTTCGCAGCAAATGGATATCAACATGGAGCGGGCCGGGGCGGACGGCACGCCGATGAAGCTCGATATCACCGTGCAGACCGACGATACCTGGGTTCAGAGCGGCGGGGTGTGGCTGCTGCAGACCAGCAACCAGAAGGACATCTCGGTATCGAAGGACGGCGAAGTGATGTTCCACCAGGCCAAATAATGCGCGCGGCAGACCGGGCCTGGCCCGGGCTGCCGGTGTAACGGAAAATTAGCCGATCAGGCCGCCTGTTCCTTGCCCCGCAGCACCCGCACGGGCTCCTTGCGGCCTTCGACCACATCTTTGTCCACCACCACTTCGGCGATGCCGGGCTCGGTCGGGATGTCGAACATCGTGTCGAGCAGCAAGCCTTCGACGATCGAGCGCAGTCCACGCGCACCGGTCTTGCGAGCGATCGCCTTCCTGGCAATCGCCTCGAGCGCGTCTTCGGTGAAGGTCAGCGACACGTCTTCGAGGTCAAACAACCGGGCATACTGCTTGATCAGCGCGTTCTTAGGCTCGCTCAGGATCTTCACCAAAGCCTCGATATCGAGATCTTCAAGCGTGGCGATCACCGGCAGGCGGCCGACAAATTCAGGGATCAGTCCGAACTTGAGCAAGTCTTCGGGTTCAGCCTTTTGCAGCAGTTCGCCCACCTTGCGCTTGTCCGGATCAGCGACATGCGCGCCAAACCCGATCGAGCGCTTTTCCAGCCGGTCGGAAATGATCTTGTCGAGCCCCGCAAACGCCCCGCCGCAGATGAACAGGATGTTGGTGGTGTCGACCTGCAGGAATTCCTGCTGCGGATGCTTGCGTCCGCCCTGCGGCGGCACGCTGGCGGTGGTGCCTTCCATCAGCTTGAGCAGCGCCTGCTGCACGCCCTCGCCCGACACATCGCGGGTGATGCTAGGGTTTTCGGCCTTGCGGCTGATCTTGTCGATCTCGTCGATATAGACGATCCCGTGCTGCGCCTTCTCGACGTTGTAATCGCTCGATTGCAGCAGCTTGAGGATGATGTTCTCAACGTCCTCGCCGACGTAGCCGGCTTCGGTCAGCGTGGTCGCATCGGCCATGGTGAACGGCACATCGAAAGTTTTGGCCAGCGTCTGCGCCAGCAGCGTCTTGCCGCAGCCGGTCGGCCCGACCAGCAGGATGTTCGATTTCGACAGCTCAACCTCGCCGCCCTTGCCGCTGTGCTTGAGCCGCTTGTAATGGTTGTGCACCGCGACCGAAAGCACACGCTTGGCGCGGTCCTGCCCGATCACATAGTCGTTGAGCGTTTCAAAGATATCGCGCGGGCTGGGGACATCGCTGCCCTTTTTGCCAGCAATCCCGGCCTTGGTTTCCTCGCGGATGATATCATTGCACAGCTCGACGCATTCATCGCAGATGAACACGGTCGGCCCGGCAATCAGCTTGCGGACCTCGTGCTGAGACTTGCCGCAGAAGCTGCAATAAAGGGTGCTTTTGGTGTCAGAACCGCTGAGTTTGGTCATGCTCTCGTCCATTGCTCCGCCAGGCGACGGGGAACACCGACTCTAACCCGGTGATCGCATTTATCAATCCCGCCAATACCACAGCACAGATTGCCCGCGCCTGAAGCGGCAAGGTTACTTATTGGTTGGCGCCCAATTGCCTCAGGCACGCGATCAACTGGGCGCTCCGCCGCTGCCGCTGCCATCGGTTTCACTTTCCGGCCGACTTTCGAAGACCTTGTCGACCAACCCGAAAGCGCTGGCTTCCGTTGCGCTCATCCAGGTGTCGCGGTCCATCGCCTCGGCCACCTGTTTGACCGACTTGCCGGTGTATTTGGAATAAAGTTCGTGCATCGTTTCCTTCAGCCGCAGGATTTCGCGCGCCTGAATTTCGATGTCGCTGGCCATGCCGCGCGCCCCGCCCGACGGCTGATGCACCATGATCCGTGCCTGCGGCAGCGCCACCCGCATCCCCGGTTCGCCAGCCGCGAGCAGGAAGCTGCCCATCGAGCAAGCCTGGCCGATGCACACAGTCGAGACCTTGGGTTTGATGTACTGCATGGTATCGTGGATCGCCATCCCGGCCGTCACCACCCCGCCCGGCGAATTGATATACATCGAGATGTCCTTCGAAGGATTCTCGCTCTCCAGAAACAGCAATTGCGCCACGATCACGCTGGCCATGTGATCCTCAACCTCGCCGGTGACGAAGATGATCCGCTCGCGCAGCAGCCGCGAATAGATGTCGAAGCTGCGCTCGCCGCGGCTCGATTGCTCGACCACCACCGGAATCAGCATGCCGGTGATCGGATCGCGGGAATAGCTGTCGTGGCTGGAAGCGGTGCCGTAAACGTCGCGCATGAAGGTCCTCGTCTGGTTGGTCGCCTTATGTCGGCGTTGGCGCCGCGATGTTCAAGTGCGTTAACTAGGGGACATGGTATTCTGTGTCCCCTTTCGCGGTTTGGTGGATGATGTGCGTTGGCGAAGCATCAGATCGCGCAATGCTGGATTTTGAGCCGAGTGGTTGCTGGACAGCGTTCTAGCGCGGGGACGCCAAGGTCGCAGGGGCTTAGGAAGGGTGCCGGACAGGGCATAGTCCGGACAGGGCATAATTTAGGTATATCTCGTAAAATTCCTGGCACGGTAATTCCGGTACTTCTCCCAAATGGTCGTGCTGAGCAGGAATGCCTGTCCAGCCACTGGTCTGGCCGAGTACCTGCACGGCACGCCAACCAACAGGCAAAACGCGGCAGCAGGAACTGGAGCGTGACGACAAGCTATTGCCTGCGCGCGCCCAACGGCGCAGCTTGGCGTCAGGTTCACTGGATAAGCCCACGAAAAGGAGCAAGGATAGCGATGCTTGAAGGCAACTAGCACTGGTCACCGGAGCCGGGCGCGGATTGGGGCGTGGCTATGCCTTGGCATTGGCCAAGGCCGGGGCGGCGCTGGTGATCAATGATTTTGGTGGCGGGCTTGATGGTCTGCCCGGGGATGACGATTCGGCCGGGCAGGTGGCAGGTGAAATTGTCGCACAGGGCGGCCGGGCGATCGTCAATCGCGCCAGCGTGGCGGACTGGACCGGGGCACGGCCGATGATATCGGACGCCGCCGCAGCCTATGGCAAGCTCGATATTGTGGTCAACAATGCTGGCATTTCGCGCCCTGCGCACCTCGCCGATCTGACCGAGCTGGATGTCGATCTGCAGATCGGGGTCCACCTCAAAGGGACGCTGGCAACTTCGCATTTCGCGGCAGAATATTGGCGATGGAGGGGCCCGACCTGGCGATCTACACACCGTGGAGCGTCGAGCGCCAATATAGCCGGCCAGGCGGCTGGAGCGCCGAGGCCGTGGCGCTGGCGCTGGCCGATCATCCCCAGCAAGCCGAACATCAGGCCTTCTTCCCCAACGGCACGATCCCCTTCCGCCTGCCGCCGGGCCGCACGCTCAAGGCACTGGCGGCAGTACGGGCCTTGGCATTTCGGTGATGCATACCGCGCCAGTCGAATCAATTCCCTCCTCGACGAGGCGGCTTGGCGGCATGTTGCACCGTGCAATCGGGCATGGCGCTCGGAACTACAATCTTGGTTGCATCGCGCGCGACTTCGCTCCAGCATGGCACCGTAACCCTCGGAGTGCCTGCCATGCGTTTTGTTGCCCTTACCGTGCTTGCCGCTCTTGCCGCTGCATCGCCTGCGGTGGCGGGGAAGGGTAAGCCATCGCAGGCCGAGCAAGCCGCCGCTTCTGCTGCAGCTGCCGCAGCTGCCGCCGTACGGCTGGATGCCATCGCCAAGCTGGATGACGACCCGGCCGGGCCGCAGCTCAACGCCGTGATCGTGGTCAATCCCGATGCCTCGATCCAAGCTGCGCAAATGGCCGCCACCGGCCGTCTCAAAGGCCGCACGCTGCTGATCAAGGACAATATCGAAACCAAGGAATATGCCACCACCGCGGGCAGTTTGGCGCTGAAGGACAACCGCACTGGCCGCGATGCCCCGCTGGTGGCGCGGCTGCGGACGGATGGCGGGGTGATCCTGGGCAAGACCAACCTCTCCGAATGGGCCAATATCCGCTCCTCGGCCAGCTCGTCGGGCTGGTCGGGCGTGGGCGGGCAGACCCGCAACCCGCATGCCACCGATCGCAGCCCGTGCGGCTCCTCCTCGGGCAGCGGCGCGGCGATCGCTGCAGGGATGGCCTGGGCCGCGATTGGCACCGAAACCGATGGCTCGATCACCTGCCCCGCGAGCATAAACGGGATCGTCGGGTTCAAGCCCACCGTCGGCCTGGTCAGCCGGACTTACGTGGTCCCGATCAGCCACAGCCAGGATACCCCCGGGCCGATGACCACCAGCGTGGCCGATGCCGCCTTGGTGCTGAGCGTGATCGCCGGGAGCGACCCCCAGGATGCGGCCACCGCCGAGGCTGACCGCCGCAAGCGGGATTACACGCTGGGGCTTGGCACCAGCAGCCTCAAAGGGGTGCGGATCGGGGTGCTGCGCAAGCAGAGCGGGCGGCACCCCGGGATCAAGCAGCTGTTCGATGCGGCGCAGGCCGATCTGGTTGCCGCCGGGGCGGTGCTGGTGCCGATCGATTATGATTTTCCCGATGAAATGGGCCGCGACGAGGGCGTGACGCTGTATTTTGAGCTGCGCGAGGATATGAACGCCTATCTCGCTGCGCTGCCAGGAAATCCACCGGTGCGCTCGCTCAGCGATGTGATCGCGTTCAACCAGGCCCACGCTGCTGATGAACTGCGCTGGTTTGGGCAGGATTCGTTCGAGAAGGCCGACCAGCCGGTTGATCGCGCGATCTACGTCAAGGCCCGCGCCAATTCGTTGCGGCTGGCCGGAGCCGAGGGGATCGACGCGCTGCTGGCGAAGCACAATGTGGCCGCGCTGATTGCCCCGACTGCAGGCCCGGCCTGGCCGATCGACCTCGTCACCGGTGATCATTTCAGCGCGGTCGGCGCGGGCAGTCTGGCAGCAATCGCAGGCTATCCGCACCTGACCGTGCCGATGGGTGCGGTCGAAGGCCTGCCCATCGGGCTGAGCTTTATGGGGCCAAAGTGGGGCGACAAGGCGCTGCTCGATCTTGGCGCCGCTTACGAGCGCGCGCGCTCCGCCGCGGTGCCCAAGCCGAGCTTCAAGAGCTGGGGGGAGTGAAGCTAGCGAAATCCTCCCCGGCCCGGGGAGGATTTAACAAAAAAGGCGCCGCCTTTCGGCAGCACCTTTGTTTGCAGACCGCAGCCCTGCCTATTTCTTCGGCGCGGTCTTCTTGGCCGGGGCCTTCTTTTCGGCGGCTGGCTTTTGGGCGGCTGGCGTTTCAGCAGCAGCCTTTTCAGCCTTGGGCGCAGCTTCCTTTTTAGATGCGGCTTCCTTGGCTGGCTTGGCCTCATCCCCAGCCTTCGCCCCAGCCTTCGCCGCAGCCTTCGCCGCAGCCTTTTTCGCGGGAGCCTGCTTCGCGGGTTTGGCCGGAACCGGTTCGGCGTCTTCGGCTTCGATCGCGGCCTGCAATTCGTCCTTGGTCACGGACTTTTCGGTGATTTCGGCCTTGTCGAACAGGAAATCGACCACCTTGTCCTCGTACAGCGGGGCGCGCAGCTGCGCGGCGGCGAGCGCATCCTGCTGGATATATTCCATGAACCGCTGACGATCTTCCTGGCGGTATTGCTGCGCCGCTTGGCTGACCAGCATGTTCATTTCCTGCGCGCTGACCTCGACCCCGTTGGCCTGGCCAATCTCGGACAGCAGCAGCCCCAGCCGCACACGGCGCACGGCAATCGCGCGGTAATCGTCCTTCTCGGCCTCGATCTCGGCCAAGGCGGCGGCAGGATCGTCTTCCTGCTGTGCTTCCTGGTTAAGCTGCGCCCAGATCTGCTCGAACTCGGCCTCGACCATCGTCGGCGGCACGTCGAAATCATGCCCGGCGGCGAGCAGATCGAGCAGCGCGCGCTTCATCTGGGTGCGGGTCTGCCCGGCAGTTTCCTGCTCAAGCTGGCCGCGCAGCAAGCCCTGCAGTTGCTCAAGGCTGGTCAGCCCGAGGCTCTTGGCGAAATCGTCGTCGATCTTGCTTTCGCCCGGCACTTTGACCGACTTGACGGTGACGTCGAAGGTGGCGTCCTTGCCCTTGAGCTCGGCGGCCTGATAATCGGCCGGGAAGGTCACGGTGATGGTCTTGGCATCGCCTTCCTTGCAGCCGATCAGCTGCTCTTCGAAGCCCGGAATGAACCGGCCCGAACCGATTTCGAGCGCGGCGTCTTCCGCCTTGCCGCCGTCGAACGGGACCCCGTCAACCTTGCCCAGAAAATCGATGATCAGCTGATCGCCCTCGGCCGCCTTCTTGCCCTTCTTGGCGTCGGTGAAGGTCTTGGCGTTCGACGCCAGCTTGGCGACCTGCTCGGCCACTTCGGCGTCGCTGACCGGGACCACCAGCTTGTCGAGCTTGAGCCCGTCGATCTGCGGCGCCGGGATTGTCGGCAGCACTTCCAGCTCGACCGTCAGCTCGGCGTCCTGACCCTGTTCATAGCCTTCGCCCAGCGCGATCTGCGGCTGCATCGCGGGGCGCAGCTGGTTATCGCCGATCACCTTGTCGACCGCTTCGCGCACCGAGGTGTTGAGCGCTTCCTGATGCAGCTGCGGGCCGTGCAGCTTCTTGACCAGATTGGCGGGCACCTTGCCGGGGCGGAAGCCGGACATGCGCACGTCGGGGGCGATCTTGGCCACTTCGCCGTCGATCCGCGCGGCAATATCCTTGGCCGCGATCTTGACGCTGTAGCTGCGCTTCAAACCCTCGTTGGTGGTCTCGACAATCTGCATGACAAATGAAGCCTTCTTCATAAATTTGGCCGTCTGCGCGGGCGATAACGCTGGAACGGGATTGGTGCGGGCGAAGGGACTCGAACCCCCACATCTTGCGATACTGGTACCTAAAACCAGCGCGTCTACCAATTCCGCCACGCCCGCAGCCCGACGTAGTCGTGGAACAAGCGGTGGCCATTAGTGGGCGCGTGGGCAAAGGGCAAGCGGGGATGAAAGAACTCAGCGCAGGCCGAGCACGCTGGCCAGCTGTAACAGCCACGTGCCGCGCAGGCTGGCGGGCGCGGCCGGGGCTGCCACTTCGCAATCGAGGCAATAGGCCTGCGCCCCCTGCACGCTGCCCAGCCGCACCAGCCCGGCAGCGGCGGCGGTCAGGCTGCGCTGCTGGCGCTGGGCCATCAGCGCCACCAGATCGTTGCCCTGGCCTTCTTCATCGCCATCGCCCAGCAGCTGTTCGATCATGGCGCCAAAGCCATTGGCCTCGCTGCCGTAGAATTTGGGATGCCAGCTTTCGAGCTTGGCGGAAAATGCCGCAAACTTGAGCGCTTCGGGCAGCCCGCCGAATTCATCGACCAGACCCTTCTGGCGCGCGGTGCCGCCATCCCAGACCCGGCCCTGCGCCATCGCATCGACCTGCTGCGGGGTCTTGCCGCGCGCTTTGCCGACCAGGCCGATGAAACGAGCATAGCCGTGTTCGATATTGGCCTGAAGCAGCGCCTTGACCTCGGGGCTCAGTCCGCCGATCAGGTCGGGCTGGCCCGACAGCGGCGTGGTCCGCACCCCGTCGCTGTTCACGCCATAGCGCGCCAGCGTCGCCTCGAAGCTGGGCATCACCGCAAAGATCCCGATCGAGCCCGTGACCGTGCCGGGTTCGGCAAAAATCCGGCTCGCCGGGGTCGAAACCCAGTATCCGCCGCTCGCCGCCAGATTGGCCATCGAGACCACCACCGGGCGCGCCTTGCCGTCCTTGGGGGCCTTGAACCGCTCGAGCGCGCCGCGGATCTGTTCGGACGCCAGCACCGAGCCGCCGGGCGAATCGACCCGCAGCACCAATGCCGGGGCATCGTCGGCGTTGGCCTGATCGATCAGTTTGGCGATCCGGTCGCCGCCGGCGGTCCCTGGGCCAGCCTTGCCGTCGACGATTTCACCCGCGACGGTAACCACCGCAATTGCCTTGCCCTCGCTGCTGCGCGGATGCGCCGCGAGCAGCACGGCGGGGCGGCTGAAGGCATAGCTGCCGGGCTTGTCCTTGCTGATCCCAGCGCCCGCGATCGCCTTGACCCGCTCGCCAAAGGCCACGTTGTCACCCACTTTGTCGATCAGCCCGGCATCAAGCGCGGCCTGCGCACCGTCACCCTTGGCGGCGGTGAACCAGCCGACCGGATCCTTGGTGATCCGCTCGATCTGCGCCTTGGGCCGCGCCTTCATCACGTCGGCCTTCCACTCTTCCCACAGCGCGGCGTAAAGCGCGGTCCGCGCCTCTTTCGACGCGGCCGAGGCATCGTTGCGCTCGTAAGGTTCGACGAAATCCTTGAACGTGCCGACCTTGAACACGTGAATCTTGATCGCGTAATCTTGCAACAGCTTGCCAAAATAGGGCGTGGTCCCGCCCGGCCCCATCACGAACGCCCCACCCATCGGATGCGCCCACACTTCGCTGGCATGCGCGGCGAGCATCATCCCGTCATCGATATAGGCCACCGCATAGGTCAGCACCGGCTTGTTCGCGGCGCGCACCGCGTCCATCGCCGCGCCGATTTCCTGCATGTGAACCATGCCGCCGCCGGTGAACTGCGACAGGTCGAGCACCACCGCCTTGATATGATCGTCCTTGGCCGCCAGTTCGAGCGCGCGCACCAGATCGCGCGCGCGGTATTGCTTAAGCGGCGCGCCGCCCGCCATCAGCAGATCGAGCGGATCCTGATTGGCCGGTTCTTCCACCACCGCACCATCGAGCTTGAGCAGCAGCGCCCCGTCCTTGAGCGCGGCCTGGCTCGGCCGCACGGTCAGCGCGCTGTACAGCGCGCCGAAGAACAGCAGCATCAACAGCAGCACCATTCCGTCCTTGATGGCGACGAGCAGATGCCAGACCTTGCGGGCGAATTGCATGCGGATATCCTGTCCAGTGGCTTTGGCCGAGCCATAAGCGGAGCGCAGGCAAATTGCCAATGCGGCATCGACCAACCGCCGATGCGCGCTGGCGAGGGGGTGGTGCTGGGGCTGCTGGGGGGATTTGCACAAACCGGTCTAGACGGTGTTTAAAGCGGTCTAGCGCGTGCATGACGGGGGCTGGACACTGCCGCGGGGCGTAGAAATCGGGCAGAGATTCCAGGATTATCTGCTATATTACAATATGTTACATCTTAATTGCGCGTGCCGGAGACAGGTTCTCGGCAATTCGCAATAATGTGGAGCCGGATTTGCGCTTGGTGACTCAAACGCTACCAAATTTGCACGTTGTAGGAAATCGCCGGATCAACTGGTTAGCTTACCCGAGCAGCGGCTTTCGGCCACGAAGGCGAAATTCGAATTCCAACAAGGGTACCGTCTTAACCGGGGCGGAAAGCGGTCATTCATTCCTGGCCGAAAGCATTACTGCCATTCGTTGCTGAACAGAATGGCCGTGGTGCCTTCCGCCAATATGGTGCCGCGCTGTCATCCGTGATAGCATGGCGCCGAACCGAACCGTTTTCTAATTGGTGAGCCGGTACCGAGGGGGCGCCGCTTGGTTATGATTACCAAATCCAACGAACCGGACGCCGATTTTCTCGGGCCTTCGGCAGAGGAAATATTGGCCTGCATCGCGGATGCTGTAATCAGCACCGACGTTCAGGGTAAAATCCTGTTGTTCAACCCAGCCGCCGAGAAGCTATTTGGCTATTCCGCACCTGACTTGCTGGGAACAAGCATCCAACGCCTGATCCCGCCTCGCTTCCGGGAAAGTCATGAACGTCATGTTGCCAGTTTTGGCTCTGCTTCAAGTGACGCAGCCCGTGCGATGGCGAGCGAACGCGAAGTCTTCGGACTTCGCCGCGATGGCACGGAATTTCCGGCGGAGGCGATGCTGAGCCGCCGTTTGCTTGGCCGGAAGACCCTGATTACTGTCGTTATCCGGGATACAAGCTACCAGAAATCACTCGACGAACAACGCAACCTGATTGCCTCGGAAATGGCGCACAGGTTCAAAAATCTCATGGCGGTGGTAAATTCGGTGATTTCGCTGACAGCGCGTTCGGTTTCGACTGTAGAAGAATATCGCGATGTCCTTGCAGACCGGCTTCACGCAGTTTCGCGAACTCAGCAGGCGCTGCTTGAACCGGGACGAGAGGTCCAGCTCATTGAGCTTGCGGAATTAGAGCTTGCCCCGTTCCAAAACGATGCAAGCAACCGAATTGGCATCCGTGGCCCAGCGCTAACTATTCCTGCCAAGCTGGCAATCTCGATATCACTGGTGCTGCACGAATTGACGACCAACGCTGCGAAATACGGTGCGCTGAGCAAGGGTGACGGATCCGTGCAGTTGACCTGGCAAACCGAGCAAGCTGGCGACGCCCGCTACCTCTTGCTGGACTGGATTGAGTCGGGGGGGCCGCTCGTGAAGCCGCCGGTTCGCCGCGGATTTGGCAGTGCCCTGATCAAGTCGAGTTTCGGGTCGTCGAACAGCGACGTCAAATACAATCCAGAGGGCCTCACAGCACATTTCAGGATTCGGCTATGACAATTACTCGAAGGTCAATTTTTTCCTGCCTTTCGACAATTTCATTTCGTCGTCCGTCCCGCAACACGGCGAGGCATATATAGCATATCGAAACAGCAGCATAGAATTCGTACATGCTCGAAACCGTCGGATAGATGAGCAGTTCAATAACGCTGAGTGAATGACCGTTACGATTAAAATTCAGGCATCGCCGGAGAAGCAATAAACTTCAGCATTGGCCCAGCACCGCAAATCCAAACCACCCCCCACCGCTCACCACCCTTGCCCCCGCCCCACTCCATCGCTAAGGCGCTGGCTTTAATGACATCGCCAGACGCACGCCCTTCGGACCGCTACCCAGCTGGCTCCGCCGCTTTCCCGCACCGTGACCTGATCGGGCTGGCTGGCCTCGCCCCGTGGGAGCTGCTGTTCCTGCTTGACGAGGCCGAGCAGTGGGTGACGCTGGGGCGCAGCGCGCACAAGCGCGACGAGCGGCTGGCGGGCCTGACGATCATCAACGCGTTCTTCGAAAACAGCACCCGCACGCTGCTCTCGTTCGAGCTCGCGGGCAAGCGGCTGGGGGCCGATGTGGTCAATATGCACGTTGCGCAAAGCTCGGTAAAAAAGGGCGAAACGCTGATCGATACGGCGATGACGCTGAACGCGATGCACGCCGATGCGATCGTCATCCGCCACCAAAGCTCGGGCGCGGTGCAGCTGATCGCCGACAAGGTCGATTGCCCGGTGCTCAACGCCGGTGACGGGCAGCACGAGCACCCGACGCAGGGCTTGCTCGACGCGCTGACCATCCGCCAGGAGAAAGGCGAGATTGCCGGGCTGATCGTGGTGATCTGCGGCGATATTCTGCACAGCCGGGTCGCCCGCTCGAACATCCACTGCCTGACCACGCTGGGCGCGCAGGTCCGCGTTTGTGCGCCGCCATCGCTGATGCCGGCCGGGATCGAGCAGCTGAAGGTCACGCCCTATTACGATTTCGATGCCGCCTTGGCCGGCGCCGACGTGGTGATGATGCTGCGGCTCCAACAAGAGCGGATGAGCGGCCAGTTCATCCCGTCCCCGCGCGAATATCGCCACCTCTACGGGCTGACGCTCGAGCGGCTGGCACGCGCCAAGCCCGATGCGCTGGTGATGCACCCCGGCCCGATGAACCGCGGGGTGGAGATTGACAGCAACGTCGCCGATTTGCCCCCCACCGACGGCAAGCTGCGCAGCGCGATCACCCGCCAGGTCGAAATGGGGGTGGCAATCCGCATGGCCTGTCTTGACGTGCTGACCCGCAAGGCGCGCGGGCAGGAGGGTTGGGCATGAGCGCGGCGGCGCCGCTGACCATCCTGAACGGGCGGCTGGTGCTGCCCAGCGGCGAGCCGCAAGCGGGCGGTATTCGCTGCGCCGATGGCCGGATCGCCGCGCTGGGCGCGGTTACCGCGCAAGCCGGCGACACCGTGATCGATGCCAAGGGCGCGCTGATCGCGCCCGGGCTGGTTGACCTGGGGGTCTTCGCGATCGACAAGCCGGCGTTTCATTTTGGCGGAATCACGCGGGCGGCGCTGATGCCCGATCAGAACCCGCCGCTCGATCACCCGGCGCGGGTGCGGTTCGCCGCGCTATCGGGCAAGCCTGACTTGTGGGTCCATCCGCTCGCCGCCGCCACGCGCGCCCTGGCGGGCGCGGAGCTCGCCGAACTGGCGCTGATGCGCGAAGCTGGGGCCAAAGCGGTCGCCACCGGGCGGCGCTGGATCGGCGATTCGGGGACGATGCACCGGCTGCTGTCGTATTGCGCGATGCTGGGGCTGACCGTGATCACCCACGCCGAAGATGCCGGGCTGACCGGCGCCGCAGTAGCGACTGCGGGCGAAATGGCGACGCGCTATGGCCTCCCGGCGGCGCCCGCCGAGGCCGAGGCGCTGGCGATTGCGCGCGATCTTGCGCTGGCCGAACTGACCGGGGCGCGGCTCCATTTCCGGCAGGTCACCACCCGCGCCGGGCTTGATCTGGTGCGCGCCGCGAAAGCCCGCGGGCTGCCGGTGACGGCCGGGGTAACCCCGGCGCACTTCATGCTGTCCGACACTGCGATGGGCGATTTCCGCACCTTCGCCAAGCTGTCGCCGCCGCTGCGCAGCGAGGCGGACCGGCAGGCGGTGCGCGCCGCCTTGGCTGATGGGACAATCGACGTGGTCGCATCGGGCCACGATCCGCGCGGGCCCGAAGACAAGCGGCTGCCGTTTGCCGATGCCGAGCCGGGCATGGCCGGGGCCGAAACGCTGCTCGCGCTGACTTTGGCGCTGGTGCGCGATGGCGTGATCGATCTTGCCCGCGCGTTTGTGCTGCTGTCGGCCAATCCCGCTGCGCTGCTGGGTGTGCCTGCGGGCGCGCTGGAGGTGGGCCGCGAGGCCGATCTGGCGCTGATCGACCCGGCCAAACCGTGGGTGGTCAATGCGGACAGGATGGCCGCCAGCGCGGGCAATACCCCGTTTGACAAGCAGGGCGTCGAAGGCCGCGTGCTGGCGCTGTTCAAGGGCGGCAGCGCCATCGGCTGACTTGCTGTGGGTCTTGCGCGCCGCAGCCACAAATCCTCCCCCTGCCGGGGAGGATTTAACGAGAAACCCCCTCCCGCCGGGGCGGAAGGGGGCTGCGATTCCCGTTATTTTTTTTGGTGCTAGTGGCGGCGGGCGTTAACCGGGCCGATCGCAGACATCGGCTTCATGGCCAGCTTGGCCGAAGTCTTGACCTTGGGCTTGATTGAGGTCTGGGCCATCGCCGGAGCAACCGCCGCGCGGCCCGGCAGCGAACGGCTGGCGGCATAAGCAAAGCACACCCCGCCGCGATTCTTGACCGCCGAGCACAGGCCCGTGGCGCCGCGCCCGTCAAGCCCGGCAGCGGCGACGCGCCAGAAGCGCTTGCCCTTCACTGTGGCCTGTGTGACCGCCATCTTGAAATTGCGCAGTTCGGGGTTCTTCGACGCATAGTGGCCCCAGGCGCGGCGGGCGCCCTGCTCGCTCGCAAACGCGCCAAGCTGAACCAGGTGCGACGAACCGCGACCCGCAACTTTGGCAGCGGCATGGCGCGGACGCAGCCCGGGACGGTGCGCAATGGTTTTGGGCCGCGCCGCGATTGCCAGCCGCGCCGGAGCCGCCGTCGTGGTCATCGTCTCAAGCCCAATTTGCGGCAGCGGCTGGACCACTGGATTGCTGTTGAACGCCTGCGAGAAAGCTTCGGGTGTTGGCGCTGCCGCCGTCGCAACCGGCGCATCGACTGGCTGATACTGGGCCAGCGTATCGGCCGGAGCATCGGTCGTAGGCAATTCACCCGTGGCCGCGAGCACCGGCGCGGCGCTCTTCACCGCACCGGTTTCGGCGGCGAGCTGTTGCTGATCGCCGCTGGCATTGAGCGCCAGCGCGGCCGGCTGGCCCATATCTGCGACCAGCGGCACGCGCAGCAGCGAGGCGACGCGCAGCTTGGAATCTTCGGGCCGGGCTTTCATCACCCAATCGCTGATCCGCGCATCGAGCTTTTCGGGCGGAACGTCTTGCGCCGCCATCACGCGGGCTTCGCGCCAGCGCCCGTCGAGCGCAAAGGCATAGGCCAGGTTCTGCCGGACTTTGGACGAAGTATCGCCGCCGCGCAGCGCGTCCGAGAGGATCGCCACGCCGCGCCCGCTCTCTCCGGCCAGCGCATAGGCCAGGCCCAGATCGGCAGCCGGGATGGCATCGCGCCAATCATTGAGGATCGCCACCGCTTCCGGACTGCGGCCGGCGCCGATATCGGCCAGCGCCAGCGACAATGCGGTCTTGGCCGAACTGTCACCCAGCTTCATCGCATCGTTGAAGGTCGTCGCCGCGCTGGCAAAGCGGCCGGCGCGCAAGTACGCCTGCCCCAGCAGCGCGCGGTAGGAAGCGTTGCGCGGATCGGCGGTGACCAGCGTTTCGGCCAGCCCGATCGCCTTGTCCACATTGCCCTTGGCCAGCGCTTTCTGCGCTTCGGCGGCGGCCTTGTCGGTGCTGGACTTGGCAACGGCGCCCGAGCTGAACCCGGCCCCGGCGGCCATCGCCAGGGCAATCGCCCCGGCCAGGCCGAGCGGCAGGATCGAACGGCGGATGTGGCTGGTGTGCATGGGATAGGTCCCTTCCTCGAAAAATTTCATGTGCGTTTCCGCGCCACTTGCGCGGCGAGCTCGGCAATACCGGGTTGTTCGGCGAGCAGCCGGTCGAGCGCTTCGGTGACCAGGGCTTGCGCGCTGCGGCCCAGCACGGTGCAGGCCAGCCGCAGTTGCAGGTGGCGCTGCGCATCGACCCGCAGGGTGAAGGCGGCGCGGCGACCAGCGGCTAGCGCCGAGCCGCGCTCCGCCCCCAGTTCCTGCGCGAGCCCGCGCTGCTGGCGAATCACTTCGGGCAAATGGGCTTGGCTTCGGCCCGCCGCATCGAACGATACGACCTCGCCGCGCGGGGCCGTATCGTGGTCATGGTCTTCGCCCATGTCGTTCCAGCCCAGATCATCGTAGCTGGATTCCGCATGGCTGATGGCCAGCGCGCTGGTCTGCGGGCGCATTGCCGGCTTGGCTCCGCCCTTACGTGCGAGCAGCCGCGGGGTCAGCGAGGCGATGGGCCTGTGAGCGGAAGTTTTGGGCGCGGAAGTTTTGGGATCAGCCATGCCGCCGGCGCCCGCTTACGAGCCAGCCACGCGGCGGCCGAAGCCACCAGCCGGACGGTGAATGCCCTGCACGCTCGACACTGCGGTCGGGGCGGCGAACACGGTGCGGCGGAAGTTCTTTTCGAGCCGGTCCGAGATATAGTTCCACAGCGCGGTCACTTCGGCCGCGCTGCGGCCGTTGGGATCGACTTCCATCACCGTGCGGCCATCGATCATCGAGGCGGCAAAATCGGTGCGGTGGTGCAGCGTGATCGGGGCGACGGTGCCGTGCTGCGACAGCGCCACTGCGGCTTCCGAAGTAATCTTGGCCTTGGGCGTGGCGGCGTTGACCACGAAGATCAGCGGCTTGCCCGCGCGTTCGCACAGATCGACCGTGGCCCCGACCGCGCGCAGATCGTGCGGGCTGGGCCGGGTCGGCACAACGATCAGTTCGGCCACCGCGATGACCGACTGGATTGCCATGGTGATGGCCGGCGGGGTATCGATCACCGCCAGCCGGAAGCCCTGTTGGCGCAGCACCGCCAGATCGGCGGCGAGCCGTGCGACCGTGGTCTGCGCGAACGCGGGAAACTCCGCCTCGCGTTCGTTCCACCAATCGGCCAGCGAACCTTGCGGGTCGATGTCGATCAGCACGACCGGACCGCCGCCGGCGCGCTGCGCCTGCACGGCGAGATGCCCGGACAAGGTAGTCTTGCCCGAACCACCCTTCTGTGATGCCAAAGCCAATACCCGCAAAGCCTATCCCCTAAGAAAATGCAGCAAACCCAAAATGACTTGCGGAGGGGATCGCAGAACGTTCCTAATTTTAAGTTAAGGCGGCCCCTGCCAAGCTCGCCGCAGACCCAGCACAGGGCGCATAAACCCATTGCTAAGGGCGCGTTTACTATGTCAGTTAGCGACCAGACAGCGCGGCGGGGGAGCGTGCCGGAAGCAGGCCGGGCACCAAACGTAAACCGCCGCGAGGGACAGGAATTTTTCGATGGGTCGCAACTTTTTGCTTGCCGCGCTGGCGCTCGGAGCCGGATTGAGCTTCAGCCAGCCCGCGCAGGCCGATACCAAGGCCGGGGTGGACGCCTGGACCCGCGGCGATTTTGCCGCTGCGGTCAAGCAATGGCAGGCCGGGGCCGCCAAGGGCGACGGCGATGCGATCTTCAACCTTGGCCAGGCTTACCGGCTGGGCAAGGGCGTGCCGCAGGACCACGCCAAGGCTGAACAACTTTTCGGTCAGGCCGCCGGAATGGGGCACCTTCAGGCCTCGGACAATTACGGCCTGCTGCTGTTCCAGCGCGGCGAACGGGCCAAGGCGCTGCCTTATCTGCGCGCCGCCGCCGATCGCGGCGATCCGCGCGCGCAATATCTGCTGGGCATTGCGCACTTCAACGGCGATCTGGTGCCCAAGGACTGGGCGCGGGCCTATGCGCTGGTGACGCTGGCACAGCAGCAGGGGCTGCCGCAAGCCGCCGGGGCGCTAACGCAAATGGACCAGTACATCCCGATCGCGCAGCGCCAGCAAGGCGTGCAGCTGGCGGCCGATCTGGGCAGCCAGGCCGACGCGACCCGCGCGCGGCAACTGGCGGCGGTCGATCTGGGCAGTCAAGTCGCCGGAAGCACCGCTCCGGTCGCCGCACAGCCGATGAAAGGACCAGCGCTGGCTGCGGCTGGCGGCACTGTCAGCCAGGCGCAGCGCGTTGCCGGGCGCGACACACCAGCCACTGCCGGGGCTGACTATGCCCGTCCGGCCGCCAAAACTCCCGCGTCGCCAGCACCGCTGCCGGCCCCGCGTCCGGCGATCAAGCCCACTGCGAGGGCTGCTCCGATACCCGTGCCGGTCCCGTCCGTTCCCGCCCCCGCCAATGTCGGCGGAACCTGGCGCGTGCAGCTCGGCGCATTCGGGGTGGCGCGCAATGCCGATGCGATGTGGGCCAAAGTGCGCAGCCGCCCCGAACTGGCCGGCCATGCGCGGCTGAACGTCAAAGCCGGCGCAGTGACCAAACTGCAAGCTGGCGGCTTTAGCCAGCCGGCCGCGCAGGCCGCCTGCGCCAAGCTCAAGGCCGCGGGCATTACATGCGCTGCGGTGCCCGGCTGACAGGTGGAACCTGCGCCGTCCGACCGGTTCCGCACGCTTGATCTGATCCGCGGGGTGGCCGTGCTGGGTATCCTGGCAATCAACGTCGCGAGCTTTGCCGCGCCGCACAGCGCGGCCTTTTCGCCCGATTTGCCGCAGACTGGCGTTATGGCCGATCGCGCCGCTTACTTCGTCACGCTGGTGCTGTTCGAGGGCAAGATGCGCGCGCTGTTTTCCGTATTGTTCGGGGCCAGTCTGCTGCTGTTCGTGGAGCGCGCCGATGCCGCCGGGCGCAATGGCGCGCGGCGGCAGGCGCGGCGGCTCGCGTGGTTGCTGGCGTTCGGCTACTTGCACTTCGCGCTGGTGTGGGACGGCGACATCCTGTTCCTCTACGCCGCAATCGGCTTTGTCGCGCTGGCGCTGCGCAAGTGGCAGCCGCGCCGGCTGGTCGTCGCCGCAGCGCTGATCTTAGCGCTGTGGCAGGTCTGGGGGGCCGCGCTGTGGCTGCCCAGCGTGACGCAGGAAGCCGCGGTGATGGCGGGCACCGCCACGCCCGCCGGTCAGCGCAGCCACGCGCGCGATCTCGCCGAATTTCGCAAGGAGGACGCCCGCGATCAGGTTGACGCGCAGCTTTCGTGGCCCGCGCAAGTCCAAGCCAAACTGGTGGGCCGCGCCGACGCTCCGCTGGGCCTGATTGCGTACAATTGGGGTGAGACTTTGCCGTGGATGCTGCTCGGCATGGCGCTATTGCGCACCGGGTTTTTCGCGGGGCAATGGCCTCGGCGGCGAACGGTGTGGCTGGCCGGTGCGGGGCTGGGTCTGGGCGGCGCGGCCACGCTGGGCTTCGCGCTGTGGGCGGCGCGCAGCCACTACCCCGAAGCCGCGATGCACTTCGCGCTCGGCTACGGCCTCGCGCTGCCGCATCTGGCGATGGCGCTGGGCTATGCCGCGCTGTTGGTGCTCGCCGCGCCGCGCCTGCTGCGCAGCGTGCCGGGGCAACAACTCGAAGCCGCCGGGCGGATGGCGTTCAGCAATTACCTCGCCACCAGCCTGGTGATGACCATGCTGTGCAGCGGTTGGGGGTTGGGCCTGTTCGGCCAGTTCGGCGCGGCGCAGCGCTGGACCTTGGTGCTGCTGGTCTGGGCGCTGATGCTGGCGTGGAGCCAGCCGTGGCTGACGCGGTTCAGACAGGGGCCGCTCGAATGGGTCTGGCGCTCGTTGACCGAAGCGCGAAGGCTCCCGCTTCGTCGCTAGTTGCTATTGCGATCCATTTGCAGTAAAGCGATGCGACTCAACTGGAGCCGCTAATGTACGTTTGCGTCTGCAATGCGATCAAGGACTGCGAACTGCGCAAGGCCGCGCGCGCTTACGCGGGCGATGTCGATGCGGTCTATGCTGCGCTTGGCAAGGTCCCGCAGTGCGGCCAGTGCCTCGACGAGGCGACCGACATCATCATCGAGCACCGTGCCACCGCCCGCCTGCCAATGGTCGTCTCAGGCTGACTTGCCGCCATCCGCCGCATGCCGCATAACAGCTCCGTCAACCACAGGAGCCGGTCATGCAGGGCGACGAGCAGGTCATCGATTTCCTCAACAAAGCGCTGCTCAACGAGCTCACCGCGATCAACCAGTACTGGCTGCACTACCGCATGCTCGACAACTGGGGGGTCAAAAAACTCGCCGAATACGAGCGGCACGAATCGATCGACGAGATGAAGCACGCCGACAAGCTGGCGGACCGGGTGCTGTTTCTGGAAGGGCTACCCAATTTCCAGGCGATTGGCCGCCTGCGCATCGGCGAGAACGTCGAGGAGATCCTCAAGGCCGACCTTGCGACCGAGCACGAGGCGATTCCCCTGCTCAAGGAAGCTATCGCCCACTGCGAAGCCGTCCGCGATTATGTCAGCCGCGACCTGTTTGCAGAAATCCTCAGCAATGAGGAGGAGCACGTCGATTTCCTCGAAAAGCAGTTCGAGATGATCAAACGGATGGGCTTGCCGAACTACATCCAGTTACAAAGCGAGGCTGCGGGAGGGTAGCCATCTTTCGATGACCGGAGAGGGGAACTGCCCGATCCGCCAGTCATCGCCAGTCTTGCGCAGGCGATACGCCCGGAGCAGCGCTGGACGCTGGTGCTGCTGGTCTGGGCCATGATGCTAAGCTGGAGCCAGCCGTGGCTGGTGCGGTTCAGGCAAGGGCCGCTCGAATGGGCGTGGCGGAGTTTAACCGAATGGCGGTGGTTGGCTTTGCGTCGGTGATGGATTGGTCTGCACACGACCCAATTGCGGATGTTTAGAATAGGGTTCAAATAGGAACGAGGCTGGAGAATGGGTGGGAGCGGCCTTAGTAATTGCCGCTATTTTGCTGTTGCCAAGATGGTTCTCGTTCCGTCAGAGGGCCATAGCTGGCATCGGCCTGTTCCCGTTAGGATGGGCCGGGATTTTCGGCGGCCTCGCGCTTGATCATCGGCAATTCATGCAGTCAGAAGCAGTGGCCTACATGTGGATCGGAATCAGCTCACTGCTCATCGTGCTGGCGATCACACTTCTCGTGCCTCTCTTCTTTGAATGGCGTAGGAAACGTCGTAAATCAAGAAGCACACGGGAGAGGTGGAAAGCTGGCCACTGGACGCGCTAAATGCCCGCTTTCCATCCCCAGGCTGCCAACCCAGCCCTACTTATCAAACGGGTTCTTCGCGCTGCGCAGCATCAGCCGCACCGGCACGGCGTCGAACCCCAGATCGCGGCGCAGGCTGTTGATCAGGTAGCGTTCGTAGCTGGTTGGCAATGAATCGAGCCGGGTGCCGAAGATCACGAAGCCCGGCGGGCGGATCTTGGCCTGGGTGATATAGCGCAGTTTGATCCGCTTGCCGCCGGGCGCGGGCGGTGGATTGCGTTCCAGCGCATCGTCGAACCAGCGGTTCAGCGCCGAGGTCGGCACCCGTTTGGACCACGAGGCGCGAATTTCGAACGCCGCCTTGAGCAGCGTGTCGAGCCCCTTGCCGGTCCGCGCCGAGACGGTCAGCACTGGCAGTCCTTTAACCTGCGCCAGTCCTTCGTCGAGCGCGAAGCGGATGCCGTTGAACAGGCCGCTCGCGTCTTCGGCCACGTCCCACTTGTTGATCGCGATGATCAACGCGCGGCCTTCTTCGAGCACTAGACTGGCGATCTTGAGGTCCTGATGTTCCAGCCCGCGGGTGGCGTCGAGCAGCAGCACCACCACCTCGGCAAAATCGACCGCGTGGCGCGCATCGGCCACCGCCATTTTTTCCAGTTTGTCGACCACCAGCGCCTTTTTGCGCATGCCCGCGGTGTCGATCAGCCGCACGACGCGGTCTTCGTCGAGTTCGGGATCGTGCCACACCCAATCGACCGCGATCGAATCGCGGGTGATCCCGGCCTCTGGCCCGGTCAGCAGCCGGTCTTCGCCCAGAAAGGCATTGATCAGCGTCGATTTGCCGGCATTGGGCCGCCCGACGATGGCCAGTTTGAGCGGCGCGCGGTTAAGCGCTTCCTCGTCTTCCTCGTCCACTTCCAGCTCGGCAATCTCGTCGCGCTCGCGCTGGCCCGCATCGAGCAAGGGCAGCAGCGCCTCGAACAGATCGCCCAGTCCTTCGCCGTGCTCGGCCGAGAACGGCACCGGATCGCCGAGCCCCAGCGAATAGGATTCGAACAGGCCGTGATCGCCCGAGCGGCCCTCGGCCTTGTTGGCGACCAGCACCACCGGCACCGAGCTTTCGCGCAAGTACCGCCCAATCTCCTCGTCCATCGGGGTCAGCCCGGCGCGCGAATCGATCACGAACAGCGCCACATCGGCGCCGACCAGCGAGGCTTCGGTCTGCGCGCGCATCCGCCCCGGCAGGCTGTTCTTGTCCTCGTCCTCCCACCCGGCGGTATCGACGATCGTGAAATCCAGCCCGAGCAGCGTGGCATCGCCCATCCGCCGGTCGCGCGTCACCCCGGGCTGATCATCGACCAGCGCCAGTTTTTTGCCGACCAGCCGGTTCCACAGTGTGCTTTTGCCCACATTGGGACGGCCGATAATGATTACTTGGGGAAGCGCCATCCGCGCCACCTGCGCGCAGCGGCGCATTTTTGCAAGGCGCAGCACACCACTGCAGTGCCGCGGCGCGGCCTGAGCAGTGCCGCAGCGCGGCCCGAGCAGCCAAATTGTTGACGCCGCGTTAACCATAGTTGGCAAATCCGCGCTAACCATCGCCGCCTAATTATTGCCGCCATGGGACTGCGGGGACTTCTGATCGCATGCGGGCTGATCGCGCTGGGCGCGGTGCCGCTGAGCGCCGCCATTGTGCTGGACGATGACCAAGCGGTGACCGGCGGGGGCGGCGTAAACTTGCCGGCCTATCTGCAATGCGTGCCCTATGCGCGGCAGATCAGCGGCATCCAGATTCGCGGCGATGCGTGGACCTGGTGGGACCAGGCCGAAGGCCGTTATGCGCGGGGGTTTGCGCCCAAGGTGGGGGCGGTGTTGGCGCTGCGCCCGCACGGCAATTCGCATCTGGGCCACGTCGCCGCGGTCAGCCGGATCCTTGATGATCGCACGATCCTGATCCGCCACGCCAACTGGAGCCCGATCAACGGCCGCCGCGGTCAGATCGAGGACAATGTCAAAGTGATCGACGTCTCGTCCGAAAACGACTGGAGTCAGGTGCGCGTCTGGTACGCCCCGATTCAGGCGCTGGGCGGATCGGTCTGGCCAGTCCAGGGGTTCATCTATGCGGGCAAGCCGCCCAGGCTAAACGCGCTTAAGCGCGCGACCAAACCGCCGGTTGCGGCCGCCAAATACCATGATGCCCCGACCAGAACCCGCGCGGCCAAAGCCGGCACGGACCCGATCGGGGACATCATTGGCAAACGCATGGGCTGGTAAGACCGGTCCATGCCCGACCAGCCTACAGCGCTGCTAGACTTTAGAAGCGGAACCCGAGCACGGCCCGGAAGCTGTGGAAGTCATAGCGGCTATTCGACGGCTGGGTATTGACGCCGCCGGTCAGATTGAACGCGTTGGTGGCAGGCGCGGTGCCGGCGCCGATCGCGACGTAATACTTGTCGTCCTTATAACGGTTGAACAGATATTCCATCCCCAGCGTAAACCCGCCGCCCAGCACCACTTCGGCGCCGCCGCCGGCCTGGAAGCCCAGGACCATCTTGTCAGGGTTCACTTCGGTAAAGCTGTTGACGGTGTTGGTGGTGGTGAACGTATGGTCGATCCGGGCATAACTCGGGCCACCGGTCACATACATCAGCCCGCGGTTGCCGGGCGCATAGCCGATCCGCGCGCGCGCCGAGACCGCATAGTCGATCCCGCGGGTAAAGCTGTACCCAGCCGGGGTAGCGCTGAACGCGGTGCTCGAATCGGTCGCGTCGCTCTTCGATCCTTCGATCATCACGCCCATGACCAGATCGCCATAACGCGCATCATAGCCCAGACGGACGGCGTATTCAGCATCATCATTGTCGCCGGTGCACGGCGTGGTGGTCTGCGCATTGAGCGTCGAGCTGCCGTTGCAGAAGCCCGGGCTGAACGCGTTGGCGCCGGTCGAGGTCAGAACGTTTTGGTTGTAAACGCCGTCGCGGTTGGTGTCGAACACGACGTTGTCGGTGGTATCGCCATCGTGCGTCGAAAGACCGCCGGAAACAGCGATGTAGGGGCCGTTATATTCGCCGTCGGTCTGGTCGGCCAGCGCGGGCGTGGCCAGGCCGGCAAACACGATTGCCAGCATGGCAGGATAAGTGCGGAGAGTCATAAGTCGTTCCGTTCGTTGGGAGTGGATCAGTAATTACCCTAACGAACCAGGCGGCGCTTCAGATGCATCTCTAGGTGAATAACCGCATTACTGTTGCAGATCAGCAATAGACTTGGCGCGGGGCGAAGTCAGGCCTTGGCCACCGGCGGGTTCTCGCCCAGGTCTTCGAACCAGGCTTCGACCGGACCGTTGAGCTTGATGGTCAGCGGACGGCCGTGGCGGTCCATGGTCTTTCCGGCCTGCACCCGGACCCAGCCTTCGGGGATGCAATACTCTTCGATATCGCGGCGCACACTGCCCTTGAAGCGGATCCCGACCCCGCGCTGGAGCATGTCCGCGTCGAAAAATTCGCTGTGCGGATGGACCGAAATGCGGTGCGGCGGCACGTCGGGGGGGCTGGACACAGCTTCGGTCGCAGGCTGGGCGGGCGGGGACGTATCTTCGCTCATGCCCGGGGCACTAGTGCGCTGTGCCGTCTTGTCAATTCGCCGCACGCTGTTTAAGGGCGCGCGTTCCACTCGCCGGACGGCCCTTGCGGCCCACGGTCAGGCAGTGGGCGCGTAGCTCAGTGGTAGAGCACACCCTTCACACGGGTGGGGTCGCAGGTTCAATCCCTGCCGCGCCCACCAGTTCCCCGGCTTGATAGCAGGGGCACGAGCGGGCATAGCGCGCGGACCATGCATGACATCAAATTCATCCGCGAACATCCTGAAGCGTTCGATGCGGGGCTGGCCCGGCGCGGGGTGGCAGCGCTGTCGGCTGAAATTCTGGCACTCGATGCGCAGCGGCGCGGCGTGGCAACGCAGCTGCAGGAGGCGCAGAACCGGCGCAATGAAGCTTCGAAGTTGATTGGCGCGGCGATGGGCAAAGGCGATGTTGCCGAGGCCGAACGGCTCAAGAGTGAAGTAGCCACGCTCAAGGAGACGCTGTCCGCACTCGAAAGCGACGACCGCGAACTGACCGCAAAATTGCAGGAGGTGCTTGCCGCACATCCCAACCTGCCCGATCCTGATGTCCCCGAAGGCGCAGACGAAGCGGGCAATGTTGAAGTGGCCAAGTGGGGCAGCCCGCGCCAATTCAACTTCGCGGCCAAGGAACACGCCGATCTGGGCCCCGCCCTCGGCCTCGATTTTGAGACCGGCGCGGCCATATCCGGATCGCGGTTCACGTTCCTGCGTGGGCCGATGGCGCGGTTGCAGCGGGCGCTGGGGCAGTTCATGCTCGACCAGCAGACGCTGACCAATGGCTACACCGAATGCGCGCCGCCGCTGCTGGTGCGCGAAGAAGCGCTGTTTGGAACCGGGCAACTGCCCAAATTCGCCGAGGACAATTTCCAGACCACCGATGGCCGCTGGCTGATCCCCACCGCTGAAGTTTCGCTGACCAATTCGGTGCGCGAGCAAATCCTCAGCGAGAGCCAGCTGCCGATCCGGATGACCGCGCTGACCCCGTGCTTCCGCAGCGAGGCGGGCGCAGCGGGCAAGGATACGCGCGGCTATATCCGCCAGCACCAGTTCGAAAAGGTCGAGCTGGTGTCGGTCTGCAAGCCTGAGGATAGCGCGGCCGAGCATGAGCGGATGACGCTGGCGGCTGAATCGATCCTCCAAGCGCTCGAACTGCCGTACCGCAAGATGCTGCTGTGTGCGGGCGACATGGGCTTCACCGCCAGCAAGACCTATGATCTTGAGGTCTGGCTGCCCGGACAGAACGCATACCGCGAGATTTCATCGTGCTCGAACTGCGGCGATTTTCAGGCGCGGCGAATGAACACGCGGTATCGGCCGGCCAGCGATTCTGGGGCCGCGAAAGGCACCCGCTTTGTCCACACGCTCAACGGGTCGGGGCTCGCCGTTGGCCGCACGCTGGTGGCGGTGCTGGAGAATTACCAGCAGGAAGACGGCTCGGTCACCGTGCCCGCCGCGCTGCTACCGTACATGGGCGGGATTACCGCGTTGGTGCCA
>JANOTT010000151.1:0-34397 GCA_031416535.1 Novosphingobium sp. | reverse complement strand
CACCCCACGCTCGATCCGGCGGCGGTGCGCGATGTGCTGACCAAAGGGCTGCCGGCCAGCCCCGGCGCGGCTTCGGGCGCGATCGTGCTCGATGCCGACACTGCAGAGAAACTTGCCGGGCGCGGCGAGGCGGTGGTGCTGGTGCGAACCGAGACCAGCCCCGAAGACATCCACGGCATGCACGCCGCCAAAGGCATCCTGACCGCGCGCGGCGGCATGACGTCGCACGCCGCCGTGGTGGCGCGCGGCATGGGCCGCCCGTGCGTTTCGGGGGCTTCAGCGGTGGCGATCGACATGCCCAGCCGCACGCTGCGGATCGGCACGCGCGCATTGAAGGAAGGCGACCTGATCACGCTTGATGGCACCACCGGCGAAGTCATGGCCGGGCACGTCGCCACGATCGAACCTGAACTGGTCGGAGATTTCGGGGTATTGATGGCCTGGGCCGATCAGCACCGCCGGATGAAAGTGCGCACCAATGCCGAAACCCCGGCCGATTGCCGCGTCGCGCGGCAGTTCGGCGCCGAGGGCGTCGGGCTGTGCCGGACCGAGCACATGTTCTTCGATGCCGGACGGATTGCCGCGGTGCGCCAGATGATCCTGGCTGAGGACGAGGCCGGACGCCGCGTCGCGCTGGCCAAGCTGCTGCCCGAACAGCGCGCTGATTTCCGAGGGATTTTTGAGGAAATGGCCGGGCTGCCGGTGACCATCCGGCTGCTCGATCCGCCGCTGCACGAATTCCTGCCGCATGCTGACGCCGAATTTGCCGACTTGTCCCAAGTGATCGGAATCGGGGTCGAGACGCTCAAGCGGCGCGCGAACGAACTCCACGAATTCAACCCGATGCTGGGGCATCGCGGCTGCCGGCTGGGGATCACGTTCCCCGAGATTTACGAGATGCAGGCGCGCGCCTTGTTCGAAGCGGCCTGCGATGTGGCGGAAGGCGGCGGCGAAGCACCGGTGCCCGAAGTGATGGTGCCGCTGGTGGCCACGCGCAAGGAACTGGCGATCCTGAAGGATTTGATCGACCGGACGGCGCTGGCGGTGTTTGCCGAGCGCGGCCGGACGCTGGCCTATCATGTCGGGACCATGATCGAATTGCCCCGGGCCGCGTTGATGGCCGGGGAAATTGCTGAGGTCGGTGAGTTCTTTTCGTTCGGGACCAATGATTTGACGCAGACAACGCTTGGCGTTTCGAGGGACGATGCGGCCAAATTCCTCGGCGTCTATGTCGAACAGGGCATCTTTCCGCGCGATCCGTTCGTCAGCCTCGACATCGAAGGGGTTGGCCAGCTCGTCAGTCTGGCGGCGGAACGCGGCCGCGCGACCCGGCCTGACATCAAACTGGGCATTTGCGGTGAGCATGGCGGTGATCCGGCGAGCATCGCCTTTTGTGAGGCAGTTGGCCTCGATTACGTCAGCGCCTCACCCTATCGCGTGCCGATCGCGCGATTGGCGGCGGCACAGGCCGCTTTGCGGTAAAACTAACGTTTCCAACCAGTTAATGTCAAAATCTCAAAAGTTTCAACCGTTGCGGTGCCGAAGGTCTCGGTTGCGATAGCCAACTGGGCGCGGGTCAGCGGTGGTCCCGAGCGGGCCAGGCAATTTGACAGCCCTTGCGCGCGCAGGTCAGCAACCAGGCTGGCGAGGCTGGAATACCGCACCGCCAAGCTGCGGCTGTCGACCACCGGGTTGCCCCAGCCAGCACGCTGGAGCAATTGTCCGCCGGCGCGCACATCCACCGCCGGGTGCAGCCGCGGGGCCGGGCGCTCGCCATCGGCCGCCAGCATCGCGGCGCGCAGATTGGCCAAGCTGCCCGCGCCGACCAGGCTCGCCAGCACCAGCCCGCCGGGGGCGAGAGCACCGCGCAGATGGATCAGTGCTCCGGGCAGGTCGTTCGCGGTATCGAGCGTGCCGAGGCTGATCACGGTATCGAACCCGGCGAGCGGGAACGGCGCTTCCTGATCGAACCCCGTGCCCGGATCGACCCCGGTCACCGCGCAGTCGGCCGCGGCGAGCCGCGCGCCGATCGCGCCCAGATCGCCGATTGCCAGCACCCGGCGCGGGGTGTGGCGCAAGAAGGCCAGCCGTTCAATCACGTCGTCAACCATGTCGTCGAGCAGGTAGCGCGCGGCTGACCCGCCCTGTTGGGCGCGCAACATCCGGCAGCGCAGCGCATAGCGCCGCGCTGGTGCGAAGATAACGGGCGGGGCGGTCGCAGCCATGTCCCCGCACTGCCTTGCGCCGCGACCCCGCGCAAGCGATACGAGGCGGCAGATGCAGGTCCATCCGCTTCTCGCGCCGATCGTCGATCTGGTGTTCCCGCCGCGCTGCCCGCTGTGCGGCGCGGGCCTCGCCGCGCAGACCGGACTGTGTGCCGCCTGCTGGGCCGGGCTGGCCGTGCCCGGCGCGCCGTGCTGTGCAGCGTGCCAGCGCCCGCTCGCGAGCGATACCGCCGTCGGCTCGATCTGCGCGCCGTGCCTGGCACAGCCACCCCGGCATGACGGGATCGCCGCCGGGACGCTTTACAACGAGACCTCGCGGCGGCTGATTCTGGCGCTCAAGCATGGCCACCGGATCGCACTGGCCCCGTTGCTGGCACGGCTGATCGCGGCGCAACTGCCCGAGCAGATCGGTCCGGGCTGGCTGATCGTGCCGGTACCGCTGCACCGCTGGCGATTGTGGAGCCGGGGTTTCAACCAGTCCGCGTTGCTGGCGAGTGAACTGGCGGCCAGTACCGGGGCCGCGCTGCTGGTCGATGGACTGCTGCGGACCAGGCGCACGCCGACCCTTGGGGGTCTGGGCCGGACCGCGCGCGCGCGCGCGCTGTCCGGAGCAATCCAGCTTAACCCGCGCCCGGCTCGCCGATTGCAGGGTGCCCGGGTGCTGCTGGTCGACGATGTGCTGACCAGCGGCGCGACCAGCAATGCCTGTATCAGCGTGCTCAAGCGCGCTGGCGCGCAGACTGTAGTCGTGGCCTGTTTCGCCCGCGTGCTCGATGAGGCGCTGGATTTGACGTAAAGCGTCTGGCATAAAAACGAAAACGCCCGGAACCGAAGCTCCGGGCGCCTTCGTGACGAAACTTTACAGGCGCCACTTGCGTGGTTTGGCAGCTCCCCCTTTGGGCTGCCGCGCCCAATCCCTCATGCGGTTGGTGTCCCTGAACCTGGGCCATCAGCCCTTCCGCAAGCAATAAATCACCGAATCCGCAGCGGAATGAAAGCGCCAAGCGCGCGCGGACCATTTTTTGATCGACACATGTGGTTATCTTGCAACAAAGGAAGGCAATGAGCCAGAGCAGCCAGCATGCGATCGAACAGGGCACGGTGTTCCAGCCCAAATTCGGTTCAAACGGATTAATTAGCGCTGTGGCGGTCGACGCAGACAGCCGCGAGGTGCTGATGGTGGCGTTTATGGACCACGAAGCGCTGGCCAAGACGCGCGAGACGGGGTTCGCGCACTTCCATTCCCGGTCTCGCGGGCGGCTGTGGATGAAGGGCGAAAGCTCCGGGAACGTCTTGCGCGTTGATGATATCCGCGTCGACTGCGATCAGGATGCGCTGGTCCTGATCGTGCGTCCGGCCGGACCAACCTGTCACACCGGGGCCAAAGGTTGTTTCTATCGTCGCCTGAATGGCGATTCGCTCGAACGTGTCGCTGATTGACGCTTACGTAAAGGTAATCTAGAGCGCCTTATGGACCACCACGGCGCTACCCCATCACGCCACGACGGCGCACACCTCGATACGCCCGATGCGCTGCAGCGTGAGCAGTTTGCCATCTCGGACTTGACCGCCGAATTCGATATCACCGCTAGGGCCCTTCGGTTCTACGAAGACGAAGGCCTGATTGCCCCGGCGCGGATCGGTCTGGCACGGGTTTATTCAAAGCGTGATCGGGCGCGGCTGGCGTGGATTCTGCGCGCCAAGAATGTCGGCTTCAGTCTGACTGAAATTAAGGAAATGATCGATCTCTACGATCTGGGCGACGGCCGTGTCGAACAACGCCGCGTCACACTTGAACGGTGCCGGGCCAAAGCCGACCGGCTGCGCCAGCAGCGTGCCGATCTCGATGCGGCAATCACCGAACTGTCCCAATTCGTCGCGTTAGTCGAAAACATCGATCGGACCGCCACCAAGCTCTGATTGCAGACCGCTAAGGATCAATCCATGCCGATCTATCAGGCGCCGACGCGCGACACCCGGTTCGTGATCAACGAAGTGCTCAAGCTTGAGACCTACAACAGTCTGCCCGGTTTCGAGCATGCCACACCTGACATGATCGATACGGTTGTCGACGAATTCGGCAAGTTCGTATCCGAAGTGCTCGCTCCGCTTAATCCGGTTGGTGACCGTGAAGGCTGCACTCGCCATGCCGATGGTTCGGTCACCACTCCCACCGGGTTCAAGGCGGCGTTCGACCAGTTTCGCGAAGCCGGCTGGGGCACGCTCGCTTCGCCCGAAGAGTTTGGCGGGCAGGGCCTGCCGCACGTGCTGGGCTGCATGGCGCAGGAATTCATCGCCACCGCCAACCAGGGCTTCGGCATGTACCCCGGGCTGACCGACGGCGCGACCTCGGCGATTATCGCCAAGGGTTCGCCCGAGCAGAAGGCCAAATATCTGCCAAAAATGATCAGCCACGAATGGCTGGGCACGATGAATCTGACCGAGCCGCAGTGCGGCACCGACCTCGGGCTGATCCGCACCCGCGCGGTCCCCAGTCCCGATGGCGCGTATGCGATCACCGGCACCAAGATCTTCATTTCGGCAGGCGAACACGATCTGACCGAGAATATCATTCACCTCGTGTTGGCCAAGACCCCGGGTGCGCCTGAAAGTTCGAAGGGTATTTCGCTGTTTATCGTGCCCAAGGTGCTGGTCAACGATGACGGCTCGCTCGGCGCGCGCAATGCCGTCTCGTGCGGCAGCCTCGAACACAAGATGGGCATCCACGGCAACGCCACCTGTGTGATGAATTACGACGGTGCCACCGGATGGATGGTCGGCGAAGAGAACAAGGGTCTGGCCGCGATGTTCATCATGATGAACGCGGCGCGGCTGGGCGTGGGCATCCAGGGTCTGGGGCAGGCCGAGGTCGCATATCAAAACGCGGTCAAGTATGCGCATGAACGTCGCCAGGGCCGCGCGCTGACCGGGCCGGCCGAGCCGAACGAGAAAGCCGATACGCTGTTCGTCCACCCCGATGTGCGGCGCATGCTGATGGACGCCAAGGCCTTCACCGAAGGGATGCGCGCGCTGTGTCTGTGGGGCGCCTTGCAGGTCGATCTGACGCACAAGGCAGCAAGCGAAGCCGAACGCCAGTCGGCCGATATGCTGATCAGCCTGCTGACCCCGGTGATCAAAGGTTACGGCACCGACAAAGGCTTTGAGATCTGCGTGAACATGCAGCAGGTGTTCGGCGGGCACGGCTACATCGAGGAATGGGGGATGAGCCAGTTCGTGCGCGATTGCCGCATCACCCAGATTTACGAAGGTGCCAACGGCGTGCAGGCGATGGATCTGGTCGGCCGCAAGCTGGGGCAGGGCGGCGGTGCAGCAGTGCAAGCGCTGTTTGCGCTGATCGACAGCGAGTGCAGTGCGGCCAAGAGCAAGCCCGAACTGGCCGACTTGGCGCAGCGGCTCGAACAGGCCAATGGCGAGCTTAAGGCGGCGACAATGTGGCTGATGCAAAACGGTATGATTGATCCCAACCACGCGGGCGCTGGCGCGCATCACTACATGCATATCATGGGCATCGTAGCGACCGGGCTGATGTGGCTGCGGATGGGCGAAGTTTCGCTGGAAGCGCTGTCAGCAGGAACTGGCGACAAGGCGTTTTACGAGACCAAGCTGGTCACCGCGCGCTATTACGGTGAACGCTTCATGCCCGATGCGGGCGCGCTGCGGCGCAAGATTGAAGCCGGCGCGGACACCATGATGGCCTTGCCGGTGGAGGCTTTCGCTACCGCTTGACCTGGTCGGGACGCTTACCTAAGCGCGGGCAATGAATGTAAAAACGCCTGCTGCGAGCTTTCGTGAACGTCACCATGGTGCAATTTGGTCGGCGTTGTGGCCGGTGCGCATGTGGTTCACCAAATTTCCGATTCACCGCGGCAAAGGGTTGCTTTTAAAGTATTTGATCCTGCCTACACTGCCGCCTGAGCCGGCCAGCTTTCCCTATCGCTTGCCGCACGGGGAAACCATTAATCTGCGTTACCGTGAAGATCTGGGGACATTGGTGCTGTTCCACGGCGGGTACGAAGACCGCGAGATTGCCGAGCTGTGCAAATATATCCCGCCGGCCGGTACGGTGCTTGATGTCGGCGCCAACATCGGGCTGTCGGCGCTTGAATTTTCGCGCACTGCGGGGCCGGCGGGGCGAGTGATCGCGTTCGAACCGCACCCGGATACCGCGGCTCGCCTGCGCACCAATCTTGATCGAAACGGTGCGGCAAATGTCGAAATCGTGCAATCTGCGGTTGGGTCCGCGCCGGGCACGATCACCTTCAACGAAAGCGCTGACGCCACGCTCAGTTCGGCCAGTGTGATCCCGCGCAATCTGGTCCGCTCGTTCGAGGTGCCACTGACCACGGTGGATTTGGCTTGGGCTGAGGCTGGCAAGCCGCTCGTGTCAGTACTCAAGATCGATGTCGAAGGCGGCGAGCTGGCAGTGCTGCAAGGTGCGGGCGAACTGCTGGCACGCGATCACCCGGCGATCTTGCTCGAAGCCTGGGGCGCGCAGCAGCTCGATCCGATCCACGCGCTGTTGACCGCAGCGGGTTATGCCCAGCATCAACCCGATGGGTTCGAGCCGCGTAACTACTTGTATTTGGCGGGGAGCGTCCAAGCCTGATCGAACGTCTCGTCATGTCGGCTGAGCATGTCCAATCGCACTCATTCGGGCAGGAAATCCGGCACCGATAGATAGCGCTCGCCAGTATCGTAGTTGAACCCCAGCACGCGGGCACTGGCGGGCAGATCGGGCAGCTTTTGCGCGATCGCGGCGAGCGTTGCGCCCGAGCTGATCCCCACCAGCATGCCTTCCTCGCGCGCGCAGCGCCGCGCCATTTCTTTGGCGTCGGCGGGATCGACCTGGATCGCGCCATCAATCGCCTGCGTGTGGAGATTGGCCGGAATGAACCCCGCACCGATCCCCTGAATCGGGTGCGGGGCAGGTTGCCCGCCCGAGATCACCGGGGACAGCGTCGGCTCGACCGCCCAGGCCTGCATTGCGGGCCATTTAGCCTTAAGCACTTCGGCGCACCCGGTCAGGTGCCCGCCGGTGCCCACCCCGGTGATCAGCGCGTCGAGCGGCGTATCGGCGAAGTCAGCCAGGATTTCCTGCGCGGTGGTGCGCTGGTGGATCGCGATGTTGGCCGGGTTTTCAAACTGCTGCGGCATCCATGCGTCGGCAGTGACGGAGACCAGTTCATGCGCGCGTTCGATCGCGCCCTTCATGCCCTTTTCGCGCGGGGTCAGATCGAACGTGGCGCCGTAGGCCAGCATCAGCCGGCGCCGCTCGATCGACATCGATTCGGGCATGACCAGGATCAGCGTGTAACCCTTGACCGCCGCCGCCATGGCCAGCCCGATCCCGGTGTTGCCGCTGGTCGGCTCGACAATCGTGCCGCCGGGTTTGAGGCTGCCGTCAGCCTCGGCCGCCTCGATCATCGCCAGACCGATGCGGTCCTTGATCGAACCGCCGGGGTTTGATCGCTCGGACTTTACCCAGACTTCGTGATCGGGGAACATCCGCGCCAGCCGGATATGCGGGGTGTTGCCAATCGTGGCGAGGACACTGTCAGCTTTCATGTGACTTCTTCCTTTTGTCGATATTGCGGGGCGAAAGTCTTCGCCCGTCTGAGTTCGGGGAACAGCCCGGTCCAAATTACAGTGATGATGATAGCCCCCGCGCCGCCCAGTGCAACCGCGACGACTGGTCCAAGGAACGCGGCGGCCAAGCCTGATTGCATCTCGCCCAGTTCGTTCGAAGCCGAGATCGCCAGACCCGAGATCGAGGAAACGCGTCCGCGCATTTCATCGGGGGTGTTTAGCTGCACCAGGGTGCTGCGGATAAACACCGAGATTGCATCGGCGCTGCCGAGCAAGGCCAGCGTACCCAGCGACAGCGCAAAGTTGGTCGACAGGCCGAACACCAAGGTCGCCAGCCCGTAGCCTGCCACTGCCCACAGCATTTTTGCCCCGACATTGCGGGCGATCGGGCGGAAGCCCAGATAAACCGCGACCAGCGATGCGCCCAGCGCCGGGGCCGCGCGCATCAGCCCTAAGCCTTCGTCGCCGACATGCAGCACATCATAGGCAAAGGCGGGGAGCATCGCAGTCGCGCCGCCGAGCAGCACCGCAAACAGGTCCAGCGACACGCAGCCCAGCAGAAACCGTTCGCGCCAAACGTACCGCGCGCCGTCACCCATTAGTTTGAGCGGTGGCTCCTTGGCCGCGGCGGGCGGCGCGCGGTGGCGGATTGCCAGCAGCGCGGCGATCGCCAGCAGCAATGTGGCCGCCGAAAACCAATAGGGCAGCGCGTGGTTGCGCGCGAGCAGGAACCCGCCGACCACCGGACCCACCACGGCTGCCGATTGCCACGCAACCGAGCTCATCGCGATGGCTTTGGGCAGTAATTCGGCCGGAACCACGTTGGGGACGATGGCGCTGAGCGAAGGGCCGATAAATACCCGCGCAGAGCCGTACAGCGCGGCCATCGTGAACAGGAACGGCAAGGTGAGAAAGCCGCGGGCGTTGGCCAGCGCGAGTACCATAGCGATGACCAGATCGATCGCTGTGGCGGTCGCGGCGACATAGCGCCGGTCCATCCGGTCCGCGACCAGGCCGGCCAGCGGGGTCAGCAGCATAAACGGCAAAAACTGCGTCAGCCCCAAAATTCCGAGCATGAACGATGCCTGTTGCTCGTCCATCTGGTAGGTGGTGCGCGCGATCTGGTAAGTTTGTGCGCCGATTACCACCACCATCGCGGTGGTTGCCGCGACCGAAATGAACCGCGCCAGCCAGATCAGGCGAAAGTCACGAACCTGCAGGGGATGGGTGGGCGCGCTCACCGTTGCAGCCATGGCAGCGCGTACCGGGCTTGCCAAGGCAGGTGTTGCTTGGGCTGGTTAAACGATGGCTTTAGCGCGCGCGGGCGTGGCAGTTAGCGTGAGCGGCGGAGCCGCGGATTGGGCTGGAGCGCGTCGATCATCTTCATAAAGTCTTCGAGCCGCACGATCCGCTCGAACTGGAAGCCAGCGCGGCCCTCGGCCACCCAGATCAGATGCGCCTCGATCCGGCCCAGTTCGGGCAGGCGAATGATCACGCGCTCGCCCCGGGTCAAGTCAAGTTCGCCCTCGGCCATGAAGCCATGCGCCGAAACATTGACCACATGCAAGTGGACGTCGCCTAGCCGGCGGTGTTCGCCGATGACCTTGTAATCAACCGGATGCCGCGCCGCACGGCGCAGATCGGTAACCGACAGTTGAGCTCCTGCGCCCATGTTTCCGAATGCCTCCCGTTCTCGACCTAGCGAATTTGCAACCTGCACGCTAAAGGCAAAGATTGGGTAAACTGCGGCAAGATTTTGCCGTCAGGCCGGACGAAGAATGCCGTGCTTCTTTTTGCCGGCCGACAATCTTTGCTCGCTCCCACCCCGGATTTGTGCGGTTTCGTCGGTAAAGACCGTGCCATCGAGCCGTGCTCCGCCGCCCGCGATCAAGCGCTTGGCATCACCGCGGCTGGCGGCAAAACCGATCCCGACCAGAGCATCGATCAGCGAAATTCCGTCTGTCGGCAGTTCCAGCACCGGCAAATCCGCACCCAGTCCGCCGCCCGTAAAGGTGGTCGCCGCGGTTGCTTCAGCAGCCTGCGCTGCCGCCTCGCCGCGGCATAGCCGGGTCACTTCATTAGCCAGCACCACCTTGGCCGCGTTGATCTCACCCCCCTCCAGCGCTTCAAGTCGGGCTATCTCATCCAGCGGCAAATCGGTGAACAGTTGCAGGAACCGCCCCACATCGCGGTCGTCCACATTGCGCCAGTATTGCCAGAAATCGTACGCCGGCAGCGCGTCTTCGTTCAGCCACACCGCGCCAGCTGCCGTCTTGCCCATCTTGGCTCCGTCAGCGGTAGTCAGCAGCGGCGTGGTCAGCCCGAAGACTTCCTTGCCTTCCATTCGCCGCGCCAGTTCGATCCCGTTGACGATATTGCCCCACTGATCCGATCCGCCCATCTGCAAGCGGCAACCATGCTGCAGCGCCAGCTCGCGGAAATCGTATGCCTGGAGGATCATGTAATTGAATTCGAGAAAGGTCAGCGGCTGTTCGCGTTCAAGCCGCAATTTCACCGAATCGAAGGTCAGCATGCGGTTGATGGTAAAGTGCGGACCGACGTTTCGCAGCAGTTCGACATAGCCGAGCTGGCTCAGCCACTCGTCGTTATCGACCATCACCGCATCGCTCGGCCCGTCGCCAAAGGTCAGATAGCGTTCGAATACCTGACGGATCGAGGCGATGTTGTCCTGAATCCCCTCGGCCGTGAGCAACTTACGGCTTTCATCCTTGCCTGAAGGATCGCCGACCTTGGTGGTCCCGCCGCCCATCAGCACGATTGGCTTGTGCCCGGCCTGCTGCAACCGGCGCAGCATCATGATCTGCACCAGCGATCCGACGTGGAGCGATGGGGCAGTGGCATCGAACCCGATATAGCCGGGAATCACCTGTTGCTGCGCTAACGCATCGAGACCGGCCGCATCGGTGGCCTGATGGATATAACCGCGCTCGTCGAGCAAGCGGAGTAGGGAAGAAGTGTAAGTCATCGCCGCGCGCCTAGCACGCACGCGCGTCAAGCCCAAGACCCGCTTGCCCGCCGCCAAAGCTGCGGGCAATAGGGCGGGGATGAACCAACTTATCCTGCACCCGCACTGCGCTCCCGGATCGGTGATCGCGATCGCAGCCGCAATTGAGCAGACCCCCAGCGGCTGCCGCGCGGTGTTTGTCGCGCGCGGCGATATTGCCCGGATTGCGGTTCCGACTGTGGAGCAGCCGGGGCGCTTCGACAATCTCTGGAAAACGACCTGTTTCGAGATTTTCTGGAGTCACGACGGCACCTCGTACCGCGAGTTTAACCTGTCGCCATCGACCCGCTGGGCCTGCTACGATTTCGACGGCTTTCGCGATGGTATGCGCGATGCTCCGGCTGAGGTGACGATCACGGCGACCGTATCCGACTCCGAACTGCGGCTCGAAGCTGACATCAGCTCCATTCTGCCACTACCAGCCACGGTCGCGCTCAATGCAATCATCGAAGACGCCGACGGGGTAAACCGCTTCTGGGCGCTCTCCTTCCAGCCCGGCGCGCCCGAATTTCACGCCGAAGCCTGCCGCGCGCTTGGCTTGGCGGCGAGCGCATGACTGTCCAGTTCGGGATCGACCGGCTGCTGGCCGACCCGGCGCTGCGCGCGCCGCTGGCGGGGAAACGGGTGGCCTTGGTGGCGCATCCAGCTTCGGTTACAGCGGACCTCACCCATTCGCTCGACGCGCTGATTAGCGCCGGGGTCAATGTCAGCTCGGCCTTTGGCCCGCAGCATGGGCTCAAGGGCGATAAGCAGGATAACATGGTCGAGACGCCCGATGCGCTCGACCCGCATTACAACATCCCGATTTTCAGTCTTTATGGTGCGGTGCGCCGCCCCAGCGGGCAAATGATGAGCACTGCGGACGTGTTCCTGTTCGATCTGCAGGATCTCGGTTGCCGGATTTACACCTTTGTGACTACGCTGCTTTACCTGCTTGAAGCCGCATCGGGCACCGGCAAGGCGGTGTGGGTGCTCGATCGGCCCAATCCCGCTGGCCGTCCGGTCGAAGGGCTGACACTGCTGCCCGGGCACGAAAGCTTCGTTGGCGCGGGGCCGATGCCGATGCGTCACGGACTGACCATGGGCGAAATGGGGCAGTGGTTCGTCGATCACTTCAAGCTCGACGTCGATTACCGGGTGATCGAAATGGCCGGGTGGGAGCCCAGTGGTGCGGGCTTTGGCTGGCCTGAAAGCCGGATCTGGATTAACCCCAGTCCCAATGCCGCCAACGTCAACATGGCGCGCGCCTATGCCGGAACGGTGATGCTCGAAGGCGCGAATCTGTCCGAAGGCCGCGGTACCACCCGGCCGTTGGAAGTGCTGTTCGGAGCGCCCGATCTGGACTGCCGGGCCGTGCTGAGTGAACTGCAGCGGCTGGCGCCCGACTGGCTGGCAGGAGCGGCGCTGCGCGAATGCTGGTTCACCCCGACCTTCCACAAGCATGCCGGCGCGTTGTGCAGCGCGCTGATGATCCATGCCCAGGGCAGTTGCTACGATCACCATGCGTTTCGCCCGTGGCGGCTTCAGGCGCTGGCCTTCAAAGCGATCCGCAACCTGCACCCGGACTATGCGTTGTGGCGCGATTTTCCCTATGAGTACGAATTCGAGCGCTTGGCGATCGATGTAATCAACGGCGGGCCGGGCCTGCGCCAATGGGTGGATGATGCGGCGGCAACGCCGGCCGATCTCGAGGCTTTGACCGCTCCTGATGAAGTCTCCTGGCGCGAGACTGTGCGGCCGCTGTTGCGGTATTGACATGGCGATCGATCAGCCCAGTCCATCCATCGACGAAACCGAGGCTGACCGCCGCATTGCCGTCAATCGCAGCGATGTTATCGCAACATTGGCCAAGGCCGATCACCGGATGCTGGCGAGCGATTACCGCGCCGCCTCGGCCTTCTATGGCGCGGTCGGCCGGCTGGCCGGGGCTGGCGCCGCGATCGAACGGAACGAATTGCTTCGCGCGCGTGATGCGGCGCTGTGGCTCGATCAGCGGTTTGGCGATGTGCTGCGAGCAGGGCTGGCTGCCGCCGGTCTGAGCCTCGCCAACCGACAACCGCGATTTCAGAAGTCACTCGAAATCATGATGGGCCAGCGCCCACGCGATCAGGTGTTCACGCGCTTTCCGCAACTGCCGCAAAGCTATTTCTATCCGGATCTGCCGCAGGTCGAGTTTGCCGACTATGCGGCCGATCCGTGGCGCGCCGGGATCGAGCAGCAGACTGCCACGATCCTTGCTGAAGCGCGAACCCTGCTGTCCGACCCGGCAAGCTTTTTGCCATACGTGCAGCAAACCAGCGCGCGGCCGCAGGGCGACGTTCATGGCCTGCTCGACAATCCGGACTGGAGCACTTGCTACCTGACCGACCGGGGGCAGCCGATCGCTGATCGCGTGGAGCGCGCGCCGGTCACCTTCCACACGCTCGATACGATGGTGCCGCTGTGCCGGATTGGCCCGCGCGCACCGTCGATCATGTTCTCGCTGCTACGCGGCCACGCCAAAATTCCGCCGCATACCGGCATGATCAACACGCGGTTCGTTTGCCATTTGCCGCTGATTGTTCCGCCCGGCTGCGGTTTTCGCGTGGGCGAGGAAACGCGCGAATGGCGGGTCGGCGAGCTGATGGTGTTCGATGACAGCGTCGAGCATGAAGCCTGGAACGACAGCGATCAGGACCGGCTGGTGCTGATCTTCGATGTCTGGCGGCCCGAATTATCCGAGCTGGAACGTGCGCAGATCACCGCGCTGTTCGCGGTGGTCGATGCCTATTGATCAGACGTAATTGGCGATTACCGCGACCAGTCGCGCGGCGGGCAAGAACAGCGCCTGCGCCAGGATTGTCCCGACCAGGCGGCTCAGGCTGATCCAGATGATCGTGCGCCGAAACACGGCTTCGCTGACCCGGCCATCGATCACGTCGTCGGTCATCACCGACAGCTGCGGGTCGATCAGCGCGAACAGCAGGATCGTGGCAAACCCATTGATCACCGCTGACAGCTGCGAGGCGGTGACGCGAAATTCGGGGTTGAGATAACCCGCGTAGAGCGAGGCCAGCACGCCAACCACGATCAGCGCCTGCGCCAGGCAATTGGCGATCAGCACGTTCCAACTGACCCCGCGTTCAAGCACCAGCCCGCGCAAATGCGCCATGGTCGGCGGCTGGATCGCCTCGCGTACCGTGCGGAGCCCGGCGGGGGTGGCGGTGCGCAGGATCATCTTGGCGGTCGAGCGATGCTGCTGGAAGTAACCGATCGCGCGGGTGAACAGCCGCTGCCCGGTCGGGACCAGCACAATCCCAAGCGCCACCGCCAGGCTGGCCGAAAGCAGCACCAGCTGGAAATCGCCATACAGCGCATCGCCCCCGCCGCTGGCGATCCGGGTTTCGATCCGCTTGGCCAGAAACGGCCCGAGGAACGAGTTGGAGGTGCGGCTGACCAGCACCAAGATGTTGAACAGCGCAAAGCTCATCGCGATCCGGCGGGTGCGCACCCCGGCAATCCGGGCGGCGTAAGCCAGCGTGCCAATCAGGTTGATCCCCACGGTCAGCAGGCAGATGATCAGCAGTTGTCCGTCCATTGCCGCGCCTTAGCGGCACCGGCAGTGCTTAACCAGCGGAATGGACCGGAATACCGGTCACGGATCGCTAACGTCTAGCGCTGCCAGGCCGGAACTCTGGCACGATCGAGGTCTTGCTCATCGGCGAGCCGTGACCGAGGAACAAGCCGGGGAGGCGCCAGATCATCCGCTCCAAATGCAGAACTTGATCCGCTTGCGGCCACCCCGCCGGCTCCCCAGCCAAGCTATGCTTTACTGGCTGATGCCTTCAAGCGCCTTGGTCGCTTCAGCTGCCGAGGCCTCATTGGCCAGATCGGCTAGGGCGACTACGCCGACCAGACTGCCATCATCGACCACGTAGAGCCGGCGCAACTGGTTATCGGCCATCATCTGCGACGCCTCGCTGGTCTGGGCATCGCTGCTGATCGCCACGACATCGCTGGTCATCGCGCATTCCACGCAGTCGCTGGCCGCGGTGCCCTTGGCAACCGCGCGCACCGTGATGTCGCGGTCGGTGATCACGCCGCAGACGCCGTCATCGTCGGTCACCGGGAGCGAGCCGCAATCGTTGTCGCTCATCAATTGCGCGGCTTGCTGCAGGCTGTCTTTGCGGTTGATCGAAACCGGGCTCGAAGTCATTACGTCGCTAACTTGCATGGCAACCTCCATTTGCGGCCGGTCGATGCGCTGGCCGCTCCGGAGTTGAAACGCACGGCGCTGCGAAGCGTTGCGGGTAATCTCGCCGATCAGTGCTTCTTGCGGGTCAGTTCGCGCATCGCATCGTCAAGCCCGCCCAGCGTGAGCGGAAACATCGATCCGCCGACCAGCTCCTTGATCATTTTGGTCGACTGCGAATAACCCCACTGCTTTTCGGGCACCGGGTTGAGCCAGACCGTCGCGGGATAGACGTGCGCAACGCGGCGCAGCCATTCGGTGCCGGGCTCCTCGTTGAAATGTTCGACCGAGCCGCCCGGATGGGTGATCTCATAAGGGCTCATCGCACCGTCGCCGACAAACACCACTTTATAGTCGTGGCCGTATTTGTGGAGGATATCCCAGGTCTGCGTCCGGTCGGACCAGCGGCGCTTGTTGTCCTTCCACACGCCTTCATACAGGCAGTTGTGGAAGTAGAAGAATTCCAGGTTCTTGAATTCGGTGGTGGCGGCGCTGAACAGCTCTTCGACCAGCTTGATAAACGGATCCATCGAGCCGCCGACATCGAGGAACAGCAGCAATTTGACCGCATTGTGCCGCTCGGGCCGCATGTGGATATCGAGCCAGCCCTGCCGCGCGGTGCCATCGATCGTCGCGTCCAGATCAAGCTCGTCGGCATTGCCCTCGCGGGCGAACCGCCGCAGCCGCCGCAGCGCGATCTTGATGTTGCGCGTGCCCAGCTCACGGGTGTTGTCGAGGTTCTGGAACTCGCGCTTTTCCCACACTTTGAGCGCGCGCCCCTGCTTGCTCTCGCCGCCAATCCGCACGCCTTCGGGATTATAACCATCGTTGCCATAGGGCGAGGTGCCCCCGGTGCCGACCCATTTGCTCCCGCCCTCGTGGCGTTTTTGCTGTTCCTCGAGCCGCTTTTTCAGCGTCTCCATGATCTCTTCCCACGAGCCGAGCGACTTGATCGCCTCCATCTCTTCGGGGGTGAGGAATTTCTCGGCGATGGCTTTCAGCCAATCTTCGGGAATATCGACCGGGGCCTGACCGTAATTGGTCAGCAGCCCCTTGAAGACCTTGTTGAACACCTGGTCGAACCGGTCGAGCAGACCCTCGTCCTTCACAAAGATCGCGCGGCTGAGATAATAGAACGCCTCGGGCGTCTGCTCGATCACATCCTTGTCGAGCGCTTCGAGCAGCACCAGATGCTCCTTGAAGCTGGCTCCGATGCCGGCGCTGCGCAATTCATCGACGAAGTTGAAGAACATGGGTCAGGTCCGGGTCAGCAAGGGTGAAGCGCACACTCAACGGCGGTAAAATTGAAATCAGGTATTACGTTTAAGTGTCAGAATTAACGTGGTTCTATCGAAAATTATGGGTAGCAGGTGTGACTTTTGCGCGGATGCGATTTCTGTTCTGGCACATGGCCGCATAGCCGCATCATAGCGCCGCGCGTCGGTGTAGGAAATTGCCCTGCCTTCATGACGTCAGCACCAGCACTGCCGCACTGCAATCGGCGCGCCGCTCAGCGTCGCGCTAACCGCCCCGCAGTTGCAGCGTCCGGTATAATCCATCAGTTTTGCCGCCGCGCCATGAACGCCAGCTTTTCGAACAGCATCACATCCTGCTCGTTCTTGAGCAGCGCCCCGTGGAGCGGCGGGATCGCCTTGGTCGGGTCTTTTTGCTGGAGCACTTCGAGCGGCATGTCTTCGTTGAGCAGCAGCTTGAGCCAGTCGAGCAGTTCGCTGGTGCTGGGCTTTTTCTTAAGCCCCGGCACGTCACGCACTTCATAAAAGATGTCCATCGCCTTGCTTACCAGCGTCTTCTGGATGCCGGGGAAGTGGACGTCGATGATCGCCTGCATCGTGCCCCGATCGGGGAACTTGATGTAGTGGAAGAAGCAGCGGCGCAGGAACGCGTCGGGCAGTTCCTTCTCGTTGTTCGAGGTGATGATCATGATCGGCCGCTCTTTGGCGGTGATCGTCTCACGCGTTTCATAGACATCGAAGCTCATCCGGTCGAGTTCCTGCAGCAGATCGTTCGGAAACTCGATGTCGGCCTTGTCGATCTCGTCGATCAGCAGGACGGGCAGCTGCGGCGAGGTGAACGCCTCCCACAGCTTGCCCTTTTTGATGTAGTTCGAAATATCATGGACGCGCTCATCGCCCAGCTGACCATCGCGCAGCCGCGCCACCGCATCGTATTCATACAGCCCTTGGTGCGCCTTGGTGGTGCTCTTGACGTGCCATTCGATCAGCGGCGCGCCCAGCGCCTTGGCAATCTCGTGCGCCAGCACGGTCTTGCCGGTGCCAGGCTCGCCCTTGACCAACAACGGCCGCCGCAGCAGCACCGCAGCGTTGACCGCGACTTTCAGATCTTCGGTGGCGACGTAATCTTCAGTGCCTTCAAACCGGGCCATGCTTGCTCCCTGCGTATTTAACCGTTCGGTTAAGTGCGATAGTTGGAGAGACCGTGAGTTGCAAGCCGGAATGGGTGGTGGCGCCAAAGCAAAACGGGCGCCGCAACCCGAAGGCGCGACGCCCGTTTCTCCGTCCCAAACTTCTTGCAGCCTTACCGACCAACTTTGCGACCCAAGGGACAGGATTCGTTGACAGCGGGATTATCCGGGTGTTTGCTGTCCGACTATCAAGTTTTGGGCATTTGCGGAGACAACTTTGGTCGATCTCGCCGGCCCCAGTTTGCTTGCTATGTTGACACCGCCATCGCGCAAATGGCTGGCTACCCTTGGTCGGCGTCAGACGTATCGCGACGGCGAACTGATCCATTCGCGCGGCGATGAAAATCCGACTATGGGCATTGTTATCGAAGGCCGGGTCAGAATGGTGCGGATGCGCCATAGCGGCGCGCAGAGCTTTGTCAGCATGATCAACCCCGGACAGCACTTTGCCGATGTCCTGATGTTTAGGCGCGACGCCCGCACGCACAGCGCGATCGCAGTCGGCAAAGTGACGATCGACCATTTCAATTCCGCAGCGTTCGATCAGATTCTGGCCCGCAACGATGTGCTGCTGGCGCTTTACCAGATCGCGGGCGCGCGGCTGGTTCAGGCGCTGGCGATGATCGACGATCTGCGCACGCTTCCGCGCGAGGTCCATCTCGCCAAACTGCTGATCGCGCTCGCGCCGACTGCCGATGCGCAGGGAAAAATTGCCAGTATTCAGGAAGATCTGGCCGGGCTGCTGGGGGTGTCACCAATGACCCTCGCCAAAGCGCTGGGTAAACTCAAGCGCGCAGGCCTGATCGAGACCGGATATCGGCATGTGCGGATCTGTGACATCAAGGGCTTGCGCGCATGGCTGCGCGCGCACGAACCGGATTAGGTGACCAGCCAGCGCGGTAATTTCGGTGCCGATCAAACGGTCAGCGAAAATGTAAAAATGCTATTCCAAACTGCTCGTGAATTGCAGCGTCACCGTGCCGTTGGCCGGGACTGACAGCACAAACAGCGGGCGGCCATTGCGCCGTTCGTATGGCCGGTCGGACTTGGTGATCCGCTGCGTTCCCCAGACATTCAGATTGAGCTCGAACGCAATCGCACTGGTCCCGGCATTGCTGATCGTAATTTCGGCGTCCTGGTTCTTGTCGCTGCGCCGAAGGGTCCGGCGCGTGACGGTGATGTCGGACGCCTGGCCCAATGCCAGCTCGACCTTTTCACCCTCGGCGGTATCGGCCAGGCTGGGTTCGCCGACCAGCATGGTCCGCCCGAATTGATCCTGCTGGATCAGGAAGGATCCGGATGGCAGCGGCAGGCCGAGGTTGTGGGCCTTGTCGTTAAACGTGCGCAGCACGGCAAAGGCACTGACATTTTCCTGCTCGCCATAAGCAACCGCATTGCTGGTCGCCTTGTAAACCCGCTCAAATGGCACGCCTTGCTGTTCGATCAGCCGGGTTTGCTTCATCTGCATCGCGGCGACAGTCGTGCGCTGCGGCACGGTGTAAAGTTTCAGGTCACCGAGTTGTTCGGGCGGCGGCGGCGCTGCCAACATCACCGGGGCCGCAGCAACAGGCACGGGCTGCAGCGATACTTGACGGCGCTGCGCGGTCACCGATATTTCGTCGTTCCACCGCTCATAGTCGCCATTTGACGGGAGCAAGGGGTTCGCGAGCGCGTAAGGTCGGCCCGGCTTCAGCGGAACATCGCTGGTCCGTTGCTGCGGCCAGCAGCGTGCAATCACTTGCGGCTGACGGTTGATAAAGCGTTCGACATATTCGCGGTTAAGCCCGCCCGCGACGATCTGGGTGTGGGCATTGCCAAGCGAGACCGAATTGCCATTCGCCAGCGTAATCCACCCGCCCAGCGTCATGGTCTTGCCATCTGGGTTGAGCTGCGCGGTATAATTGGCGCTCCAGTCAAATTGTTCGGCGATGTAGGTGAGGGTTACCGTGGCGGTGATCGGCTTGGCCGCGCGGGTCTGTACCGATAGCACGGGCTGCGCCGAAAGCCCCTCGGCATCGCGGCTATAGCGGAAGGTTTCGGGCAGCCCCGAACAGCGCAGCGCCTCAACCCCGCTGGCGGTGCGGAACAGCACCCCCTGGTCGCTCGCCGAGATGATTTCGCCGCTGACCAGTTCGCTTTTGCCGGTGGCCCGGTTGGTGCGCTTGAGCGTGATCGTCTTGCCCCGCGCGGCGCGCATCAGCGATGCGGGGGAGAGCAGCGCGGCATCGCGGTTCTTCTCGATCACCCCGCCGGGCAAGCCGGAAACAATTGCGCTTTCGGGGATGATTCCGTCCACCACGCCGACAAACCGCAGCCGGCTGCGCCCCGCCGGGATCGTCACGCGGCGGGTTTCGGTGATGACCGCAAAGCCGCCGAGCGCATCGAGCCGGATCGAGCCGCCATTGCGCCCCGGATCGCGGTAGATGGTCACCGCAATATCGACTGGAGCGGACGCCGCCACATCGCCTGCAGCAGCCGGCATGGCTCCGCACAAAGCCAGCAGCAAGGCGATCAGCCAGCGCAAGCCCGCGCTCCTCAGTACCGCGAATCGAAGGTGGCGGTGACCACGGTCTTGCCATTCGCCGGAACGGATACGTTCCACACCACGCTATCGGCATCGCGGCGCTCGCTCTTCTGGCTTTCGTCGGCGATCCGGGTATCGCCCCACAGGCCCGACTGGACGACCTGCACGGTGACCGGCTTGGGCAGCGCATTGGTCAGCGTATAGCGCAGCGCGGTCTTCCAGCGGCGATCGTTGACCTTGGTCCGGCTTTCCACCACCGGCTGCACCTTGACGTCGAAGGCATCGCCGGTGCTGAGCGCCAGCTTCGATCCCATCGGGGTGTGGCCGATGGCATGTTCGCCGATGAACTGCGCCTGTCCGCGCGCATCCTTGAGATAGAACCGGACGACCCCGGCGGGGAGTTGATCGCCAAGGCCGCCATTGGCCGAGTTGCTGAAGCTATAGACCGTGGCCGCGCTGAGCGGGGTGTCCGAGGTCTGCAACCAGCCCAACCGCGCCTCGTAGCCGTGCGCGGCGGGCGCGCCATGGACGTCGAGGAAACTGACCTGCTTGGTTTGCAGGTTGGCGATCGCGGTGCGCTCGGCCAGCGGGTACAGGTAATAATTGCCGAGCCGCGCGCGGGTGCCGCTTTCGGTCCCGGCCTCGACCATCGTGTCATCGCTGCGCTGATAGCCGCCGCGGTTATCGCTCTGGTTCAGCATTCGCGGGTTGCCGGCGACCAGCACGGTGCGCGCATTGTCATAGGTCGTGCCCGAATTGTTGGTCAGCGTGACCCAGCCCTGCACGTCGATCGTGCTCTTGCTCTCATCATACAGCGCGACATAATCAGCGCGCCAGCCAAGCCCCGGGGTCAGGTAGCGCAGCGTTGCCTCGCGGATGCCGGGCTTGGCCTGGACGGTCACCGACAGTGTCGGATCGGCGCGCATGTTAGGCGGAATGCGATCGAAGATCACCCGCACCGGCAGGCCATCGTCGCGCAGCACCTCGATCCGGTTGCCGATCTGGAGCACCACCCCGCCATTCGCCGCCAGCACCACCGCCTGTTCGCGGGTTTCGGCGCCGGTGGCCGGATTGGTGCGGACCAGCGTGATCGTCTGCCCAACCGCGTTTTCCATGATCTTGGACGGGGAGAGCAAATCGTAATCGAAGTTCTGCTCGATGATCCCCATGTCGGTGGCGACCAGGGAGGCGGTTTCGCCGCGAATCTGCGCCGAGACGTTCTTGAACTCGATCCGCTGTTTGCCGCCGTTAAACGTGACGTTGCGAACATCCTGCACCAGCGCCTGATTGTCGGCATAGATCGTGATGTCGATCCCGGTTTCGGCGGAGGCGGCGGCCGAAAGCGTGATCAGCGAAGCAGCAACGAAAAGCGGCAAACGCGGCATGGTGAAGTCCCCTCTCGATTTCGTGATACACTGTAACATCAGTTACTGGCAGTGCAATGAACGAAATTCGCCTGCCGGAAAAACATGACCGTGCCAGGACAATGCCATGATCATCATCACCGGCAGCGCCGAAATCCCCCCCCGAACATTTCGATGCAGCGCTAAGGCTCGGCGCCGAACACTCAGCCCGCTCGCGCGCCGAGCCAGGCTGCATCGCGCACAGTTGCCATGTCGACGCGGAGAACGCGTTGCGGATCGTGTTCGTTGAGGGATGGGCTGATATGGCTGCGGTGAAGACGCACTTTGCCGTCCCGGCTTCGGGGGAATTTGTGCGGGCGCTGGGTGACTGGGCCGATGGTGCACCGGCTATGAAGATTTATGCGGCGGAGGAAGTGGGGCAGTAAATGCACTGTTATTGACATTTAACGCGCAAAAACGTATGCCAATTAAATGGCTCAAATGAACGTCTCCTTTCCCGAAAAGCTCAAAACGTGGGTTGAATCGCGCGTTGCCGACGGCAGCTACTCCAGCAGCAGCGACTATATGCGCGATCTGGTGCGGCGCGATCAGCGTGAAAGGCAGCGCACTGAGTGGTTACGTGCAGAAATCCAAGCCGGGATTGATTCCGGGATCAGCGACAAGGACCCATTCGAGCAGATTGACGGACTGCGCCAGCGCGCTCACGCCGAACTGGCGAAGCGCGATGCGGCTTAGGCAGAGCCCACGTGCTTCGGCCGATCTCGATAGCATTTACGAATACGGCGCTGCGAACCACGGAATAGAGGCCGCCTTGTCCTACATCGAGGCTATCGAGCAGCGATTTCAGCTGTTGCTCGACCATGCCCGCAGCGGCCGAGCCGAAGACACGATCGTGCCGGGCCTGCGCTCCTTGCCATCACAGTCGCATCGCATTTATTACCGGATCGATGGAGAAACAATTTTGATCCACCGAATCTTGCACATGGCAGCGGATGCGAGGCGATGGCCGGAATAACCGGCCTTAGCCAGAACCACTTCACCAAGCGCTGTCGTATCGCACTGGTATTATGATATCGACGTTGATGTGGTGTGGGAGACGGTGATTTCGGCTTTACCCGAGTTAAGCCAGACTCTAACCGCCTTAATTTGAAAATTGGCTACTGCGCTAACTTATTGCGCATCGTAATTGCTTGATGCTCGATTGAACCGAACAACGCTAGGGTTCCGTTTTGCGGACGCATATTTGCCCATTTCGTCAGTCATTTCCGGCGAAATTGGTTGGTCTTTGGATGTCATGCAATCCATCAAAAATTTATTTGCTGCCACCGCTATTCCTCGATTGAAATCGTCGAGGTTCCGCCCGTGGAGAGCTTCAAGTTTGCCGAGTTCAAATTTGCATTCCCACCAAGCCTTTTTAGGCGGCGACATGCCAAGTGCCTCTTCGTTTGCGGTATTGTTGGCCTTGCCGTGACAGCCTGCAAGAGCAATCAAAAGTGCTGCTAGGGTCAAAGTTTTTTCTAAGCGTCGATCATCCCCCGATCGACTTCCCCCGCACGGTTCTGGATGAACATGAACCGCTGCGCCGGATCGCGGCCCATCAGGCGGTCCACCAGGTCTTTCACCGCCGCGCGGCCTTCGTATTCGGGCGGTAGCGTAATCCGCAGCAGGCCGCGTGTGGCCGGGTTCATTGTCGTTTCGCGCAATTGGCCGGGGTTCATCTCGCCGAGGCCTTTGAAGCGGCCGACTTCCACCTTTTTGCCCTTGAACTGAGTCGCTTCCAGCTCGGCACGGTGAGCGTCGTCGCGGGCGTAGGCGCTCTCTTTGCCGCAGGTCAGGCGGTACAAGGGCGGCTGGGCGAGATAGAGGTGCCCGCGCCGAACAATCTCAGGCATTTCCTGAAAGAAAAACGTCATCAACAGTGTGGCGATATGCGCGCCGTCGACATCGGCGTCGGTCATGATGATGATCCGGTCATAGCGCAGGTTGTCGGGGTTGCAGTCCTTGCGGAAGCCGCAGCCGAGCGCGAGGCCGAGGTCGGCAATCTCGTTGTTGGCGCGGATCTTTTCCATGGTGGCGCTGGCCACGTTGAGGATCTTGCCGCGGATCGGCAGGATCGCCTGGCTCTTGCGGTCGCGCGCCTGCTTGGCGCTGCCGCCCGCGCTGTCACCTTCGACGATGAACAGTTCGGTCTCGCGCTCGCCCTCGCCGCTGCAATCGGTCAGCTTGCCAGGCAGGCGCAGCTTGCGGGCGTTGGTCGCGGTCTTGCGCTTGACCTCGCGCTCGGCCTTGCGCCGCAACCGCTCGTCCATCCGCTCGAGCACCGCGCCGAGCAGCGCCTTGCCGCGCTCCATATTGTCGGCGAGGAAATGATCGAAGTGATCGCGCACCGCGTTTTCGACCATCCGCGCGGCTTCGGGGCTGGTCAGACGGTCCTTGGTCTGGCTCTGGAACTGCGGATCGCGCACGAACACCGAGAGCATCACCTCGCTGCCGGTGATCACGTCTTCGGGCGCAATGTCCTTGGCTTTTTTCTGGCCGATCAGGTCGGCAAAGGCACGAATGCCCTTGGTCAGCGCGGCGCGCAGGCCTTGCTCGTGCGTCCCGCCATCGGGGGTGGGAATGGTGTTGCAGTAATACGAATAGGCGCCGTCCGACCACAGCGGCCAGGCGATCGCCCATTCGACCCGGCCTTGTTCGTCGCCGGGGAAATCCTGGCTGCCTTTGAAGAACTGCGTGGTGACGCATTCGCGCGCTCCCAGCTGTTCGGTCAGATGATCGGCAAGACCGCCGGGGAACTGGAAGGTGGCTTCTGGCGGGACATCGTCGCTGGTGAGCGAAGCCGCGCACTTCCAGCGGATTTCTACGCCCGCGAACAGGTATGCCTTGGATCGCACCAGCCGGAACAACCGCGCCGGCTTGAACTTTGCCTCGTCGCCAAAAATCTCGGTATCGGGCACAAAGGTCACGCTGGTGCCGCGCCGGTTGGGCGTGCTGCCCAGATGCTGGAGCGGCCCCAGCGGTGCCCCGCGCGAAAATTCCTGCGCGTAAAGCTCCTTGGCCCGCGCCACTTCGATCCGGGTGAGCGAGGACAGCGCGTTGACCACCGACACCCCGACGCCGTGCAGCCCGCCGCTGGTGGCATAGGCTTTGCCCGAAAACTTGCCGCCCGAATGCAGCGTGGTCAAAATTACCTCAAGCGCGGACTTGCCGGGATATTTGGGATGCTCGTCAACCGGGATACCGCGCCCGTTATCGGTGATGGTCAGGCGGTTGCCGTCTTCCAGAGTGACCTCGATCCGGTTGGCGTGCCCGGCCACCGCTTCGTCCATCGCATTGTCGAGCACTTCGGCGGCGAGGTGGTGGTACGCGCGTTCGTCGATGCCGCCGATATACATGCCGGGGCGGCGGCGGACCGGCTCGAGCCCTTCGAGCACCTCAATGGCGCTGCCATCATAGGTTTCGCCGGGGTTTGCGGGCATTTTATCAAACAGGTCTTGGGACATGCCAGCGGCTATAGGCGCTGGAGATTCCGCCGCGCAAGCCGGGGCGGGCGGTTGTCGTCAGTCCACGAATTTTTCCGGTGCGGCGCTGACGATAGTGATCCCGCCGGCGCGCGCCTCGCGCACTTCAAGCGCGCGCTCGCCCAGGCCATTGGGGGCGAACCGGAACGGACCGTCAAGCCCGAGGAACCCGTCGCGATCGGTCATCCGCGCGGTGGGGAAGGGCGTATCAAAGCGCCAGTCGCGTGCGATCCGCACCGCCAGCAACACGCTGTCATAACCGAACGTCGCCAACCGGTACGGCGCGGTGCCGAACCGGGTTTTAAAACTGTCCGCGAACCGGCCAAAGCGCGCATCCGAAAGTGCGGCAAACCACGCTCCGCGCAGTGCCGGGGTTTTGCTCACCACCAGTTCGCCGCTCCACAGTTCGGTCCCGAGAATGCGCGGAGATGTAGCGCCGACCGACTTCAGCTGCGGCGCGGCCATCGCCGCATACTTGCCCGAATCCGCGATCAACACCGCATCATACCCGCCGCGCGACCGCAGCCGGGTGGCCGCGCTGACGATCGAGCGGTTCGACCGGTCATAGGTCTGGGTGTTGACCAGCGTGCCGCCCGCCGCCTTGACCGCTTCGGCGTAAGCGGCGCTGGCGCGGCTTCCGTAGCTACCTTTGGGGGCGAGCAGGGCGAAGCGGTTGATCCCGCGTGCATGCGCATAATCGACCACGCGCTTGATCGCGTTGGCGCTGTTGGTGCCGAGCATGAACACATCGCGTGCGGCCATATCGGCCTCGCTCGAATACGCGATCAGCGGCACTTTTGCGGCGCGCGCCACGGCGGCCACCGCCGGGATTTCGTCGCCTTGCAGCGGGCCCAGGATCAGTTTGTTGCCTTCCTGCATCGCCCTGCTGGCCGCAGCTGCGGGGCCGCCAGCGGTATCATAGGTCGTGATGCGGATGGCTTTGGCATTGGTGTCGAGCAAGGCCATCGTGGTCGCATTGGCGATCGACTGGCCCCACGCGGCTTGCGGCCCGGTCAGCGGAACCAACAGCGCGATGCGCTGGCGCTGCTGGTCCTTGGGCAGGGCTTCGTCTGGCCCCGCCACCGGCGGCACCGCGTCACGCGGGCCTTTGGGAATAACCTTGCACCCGGCCAGCATGGTAACAGTTGCAAGCAATAGCAGCTGGCGCCGGCCCATACGCTTCTCGAACATGCCTTGTCGCTCCCCTCGGGTCAGGGCATGGTCACGGCCATGCTCCAACCGCTTGCACCCGGCCTCTATATTGTCGCCACGCCGATTGGCAATCTGGGTGATGTCTCGGCGCGGGCTCTGGCGGTACTCGGTGGCGTAGCTGCGGTAGCCTGTGAAGATACGCGGGTGACCGGCAAGCTGCTGCACCATCTGGGACTGAAGCAAAAACTGATCCGCTATGATGATCACGCCAGTGAGGCAACGCGCGATCATTTGCTCGGCATCGCCGCAATTTCGCCGCTGGCACTGGTTAGCGATGCGGGGACGCCGCTGATTTCGGACCCCGGTTACCAGCTGGTGGTGGCCGCGCGTGAGCGCGGGATCGCGGTCACCAGTGTGCCGGGGCCAAGCGCGGCAATCGTCGCATTGACGCTGGCGGGGCTGCCCAGCGACCGGTTCCTGTTCGCCGGGTTTCTCCCGTCCAAGGACAAGGCGCGGCGCGAAGTGCTGCGCGAACTGGGCGCGGTCAAGGCGACGCTGGTATTTTATGAAACCGCGCCGCGCTTGGGGGCCTCGCTGGCGGCCATCGCCGAGGAATTGCCGGGGCGTGCGGTGGCGGTGGCGCGCGAGCTGACCAAGAAGTTCGAGGAGTGCCGCAGCGGCAGCCCGGCCGCGCTGATCGCGCATTATGCCGCGCATCCGCCCAAGGGTGAGATCGTGCTGCTGATCGCGCCCCCGGGCGTTGTTGAGACGAGCGCGGTCGATGCCGAAGTCATGCTGCGCGCGGCGCTGATCAGCCTGAAACCCTCGCAGGCCGCCGCCGAAGTGGCGCGCGCCACCGGGCTTGACCGCAAGGCGCTCTATGCCCGCGCGCTGGCGCTGAAGTGAGCAGCCGGGCCGAACGCGAGGCGCAGGGACGGCGCGGTGAGAACATCGCGGCGTGGTATTTGCGGCTCAACGGCTGGCGCATACTGGCGCGGCGGGTCAAGACTGCGCGCGGTGAGATTGATCTGATCGCGCGGCGCGGACGCGTAGTGGCATTCGTGGAAGTGAAGTGGCGGCGCAGCGCTGCCGAGCTCGATCACGCGATCGATAGCTGGCGATTGCGCCGCGTGGCAGCGGCCAGCGAAGCCGTAGCGCACCGCTTTGTAAGGCCGGGTGATGACCAGCGGATAGATGTGGTGTTGATAGCACCGCGCCGGTGGCCGCGCCGGATTACCAATGCCTGGCAACCCGGCGCATAACCGCAATCAGTGGCCCTTTGGCTTGGGCGCGTCTTCGTGATGACCGTCCTTCTTGTCATCTTTGTGATCACCGTCATGGTGATCGGCGTCTTTATCGTCACCGGATTTGTGCTCGCCAGATTTGTGCTCATCATGCGGTGCGGCAGGGTGCTCGGGCGGCGGACTTGCACTGGCAGGCAAGGCCCAACCGCCAAGCGCGAGCGCGGCGGAAAGGGCAGGGATCAGTTTTTTCATGCTGGATAATTCCTTTGGCTTTTCGATCCGCTGAGCGGCCAGGGGAAACTATTCGCGCGGCGGCCAATATGCGATTAAGCGGCCAGTCAGCAAAACCCACTAAGGCCCGATCATCATGAGCTTACGCGTCGCCGTCCAGATGGACCCGCTCGAAACCATAAACGTTGCCGGTGATTCCAGCTTCGCGCTGATGTTGGCCGCACAGGCGCGTGGTCATCGCCTCTATCATTACGACGTGAAATCGCTGGCTTACGATCGCGGGCGGCTTACGGCGTGGGCGGCGCCGGTGACGGTCCAGCGTGACCCTGGCAATCATTTTGCCGCCGACGCGCGCCGCCAGATCGATCTGGTCGCCGATGTTGACGTGGTGCTGATGCGGCAGGATCCGCCATTCGATCTGAGCTATATTACCGCCACCCATTTGCTTGAGCGGCTGGCGGGCGAGACCTTGGTGGTCAATGACCCGGCCAGCGTCCGCAACGCACCCGAAAAGGTCTTCGTGCTGGATTTCGCGCGGTTCATGCCGCCGACCCTGATCGCGCGGCGGATCGAGGATGTGCGCGCGTTCCATGCCCGCTATCCCGGCGATCTGGTGATGAAGCCGCTGCACGGCAACGGCGGCAAGGCGGTGGTGCGGATTCCGGCTGATGGCAGCAACCTGGGGGCGCTGATCGAACTGTTCGACAATGCCTGGGTCGAACCACACATGTTCCAGCCGTTTCTCCCCGAAATCAGCGAGGGCGACAAGCGGATCGTGCTGATCGATGGCGAGATTGCCGGGGCGATCAACCGCCGTCCTGGCGCCGGTGAGTTCCGCTCGAACCTGGCTGCTGGCGGCTATGCCGAGCCCACCACCCTCAATGCGCGCGAAGAGGAGATCTGCGCCGCGATGGGGCCAGAACTCAAGCGGCGCGGGCTGGTGTTCGTGGGCATCGACGTGATCGGCGGCAAGTGGCTGACCGAGATCAACGTGACGTCGCCCACCGGCATCCAGGCGATCGACAAGTTCAATGGCACCGATACGCCGGCGCTGATCTGGGAGGCAATCGAGCGGCGTCTCGGTCGGGGCTGAATTATTATGGCTGACTGGATTGTCCATCTAATCGAGCTGGGGGGCTATTGGGGCATCGCGCTGCTGATGTTCATCGAGAACGTCTTCCCGCCGATCCCCAGCGAGCTGATCATGGGCGCGGGCGGGATTGCGGTCGCGCGCGGCTCGATGACCTTCTGGCCCCTGCTGATTGCCGGGACGCTTGGCTCGACTTTGGGCAATTACATTTGGTTCGTGGTGGGCGACCGGCTGGGCTACCACCGCTTGGAGCCGTTGGTTGCGCGCTGGGGGCGCTGGCTGACCCTGCGCTGGAGCGATGTCGAAGGCGCAAGTAAATTCTTCCAGCGGCACGGCCAATGGGTCGTCTTCGCGATGCGCTTTTCGCCGTTTTTGCGCACGATGATCTCGCTTCCCGCCGGGCTCAGCCACATGCAGCACTGGAAGTTTTTGGCGTTCACCTTTGCCGGTGCAGCGGTGTGGAACACCCTGCTGATCTATAGCGGCAAATGGCTCGCGGCCTATTTCGACACCATGAACGAGTTTGCCGGAGCGCTGATCGGCGGACTGGTGACGCTGGCGATCGCTGCCTGGCTATGGCGCGTGTGGCGCTGGAAGCCCGACGATTGAGGTTAGCGCTCGCGCGGGTGCGCGCTGCGGTAAACATCCAGCAAGGTTGCCGCATCGACCAGGGTGTAGATCTGCGTCGATCCCAGACTGGCGTGGCCGAGCAGTTCCTGCAGGCTGCGCAAATCCGCCCCGGCGCCGAGCAAATGCGTGGCAAAGCTGTGGCGCAGCGCGTGCGGGGTGGCGGTGGGCGGCAGGCCGAGCGCGGTGCGCGCGCGGGCCATTGCCTTTTGCACCATGCCCTGCGCCAGCGGCCCGCCCTTGGCCCCGCGAAACAGCGGGTCGGACTTGCTAGCCGGCCACGGGCTTTTGCCGAGGTAATCCATCACCGCCTCGCGCACCAGCGGCAGCAGCGGCACCACGCGCTGCTTGTTGCCTTTGCCGGTAACGACGATCGTTTCGCCCAGCGGCAGCGCCGCGCCGGTCAGCGCCAGCGCCTCGGCAATCCGCAGCCCCGCGCCATAGAGCAGCAGCAGCACCGCGCGGTCGCGGGCGCCGATCCATTCCTCGGCGGCGTCTTGGTGTACCGTGGCGGCAAGATTGACCGCTTCATCGGGCGTGACCGGACGCGGCAAGCCCTTCTTGACCCGCGGCCCGCGCATCCGGGGCGGGGCGGGATCGGGCATCCCGGCTTGCGCGCGGGCAAAACCGATGAACTGCTTGAGCGCGGACAATTCGCGCGCGGCGCTGGCGTTGCTCAACCCTTCGGCCCGGCGCCGCGCCAGCTGTCCGCGCAGCGCTGCCGCGTCGATCCGGGCCAGCTGGCCCCAATTTTGCAAGTCGAGCGCATCGAGCAGCCGCGCGGCGGTGGCCCCATAGGCGCGCACCGTATGCGGCGAGCGGCGGCGACCATCGGCGAGGTGCGCGTGCCAGGCCTCGAGCATGTCTGCCCGGGTCATGCGCGCACCAGTTCAGCCGCGACCAGCTCGCTCAACAGGCCATCGAGCAGCGGCATTCCGTCCGCGGTAACGCCGATTCGCTCCGCGTGCTGCCACGCGAGGCCCTGCGCGATGTAGAATTGCAGCTTGGCCGGATCGATCAGCGCCGCAACCGGCAGCCCGAAGCGGTCAGCCAGTGCGGCTGGGTCAATCCCTTCGCGCAATCGCAGCCCCATCAGCAGCGCCTCGGCCGCCTGTTCGCGCGCGCCAAGCGCGCGTTCCTCGGCGTTGCCGTGGCCGTTGCGTTCAACCCCGCTCAGCCAGTTCTCAGGCTTCCTGTGCCGCACGGTGGCGATCCCGCCGCGCCGCCCGTGCGCGCCGGGACCGATCCCGGCATAGTCGAGATAGCGCCAATAGGTCAGGTTGTGGCGGCTTTCCTCGCCGGGCCGGGCATGGTTGCTGACCTCGTAAGCGGGCAGCCCGGCCGCATTGGTCAGCTCGGCAGTTAGCGCGAACAGGTCTGCCGCCTGCTCGTCACCGAGCGGTGCGAACTGGCCCTGGCGCACCAGCGTTTCGAACCGCGTGCCGGGTTCGATCGTCAGCTGGTACAGCGACAAGTGCCCGGTGCCCAAGCCCAGCGCGCGCGTCAGTTCGGCCTGCCACGCGGCTGCGCTTTGCCCCGGGCGGGCGTAGATCAGATCGAACGACACCCGCGCAAAGTGCTGCTGCGCCACCGCGAGCGCGGCCAGCCCTTCTTCGGCATCGTGCAGCCGCCCCAGAAAGTGCAACGTCCGATCATCGAGCGCCTGCAAGCCCAGCGACGCCCGGTTGACCCCGGCGCTGGCCAGCGCGGCATAGTTCGCCGCCTCGACCGAGGAGGGATTGCCCTCGAGCGTAATCTCGATGCCATCGGCAAAGCCCCACAGCCGCTCGGCCTCGGCCAGCAGTCGCGTCACCAGCGCGGGCGGCATCAGCGATGGGGTGCCGCCGCCGAAGAACACGCTTTCCAGTGGCTCACCGCCAGCCAGATCCGCCTCATACCGCATATCGGCGAGCAGCGCGGTCTGCCACTGGTCATGATCGACGCTGTCGCGGACATGGCTGTTGAAGTCGCAATAGGGACACTTTGCGAGACAGAACGGCCAGTGAATATAAAGCGCGCGGGCCATGCTGCCTGCCTTAACCGCCAAACTGCTCGGCCACCAGCTTGGCAAAGGCAGCGGCGCGGTGGCTGATGCGGTGTTTTTCTTCCGGGTCGTGCTCGGCGAAAGTCCGGCGCGCGCCCAGCGGGACGAACACCGGATCATAGCCAAACCCCATGGTGCCGCGCGGTGGCCAGATCAGCGTGCCATCGGCGCGGCCTTCGTAAGCCACACTGGTGCCATCGGGCCAGGCGATTGCCAGCACGCAGGCGAAGTGGCACGAACGGTCCGCATCCGGCCCCAGTTCAGCCATCATGCCTTCGACCTTGCCCATCGCCATGTACCAGTCGCGCCCCGGCTTGCCCTCGAACCATTGCCGCTCGGCCCAATCGGCGGTGTAAACCCCCGGGCGATCACCCAGCGCGGTCACGCTCAGCCCCGAATCGTCGGCCAGCGCGGGCAGGCCCGAACCTTCGGCCGCCGCGCGGGCCTTGATCAGCGCGTTTTCGGTGAAGGTCTTGCCGCTCTCGGGCGGCTCGGGCAGCCCGAGTGCACCGGCTGAGATGCATTGCAGCCCATAAGGGGCAAGCAGGGCACCGATTTCCTTGAGCTTGCCCGCATTGTGCGTGGCAATCACGAGGGTCTCAGCGCCCAGCCGCCGGGTCACTTGAGCGCCGCCTCACCCTGCGCGGTGAAAATCCGGTCGCAGCCGATCCGCGCCAGCCGCAGCAAACGCAGCAGCGCCTCTTCATCGTAAGTCGCGCCTTCGGCGGTGGCCTGGACTTCGGCGATCTGGCCGCCTTCGATCAGCACGAAGTTGGCATCAGCGTCGGCCGCGCTGTCTTCGTCATAGTCGAGATCGAGGACCGGGTTGCCTTGATAGATCCCGCAGCTGACCGCCGCCACCTTGCGGGTCAGCGGGTCTTCGGTGATCGCTCCGGCGGCCATCAGTTTGGCCACCGCGATCCGCAGCGCGACCCACGCGCCTGAAATGGCGGCCGTGCGCGTGCCGCCATCGGCCTGGATCACGTCGCAATCGAGCGTGATCTGGCGCTCGCCCAGCTTCTTGAGGTCGGTCACCGCGCGTAAGGATCGCCCGATCAACCGCTGGATTTCCTGCGTGCGGCCCGATTGCTTGCCTTTGGCGGCTTCGCGCGATCCGCGCGTATGCGTGGCGCGGGGCAGCATCGAATATTCTGCGGTCACCCAACCTTCGCCCTTGCCGCGCAGCCACGGCGGCAGGCGTTCTTCCACGCTGGCGGTGCAGATCACCTTGGTGTGGCCAAAGCTGACCAGCACCGAACCCTCGGCATGCTTGGTATAGTGCGGCTCGAAACTGAGTGTGCGCATCTCGTCGGGCGCGCGGCCGGAAGGTCGCATGGATTGTCCTTTGATTGGTTTGTTTGTGCGTTTCCGGGGGGGCTTTGGCGCAATGGGGTTGAGCCTGCAAGTACGGGCCTTACATTGGCACGCTATGGCCTCGCTTCCGATCACCGAACTCGACACCCGCACGCGCGAGATATTCCGACTGGTGGTCGAGGGCTTTATCGCCTCGGGCCAGCCGGTTGGTTCCAAGACGCTGGCGGGCGCAAAGGGCGTGAACCTTTCGCCCGCGTCGATCCGCTCGGTGCTGCACCAGCTTGAAAGCCTCGGGCTGCTGGCCGCGCCGCATACCAGCGCGGGGCGGTTGCCGACCGAACAGGGGCTGCGGCTGTTCGTCGATGGGATGATGCAGGTGGCCGAGCCGACCGCCGAAGAACGCGCCGTGATCGAGCGGCAGGTCGGCCAGCCCGGCCCGATCGAGGCGGCGCTGGCGGCGACCACGGCGGTGCTATCCGATCTGTCGGCTTGCGCCGGGGTGGTGATGGTGCCGCGCCGCGAGCCTCGGTTGGTGCAATTGCAACTGGTGCAGCTGTCCGCCGATCAGGCGCTGGCGGTGTTGGTCGGGGCTGATGGCGGGGTTGAGAACCGGGTGGTTAAATTGTCCCCCGGCACGCCGCCCAGTGTGCTCGAGCAGGCTTCGAACTACATCACGGCCCATCTGAGCGGCCGCACCCTGGTGCAGGCGTTGCAAGCAATCCGCATCGATATCGCCTCGGGGCAAAGTGCACTTGATTCGGCCAGCCGCGCCCTGGTTGAAAATGGCCTGGCGGTGTGGAGCGCCGATGCGGCGCAGCGCCCGGTGCTGATCGTGCGCGGTCAGGCCAACCTGCTCGATGAAAATGCGCTGACCGATCTGGAGCGGGTGCGGCTGCTGCTCGATGATCTGGAAAACAAGCAATCGGTCGCCGAGCTGCTCGATTCGGCGCGCTCGGCCGAATCCACGCGGATATTTATCGGTGCGGAGAACCGGTTGTTCGCGCTTTCAGGCTCGTCGGTGATCGCATCGCCCTACCGCGATCGCGATGGCCGGGTGGTCGGCGTGGTCGGCGTTATCGGCCCGACGCGGTTGAATTATGCACGGCTAGTCCCCATGGTGGATTTCACGGCCCAATCCTTGGGCAAATTGATCGGATAACCGGGTTTTTACGATGAATGATACGACCAATCCGCAGGGCGATCCTGCGGTCGAAGCCGAGCTGGCGGGCGTTCCTGAAGAACTGCTTGAAAAAGAGGGCGACACGCTGGGCGATGCGCTGGCTTTGCTGCGCGGCGATCTCGAAGCGGCCAAACAAGAGACGCTGTACGCCAAGGCTGAATCGCAAAACGTGCGCCGCCGCCTGGAAAAAGATATTGCCGACGCGCGGACCTATGCCGCGACCGGGTTCGCGCGCGATATGCTGAGTGTGGCCGATAATCTTTCTCGTGCGTTAACGGCTATTCCTCAGGAACTGCATGAAGATGATCGGATCAAGAGCCTGATTGCCGGGATCGAAGCCACCGGCCGCGAGCTTGACAAGGTGTTCGGGTTGAATGGCATCACCCGCATCGCTGCAACCGGCCTGCCGCTCGATCCCAACCAGCACCAGGCCATGCTCGAAGTCCCCTCAGCCGAGGCCGAGCCGGGCACCGTGCTGCAGGAACTGCAGGCCGGCTATATGATCAAAGACCGTTTGCTGCGCCCGGCGATGGTCGCAGTTGCCAAAAAACCGGAATAATACAATGCGGCGAGAC
>JANOTT010000150.1:0-1800 GCA_031416535.1 Novosphingobium sp. | reverse complement strand
CGGTTGCAGGCGCTCGGGCTCGATGTCGGCGCGCGGGTTGCACTGGCGCATCGCGGGGTCATGGGCGGAAGCGATCCGCTGGCGGTGACGATCGGACGGATGACCGTCGCGCTGCGCCGCGCTCACGCCCGCGCCATGACGGTGGGCGAGCTCGCCGCATGAGCGCGCTGCGCCGCGCCGCGCTGGTCGGCAATCCCAATGCGGGCAAAAGCGCGTTGTTCAACGCGCTGACCGGCGCGCGGCAGAAGATCGCCAATTATCCCGGCGTCACAGTCGAACGTAAGGCGGGGCGGCTGGTGCTGCCCACCGGCGAGGCTATCGAACTGACCGATCTGCCCGGTTCCTACGGACTCAAAGCGACTAGCCCCGACGAGGAAGTAACCCGAAAGGTCATCCTCGGCGAGTTTCCGGGGGAGCCTGCGCCGCAGGTGCTGGTGGTCGTGCTCGATGCCTCGAACCTCGAACAGCATCTGGTCTTTGCGCAGGAAATCATCGCGCTGGGCCGTCCGGTGGTGGTTGCGCTGAATATGGTCGATCTGGCCGAGCGCGACGGACTGGTGCTCGATCCCGCCGCCTTGCAGGAAGCGCTCGGGGTGCCGGTGGTCGCAACCGTGGCGGTGCGGCGACGCGGCCTGACCGAGCTTGCCGAGGCGATTGCCGCCGCCGAAGCGCGCGCGCCCGAGCATCACCGGCCGCACGTCGATCAGACCGAACGCCGCCTGACGGCCCATGCAATTACGGCGGCGGCGATTATCTCGGAAACCGCCAAGCACCGGCTGCACAGCAAGCTCGACCGGGTGCTGCTCCACCCGTGGCTGGGCCCGCTGATCCTGTTCGCGCTGCTGTTCGTGGTGTTTCAAGCGGTGTTCAGCGGCGCCGCGCCGCTGGTCGATGGGCTGAACGACGCGATTGGTGCGCTCGGGGATTGGGTCAAGACCGTGCTCCCGCCCAGCCTCGCGCGTGATCTGCTGACCGAGGGGATCATCGCCGGAGTTGGCTCGGTGATCACCTTCCTGCCGCAGATCATAATCCTGTTTTTCTTCATCCTGGTGCTCGAAGCGACCGGCTACATGGCCCGCGCCGCCTTTCTGATGGACCGGATGATGGCCGCAGTCGGGCTTTCGGGGCGGAGTTTCATCCCGCTGCTGTCGAGCTTTGCCTGCGCCATCCCGGGGATCATGGCGACCCGCAGCATCGCCGATCCCAAGGACCGGCTGACGACGATTCTGATCGCGCCCTTGATGACCTGTTCGGCTAGGCTGCCGGTCTATGCGGTGCTGATCGCGGCATTCATTCCGCCAAAAAGTCTCGCCGGCGGCATCGGCTTGCAAGGATTGGTGCTGTTCATCCTTTATCTTTCGGGAATCGTCTCGGCGATGATCATTGCCTTGGTCCTGCGCCGCACGGTGACCAAGGGCGCGGCTTCAGGCTTCATTATGGAGCTGCCCAAATACCAGCTGCCTACGGTCAAGGATATCGCGCTCGGGCTGTGGCAGCGCGCGTGGATTTTCCTGCGCCGCGCGGGCACGATCATTTTCATGGTCACCGTGGTGCTGTGGCTGCTGCTCAACTTTCCGCGCGCCGCGCCGGGCGAGGATCAAGTCGATGCCTCGATCGCCGGACACATCGCCAACGGGCTGGCGGTGGTGGTCAAACCGATCGGTTTCAACCGCGATATGGCCTTGGCGCTGATCCCGGCGATGGCCGCGCGCGAAGTGGCGGTCAGCTCGCTCGCCACGACTTATGCGGTCTCCGCCCCCGATGACGCTGCGGTCGCGGTCAAGCTGGGCGATCAGCTCA
>JANOTT010000149.1:0-20862 GCA_031416535.1 Novosphingobium sp. | reverse complement strand
TCCATGTTCAATCTGATCGGCGCAATCATTTCGGGCCTGTTTGTTGGCGCGCTCGCCCGGTATTTCTATCCCGGCGCGGTCGAGATGGGCTGGCTAATGACCATCCTGCTCGGCGTCGGCGGTTCGCTGATCGCCGGCCTGATCGCCGGCCGCGGCCGCTATGGCGAAGGCTTCCAGCGCGCCGGCTGCTTAGCCTCGATAATCGGCGCGGTGGTGCTGATTTTCGCCGGGCGGATGCTGGGCTGGAATTTTTAGCGCGGCGCGCGGACGCGCGTTCGCAATCCGCCCCTCACGGTCAAGACCGGACTTTCTGGATACGACAACATAGCGGACATTCGCGGACAAGGTTGATGGACGTGAGTTCCTACATAACAAAGGATCGTTAGTTGACCTGACTGTGCTTTCATGATGCCCTGCTTGCAAGGGGGAGCAGACGATGCGAGTCTTATGCCAACTTTCGATGGCGATAGCATTGGTATGGACCGGAGCACCGGCAACTGCAGGGAGCCCCGATCCGAACATCAAATTGCCACCGCACGCTGACTCACCAACGTCGAGCCAGTGCGAGGATACCAGCGCCAGCGATGACGCGCGGATAGCTAGCTGCACGTCGGTTATCACGTCCAGACAACGCCAGAGCGCACCTCTCGCCGATATTTATCTCAGCCGTTGCAACGCACTGATATCGAGAGCCCTTCGCGCCCGATATCAAAAAGACGGGTCGACATCGCTGGCGCCGGGCCGCAACCTTGATCAAGCACTTAAGGATTGCAGCCAGGCGATCGCGCTGAACCCGACTGATGGCCGCGCCTATTCCTCTCGCGCAGAAATATACGACATGCGACGTGATTGGGACCGCGCCATCCCAGATTATGATCAGGCGATCAGACTAAAGCCGATCGCCAAGGGGGCTTTGGACCTCGTCTTTCGTGGCACAGATTACGCCAATAAGGGCGACTACGACCGGGCGATCTCGGATTGCAGTCGCGCCCAAAGTCTTGGCGGCGAAATGCTTGGTGGCTTTGATGAGCTTTGCCTCGAGAACGCGAGGGGTTCGAAGGCGCGCGTCGCTGCAGGCCAAACACCGAGAAACATGCGGGCATGGTGCCGCGGCAAGGCCCTCATTCAGGAGGGCGATCCTCGCGAGCTGGTGATTCCGGGGTGCACGGCGCTGATCAAGTCAGGCAAGGAAAAGCCCGGTGATCTAGCGGAAGCATTCTACAATCGCGCCCACGCCCGCTACTCCGAAGCCGATGCCGATAAAAACCTGGCCGATTACGGTGCCGCGATTCGGTATCGCCCGCGCTATGCCGACGCCTATGGCTGGCGCGGGATCACCTACTATTGGCCTAAAGCTGATTACGATCGCGCCATCGCCGATCTCACCATGGCGCTTCGACTAAAGCCGAACGATAGGTTGTACCTCAGCTATCGCGGGAAGGCCTTAATCGCCAAGGGTAGCTTCGCTGTGGCCAGCAAAGACTTCGCGCGGATAATCGCGCTCGACCCTGGTAACGCCGAAGCTTTTCTGCGCCTGAGCGATGCGAAGATCGGCCTGCACGATTACGCCGGTGCAATCGTTGATGCGGATCAGGCGATCAAGCTGTCCCCTCTTTCGGGCGCGACCGAAGCTTATAACAATCGCGGCGACGCCCATTTTCATCTCGGCGCGCTAGCCGAGGCAATGGCTGATTACGATGCCGCGCTGAAGCTGTATCCGGACAATTGGCAGTCGCTTTACGGGCGGGGGATCGTAAAGCTGCGCGTGGGCGATACGGCTGGAGGACGAACGGATATTGACGCTGCAGTCAAGCTTCATCCCGGGGTGGCAGATGAAGAGCGGAAGCGCGGGATCGCTATGTAAGGAGTGCGATACACCGTGTGTTACGAAGCTTACGAACAGCACGGCCAAAACGTCGTTACTGGCATTTGGTTGCCTTCGTCTCCTACCGACGACTTTGCGGACATGAGCGTATCCGCTGCACCCCGTAGCCCCCCGAATGTCTTCGTGCGCTGCTTGGCCTTGTGATAAAAGTCGAGCGGAGGAGATCACCCATGCATTCTGTGATAGAGACCAGACGGTTCGACCAGCCGGACGACAGGCTCGACATGAAAGACGCGGGCGGCATCTCCATCATCAAGATGCGAGACGGCACGACCGGAATGCATGCCACTTTCGAACCGGGATGGACGTGGGAAAAGGACGAGAAGCCCCTCCTCGGTTCTCCGGCTTCTTGTCCGGCGCGTCACACTGGCTACTGTATCGCGGGTCAGCTGGTTGTTCGCATGGTCGATACGAACGAGGAAATACGCATCAGTAGTGGCGACTTCTTCGAGATTCCGCCAGGCCATGATGGCTTTGTCGAAGGTCCTGAGCGGGTGGAAATGATCCTGTTCGCCCCACCGGAACACAGCCACTGAGGCCGAGGGCCGTTCATTTTTCCACGCCGTCGCAGGACGGTCCTTCTCCCTTGGCCGACCCGTCGACATTGAGAACGTTCGATTGCTATGCACAAACTGCGCATGAGCTTGGGAAGCCGGAGGCGACTGGATGAAAGTTGGAGGTCACGTCTCAAGAGTTGACTCACTGAAAAATGAGGCGGATGATTGTGCCGATCAGGAGAAAACTGATGCGCTTTCATTTGTTGGCTGCTCTGACTGCGCTCATCGCGGTGCCGGCGGTCGGTGATGCGACTGGCAAGTGGCAAGAGTTTTTCAGTAATAGCGGGTTATCTCGTCTTCAGGAATCAGATTGGCATCTCTTAACCACAAATCATGAGATGGACATAGGGCTGGCGAGCGGAATCAGTTATTATGTTGCTTGGCGCGATGGAGGGGATGTTGGCGTATTTATGCGCTACACATATTCGCCCGCGGTATCGCCGGCCGAACTACCCGCTCCGGGGCCGCTCCAAACTGAATATGTGGAAACCACTATCACCTGCGCAAACTCCACTGTCCGGCTCCACCGCATGCATCTTTATGCTCCGGACGGACGCAAGTTCGGAATGTGGTTTGACCCCGATGCTTCGGCCAATGCTAGTGCATTCGGTAGTGGCAGCCTGACCGGAATGACCGCGCGATTGGTATGCTGATCAGTTCAGGACATGCGTTTCTCTTATCATCTCGGCAACGATCGTAACCACAAGCTGATGATATTGCTTTGCTTTGTCAGTTTAGCGTCCGGCAGAAGTCTCTAGGGCGAGATGCCGGGTCCCCAGCGCACAGAGTTCGCCATCTGCCAGAAGCTCGGTGTTTGCTGGTCATAGTGGGATGGCGTCGCTGAGCTAGACATTATGAAAGTTACTTTTTGTGGGCCGCCACTGAGTGGAACTGTGACCTGGCAGACTAATGAATTATTATAAACGGATCCCTCCAACTGGGCGAAAGTAATACAGTCAGATCCGTCGATTTTCACCCAACGTTTCCCGCTTATTGACCTATCTTGCGCATAGTCGGCTACTTCGTATTCAAGCGAACCGTTTGCTTTGGAGATAGTAACGAATACGCTTCCTTGTGAGCGGTCACCGCCCGGTGCGAATGCAGAGTCGGCGCCGGAATTTTGGGTAAAGTCGCTATCATCCAGTCTCCATCCGGCGCTAATCGTAAGACTATAAAGCTCTGTTTTTGACCTATACGGCGAACCCTCGGAAGCACTCGCTGCAGAGCAAAAAATTAGAGCTCCTACGCCCGTTGCAATCGAGACGAAGCCGATCCGCCAAGCGCTATTCGATCCAGATTTCATGGTGCATTCCTCCAGCAGTGCGTGACCGGGAGGCTGGAACTGACCTTTGCCCTAGCTCAGCGCCTCTCTTGGATCTCTCACTATGCTCACGAGCTGATTTGGCTGGCAATTCATTTCTGTTCGCTCGCCAATGGGCTCGTACGCCCGCGCGCCAGCCTTACCGTTTAGCGTCCGGTGGTATCGGCTTACGGTGACACCTACCTGGCCTCAGCCTTCCATCTGTGGCCGCCCCACAAGTCGCAAGCGGTATTTAGAGGTTCTGGCGCGTAGTCGGATGCTGCCATCTGTCCGGCCTCTGATGCAGCACCAGAGGCTGCGGGCCCGTATGGGAGTTCGCGGACCGGAACCACACCACCCACAGCGTGCTCATGGCACAGGGGAAAGTCCCGGCTTTTCCTGCCCCGCCTCGCCGACTGTTGTGCCATGCAGCACTCGGCACAAATGTCAGGGTTCCACCCCTAAGCAACCATTCGCCTGCCCTCGCACGTTCACCAGAAGCGGTCGCAATCCGAACGGGCGAGCCTGCTATCACCGCCTAGCGCGCATGCGCCGCAATCGCGTCGGCAATCTGCTCGACCAGTTCGAGCGGCAGATCGTGGCCCATACCCTCGATCTCGAGCAGCTTTGCGCCTTTGATCGCAGCCGCCGTATCGCGCCCGCCTTCGACCGGGACCAGCGGATCGGCCACTCCGTGGATCACCAGCGTCGGCGCGGTCACTTTGGCCAGCCGCTTGCGCCGGTCACCATCATCGACAATCGCCGAGATCTGCCGCGCTGCGCCTTGCGGATAGAAGCTGCGCTTGAAATCGCGCTCGATCCGTTCCTTCAGCCGCGCCTCGTCGGAAGGATAGCCGGGCGAGCCGATGGCGCGCGAAACGTTGAGACCGATCGGCATGAGCTGCTCGAGCGTGGCCTCGGCGGGCGCGCGGTTCAGCAGCGCCTTCATCGCCTCGGGCTGCGGCTTGGGCAGCTTGCGGTTGCCGGTGGTCGACATGATCGAGGTCATGGTCAGCAGTTTTTCCGGGTGGTGGATCGCCAGCAGCTGCACGATCATCCCGCCCATCGAGGCGCCGACCACGTGGGCCTTGGCGATCCCGAGGGCATCCAGCAGCCCGGCGGCATCATCGGCCATATCGCGCAAGCGATATGGAATTCGCGCGCGCAGGCCCAGCATCCGCATCAGCGCGACGCGTTTGAAATTGGGAATGCCATGCTCGCCAAACTTCTGGCTGAGGCCAATGTCGCGATTGTCATAGCGGATCACGTAATAACCGCGCGCCACCAGCGCCTCGACCAGTTCCATCGGCCACAGCGTCAGCTGCGCGCCCAGCCCCATCACCAGCAGCAGCGGCGGATTGGCCTGGTCGCCATAGGCTTCGTATTCGATTTGAATCCCGTTGGCGGTAATCTGCGGCATGGTGGCTCCCCGGTTATACGTTTGGGGGAGAGACCTAACGGCAACGGTCGTTAGCGCAAGCCCAGCTGCACAAATCCATTGCTCCCCGCCCGATGTAAGCCCCTCCCCCATGGGGAGGGGAGAATTACGTGTCGGCGCTCAGCCTTTTTCGTCGCGTTCGTGGATCAGGCTGGCCGGGCCGACAATCCGTGCGTCAACCGCCCCGATCCGCTCGACATCCTTGTCCTTGTAGGGCAGCGACTGCAGCACAAACCGCATCGCGTTGAGCCGCGCGCGCTTCTTGTCGTCGCTCTTGATCACGGTCCACGGGCTGTCGGCGGTGTCGGTCGCGGCGAACATCGCTTCCTTGCCGCTGGTGTAATCGTCCCACTTGTCGAGGCTGGCCAGATCGATCGACGAGAGCTTCCATTGCTTGAGCGGGTGAACCTTGCGTTCGGTAAAGCGGCGGCGCTGTTCCTCGCGGCTGACCGAGAACCAGAACTTGAACAGGTGGATGCCGCTGCGCACCAGATTGCGCTCGAACTCGGGGGCCTGGTGGAGGAATTCCGCGTACTCGCTGTCCGAGCAGAAGCCCATCACCCGTTCGACCCCGGCGCGGTTGTACCAGCTGCGATCGAACAGCACGATCTCGCCGGTGGTCGGCAGATGCTCGGTATAGCGCTGGAAATACCATTGCCCGCGCTCGACCTCGCTCGGCTTTTCGAGCGCGACCACGCGCGCGCCGCGCGGGTTGAGGTGTTCCATGAAGCGCTTGATCGCGCCGCCCTTGCCCGCCGCATCGCGTCCTTCGAACAGGATGATGATCCGCTGACGGTCTTCCTTGACCCACGATTGCAATTTAAGCAGTTCGGTTTGCAGCGCGAACTTCTGCCGCTCGTAATCCTTGCGCAGCATCTTGTATTTGTAGGGATAGCCGCCGCTTTGCCAGTCATCAGCCAGTTCGTCGGTGGTCTGGCGCGGGTGCCCGGCGGGTTTGGGCAGGCCAAGATGCGCGCGCATCCGGGCCGCGTCATCGGGCGCGGCGACCGCAAGCAGGGCATCGACCCCCGCGCGCGCTTCATCGCCGCCTTGCGCGGTCAATGCGTCGAGCGTGGCTTCCTGCATCGCAACCGCCGCCGCGCTGCGCTCGTCAGCCAGCGCGCGGGCGATTGCCGCCCGCGCGCTGGCTGGTTTGGCCGCCTTGCCGCCGGGTTGATCGCCCCCGGCCGGTTGCGAAGTCATCGATTGTCCTTTCAGCCCTACACGGCACCACCGGGTGCAGCGGGCGAATCGCCATGTTAAGCTGCAAATGTTCCCGATCCGTTAGCCAAAGACCAGCTTGGCATGACAGCGCTGTGACATGGGCCGTCTGACCGAGTTTAGGGGAAGAGCATGGTGCCCGTGGCGTTGGCCAGGGATTTGGGGAGAATTGCGCGCCTAATGCGTTGTCGGACGTCGAACGCTAGCGCAGGCCAGAGGCCGGAACGACGCATCCGCCCGCCCACAGAATCGGACGGATGCGGGGTCCCGTAGCCTTGGGGGTTCGCGATTCAACCCGCGGCACGACGACTGAAGTTGAGGACTACAAGCGAGCGGCCGCGATCGCCCTCGCGCGCGACGCGCTGGGCTTCGTTGCGACGCAGCACGAACTGTTGGCGCGCCAGCGATTGCTCGTCAGCCGCGAAGATGATGTTGGCCTGGAAAGTGCTGTTGTGCCGCATCGTCGCCGGCATCGGGTGCAACGTATCCATCTGCGCGATCGCTCGCACGGCAGCACTGTCAATCAAACGGTTGCGCGAACCCCGTAACACCGCAATGGATGCTGGCTTGCCATCGTCCCCACAAGAAAACCGCACGGATACAGTGCCCTCGGGATAGTCCGCGCGGCCAACGGCTCGCGGATACACCAAGTGACGATCCAATTGCCGTGCGATTTGTTGTGACCACACCGCCACTGTCGGCCTGCTTGGGGCAGTGATGACCAACTGATTGGCGGTGTCAGTTTGGGATATTGCCGGTGCCGCCAAAAAGGCGACCGAGGCCAGTAGAACTAGTTTCATGTCGATTCCCTTCACTTTGTGAGACGACCAAACACAAACAAGCACTCACACCGCTCGAAAGCGGCATAAAGTGCAACCCATGTTTGTTGGTTCTAAGTGGGCAATCAGCGTTCTGTGGACCGAAGACACTCCCAAGATTGACGATATGAATGCGACAACCTCTTGTCAAAGCTATTTGTTGGATTTGCGGCAGAACGAGCAATGAAGCAATTATACCTACTATCGATAGTGACGATCTAATACACTGCTGTTACAAAAAAACTCGGCTAAGTCTGCAAGTTGCTTTGGAGCTGGCGCGACTCACGCCGAGCTCACGGCACCAGCACGGTGTCCTTGGCCTCGGCCAGCAGTTCGGGATAATCGAGCGTGAAGTGCAGCCCGCGGCTCTCGTGGCGGGCCAGCGCCGAGCGCACGATCAGATCGGCGCATTGCAGCAGGTTGCGCAGTTCGATCAGGTCGGTCGAGACGCGGAAGTGGCCGTAGTAGTCCTCGACCTCGCCGAACATCATCTGAATGCGGTGCGCGGCGCGTTCGAGCCGCTTGGTGGTGCGTACAATCCCGACATAGTTCCACATGAAGCGGCGGATCTCGGTCCAGTTCTGCTTGATGATCACCTCTTCGTCCGAATCGGTGACGCGGCTGGCATCCCACGCCCGGACCGGCGGCGGCGCTTCAAAGCTGTCCCACTGGGCCAGGATATCCGCCGCTGCCGCCGCGCCGAACACGAAGCATTCGAGCAGCGAATTGGAGGCCAGCCGATTGGCCCCGTGGAGCCCGCTTTCGGTGCATTCGCCTGCGGCATACAGCCCCGGCAGGTCGGTCCGCCCGGCCAGATCGATCATGATCCCGCCGCAGGTGTAGTGCTGCGCCGGGACCACCGGAATCGGCGAGGTCGTCATGTCGATTCCCAGCCCGAGCAGCTTTTCGTAGATGTTGGGGAAGTGCTCACGCACAAATTCAGGCGGCTTATGGCTGATGTCGAGATGGACGTAATCGAGTCCGTCGCGCTTGATCTCGGCATCGTTGGCGCGCGCGACGATATCGCGCGGGGCCAGTTCCGCGCGCTCGTCGTAATCGGGCATATAGCGGTGCCCGGTTTTGGGGTTGAGCAAGTGCCCGCCTTCGCCGCGCACCGCCTCGGTAATCAGGAAGTTCTTGACGTCGAGGCTGTAGAGGCAGGTCGGGTGGAACTGCATCATTTCCATATTGCCGACGCGGCAGCCCGCGCGCCACGCCATCGCGATCCCGTCGCCGGTCGCGCCGCGCGGGGCGGTGCTGAACTGGTAAACCCGGCCCGCGCCGCCGGTGGCGAGGATCGTCGCGCGGGCGGTGTGCGCCGCAACCGTGCCGGTGGTCTCGTCGAGCGCATAGACCCCCCAGACCCGGCCCGAGCCCGAATAGCGCTGCTCGTGCCGCCCGGTGATCAGATCGATGCAGGCCTGATGCGGCAGCAGCGTGATGTTGGGGTTGGCCCCGGCGGCCTTGAGCAGCGCTTCCTGCACCGCCCAGCCGGTCGCATCGGCGACATGGACGATCCGGCGGTGCGAATGCCCGCCCTCGCGGGTTAAGTGCAAGTGTTCGCCTTCGGTGTTGAACGGCACGCCGAGCTCGACCAGCCGGTTAATCGCATGCGGCGCGCGTTCGATGACGAATTCGACCGTTTCGAGCCGGTTGAGGCCGGCGCCCGCCACCATCGTATCGCGGATGTGGTTTTCGAACGTGTCGCCCGCATCGAGCACCGCGGCGATCCCGCCCTGCGCCCAGGCAGTCGATCCGCCGGTCAGCTCGCCCTTGGCCAGCACCAGCACCTTGAGCGTGTCGGCCAGCGCCAAGGCGGCGGTCAGCCCGGCCGCGCCCGAGCCGACAATGATGACGTCGTGATTCATATGTCCGCGTATCACGCCGCCGCTTTGGCGGCGCTGGTCAGGCTGACGAACACGTCTTCCAGATCGGCCTCGCGGGTGGTCACGTCGACAATCGTCAGCCCCTGCGCCTGCACCTGCGCCATGACTTCGCCGGCGTTGCTTTTGTCCTTGTCGTACGTAATCTCGATCGTGCGCTCGCCCGCCAATTCGCATTTGAGGAAGGCCGGGCTGGACGGCAGTTTGGCCAGATCATTGTCCAGCGTCAGCACGACGATCTTTTCGCGCGCCATTTCAACCAGTTCGCGGGTCGGTTTGTTGGCGATCAGCTGGCCGTGATTGATGATCGCGATCCGGTCGCATAGCTGTTCGGCTTCTTCGAGGTAGTGCGTGGTCAGCACTACCGTAACCCCGCCCGCATTAAGCTCGCCGACCAGTTCCCACAGTTGCCGGCGCAGTTCGACATCGACCCCGGCGGTTGGTTCATCGAGCACGATCACCGGCGGGGTGTGGACCAGCGCCTTGGAAATCAGCAAGCGGCGCTTCATCCCGCCCGACAGCGTGCGCGCATAGGCATTGTGCTTATCAGCCAGATGGACCTGACCCAGCAATTCCATCGAGCGCCGCGCGGCTTTGGGCACGCCGTACAGTCCGGCCTGATTTTCCAGCACTTCGAACGGGGTGAAGAACGGATCGAACACAATCTCCTGCGGGACAATGCCGATGGAGCGCTTGGCGTTGCGCAGGTCTTTGTCGATGTCGAAACCCCAGATTTCGGCGCTGCCGCTGGTCTTCATCACCAGCCCGGCGAGGATGTTGATCAGCGTCGATTTGCCCGCGCCGTTGGGGCCGAGCAGGCCGAAAATCTGGCCTTGCGGGACATCGAAACTGACATCGTCGAGCGCCAGTTTGGGCGGGGCATTGCCCGCGGCGGCATAGCGCTTGACGAGATTGCGGATCGAGATTGCGGCGGGCTGTTCCATCGCTCCCGCTTAGCGGTTCGTCCCGGCAAGGCAAAGCCCTTGAACGGCACCGGGAATCGGTGCGGTCAACAAGGATTGCTACCGTCCTATTAACCATAAGCATGCAAGGTGCCTTCAGTCCGTGTCGCTAGGAATGCTCAGATGCCTTGGGGGGTAACCAGATCAGACGGCCGCTTGCGGGCCGTGCGGCGCGCGCTGGGAGTGCTGCTGGCGCTCGCGCCAGCGCTCCTGATCGCCGCGCCGGCCGCTGCCAGGAACACCCCGGTCATTGCCACCGCCACCGCGCGTGCCACCGTCGTCGCCCCGCTGACGCTGGTCTGGGTGCAGGACCTCAAGTTCGGCAAGATCGTGCCGCGGCCGCAGCCGGGCACTGTCACCGTCGATCAGGTGACCGGGGCCTGCACGGTGACCGGGCCGATCCTGGAAGTTGGCAAGTGCCAGTTCGCGCAATTTGCCGGCATGGGCACCAAGAACATGGGCGCGCGGATCAGCCTGACCACCGTGGTCAACCTGACCGGCCCCGGTCAGGCGATGGTGCTCGACCAGATCAAGCTGGGCACCAACTCCACGATCAGCTTTGCCGGCAACGCCAACGCCAACGGCAAAGGTGTGGGCCTGACCAAGGGCGGCAATGCGGAACGCTATACCATCGTCACGGCGTCGGGCATCTATGTGCTTAACATCGGTGGGCGGCTGACCGTCAACGCCAATCAGGCGGGCGGGCTCTACAATGGCTTGATCACGGTTTCGGTGCAGTACCAGTAGGCTGGAAATGACGGCCGCCTGCTGCTAGAGACGCGCGGATGAGCAACCAGCCCGAAACCATCATGTCCCCCAGCAGCCGCGTAATGTGCGACGGGGCGAATGACATTCCGGGCGGCGCCGCGCTGGGCCACCCGCGCGTCTGGCTCGAAATCGACGAGCATGGCTATGTCGATTGCGGCTATTGTGACCGCCGCTTTGTGCTCGCAGGCGGTCCGGCGGACGGCGCAAATCAGGCGGCGCTGCCGGACGTCTCCTCTGGTATGAGCGTCTGAACTGCTTATATCCGGGGGCATGACCGCTCTCGACCCCCGCTCGCTGCTGTTCGCCCAGCTTGATCCCGCCCGCGCTGCGGTGCTGACCCGCGAGGCGCTCGCGCGCTGCGATGATGGCGAATTGTACTTGCAGTTCATCGCTTCGGAAATGTTCGTGTTCGACGACGGGCGGCTGAAGACGGCGGATTATTCGCGCGACGCCGGGTTCGGCCTGCGCGGGGTATCGGGCGAGATGACCGGGTTTGCCCATGCCAACGAAATCAGCGAAGCCTCGATCCGCCGCGCCGCCGAAACCTTGCAATTGCTCGATCCTGCGCAAGCCCAGCCCGCCCCGCCGCCGCGCCGTAACAACCGGCACCTGTATACCGCCGCCTCGCCGCTCGACGCGGTCGGGTTTGCCGAAAAGGTGGCGCTGCTTGAGACGATCGACGCCGCTGCACGCGCGCGTGACCCGCGCGTGGCGCAAGTCAGTGTCAGCCTGGCGGCCAACTGGTCGGCGGTCGAGATTATGCGCGCCGATGGCTTTACCGCCAGCGATGTCCGCCCGATGGTGCGGCTCAACGTCAGCATCGTCGCCGAGGTAAACGGGCGGCGCGAAACTGGCAGCTTCGGGATCGGCGGACGGCGGCTGTACGACGACCTGTTCGAGCCCGCGACCTGGCACCGCGCGATCGACGAGGCGCTGGCGCAGGCGCTGACCAACCTCGAAAGCGTCGATGCTCCGGCCGGCGAGATGACCGTGCTGCTCGGCCCCGGCTGGCCTGGCATCCTGCTGCACGAGGCGATCGGCCACGGGCTCGAAGGCGATTTCAACCGCAAGGGCACCAGCGCCTTTTCGGGCCGGATCGGTGAGCGGGTTGGCGCGCCCGGGGTGACCGTGGTCGATGACGGCACCTTGCTCGGGGTAAGCGGGCAGGGTCGGCGCGGTTCGCTATCGATCGACGACGAAGGCACGCCGACGCAGGAAAACGTCCTGATCGAGGACGGCATTCTCAAAGGTTACATGCAGGACCGGCTCAACGCGCGGCTGATGGGGGTGGCGGCAACCGGCAACGGGCGCCGCGAAAGCTATGCCAGCACCCCGCTGCCGCGCATGACCAACACCTTCATGCGGGCCGGCAACGATGATCCGCTCGAACTGCTGTCGCGCGTCAAATCGGGCATTTTCGCCAAAAGTTTCGGCGGCGGGCAGGTCGACATCGTCTCGGGCAAATTCGTGTTCTCGTGCACCGAGGCCTACAAGATCGAGAACGGCAAATTGGGCGCGCCAATCAAAGGCGCGACGCTGATCGGCGACGGTCCGACTGTGCTGACCAAGGTAATCGGGATCGGCAACGATCTGGCGCTCGACGAGGGCGTCGGGATCTGCGGCAAGGCCGGCCAAAGTCTGCCAGCCGGGGTGGGTCAACCGACCCTGCTGGTGTCAGGATTGACCGTGGGCGGGACCGCCTGATTTTTCAGCCGCAGTTCAGCTAATGATGTTATGATCGGCGTCTCACTCGTGCTGGAGCCCAACCCCATGCGTACCCTCGCCATCGCGCTTGTTGCTGCCGCAGCTTTGCTGGCCGGCCCGGCGCTCGAAGCCAAACCGCGGCTCAGCCCGCAGCAACAGCTCGACAAACTGCTCGACGGGCGCGTTGCGGGCAAGCCGGTGCACTGCATTTCGCAGTACGATACGCGTGAGATGCAGGTGCTCGACAAGACCGCGATCGTCTATGGCTGGGGCAACACGATCTGGGTCAACACCCCGCGCAATGTGCAGGACCTCGACGATGACGATATCATGGTGACGCGGCTTTACGGCAGCCAGTTCTGTAGCCTCGATATCGTGACCACGGTCGATCGCGGTGGCGGTTTCACCAACGGCTTTATCAGCCTGGGTGAATTCGTGCCCTATCGCCGGGTCGCCAAGCCGCGCTGATTACCGCTTAACCTGACCGACCTGCGCCGTCCGGAGCGATCCGGGCGGCGTTTGCTTGGGCGCGGGCCGCATACTTGACTCTGCCGTTGCCCAGTTTAGGGTGTTCCCCCTAAACAGATTCCATAAGAGAATTGGGAGAGAACCATGGCCACTGCCGCCACGCTAGCACGCACCGCCTCGCCGATTGCCCCGATCGATGTTTCCGACGCGACGCTTTATGCCGAAGACCGCTGGCAGGAACCGTTCCGCACGCTGCGCGCGCAGGCGCCGATCCAGTATGTTCCCGAAAGTTCGTTCGGGCCTTATTGGTCGGTCAGCACCTACAAGCCGATCATCCATATCGAAGCGCTGCCCAAGGTGTTTTCGTCAAGCTGGGAATATGGCGGGATCTCGATCGCGGGCGATGTGGAAAAGCCGATGGAAGGCGAACTGCGCCTGCCGATGTTTATCGCGATGGACCCGCCCAACCACACCGCCCAGCGCCGCACCGTTGCCCCCTCGTTCGGACCCAGCGAAGTTGCGGCGATGAAGGCTGCGGTCCAACGCCGCACCGCCGAAGTGCTCGATTCGCTGCCGATCGGCGAGCAGTTCGACTGGGTCGAAAAAGTCTCGATCGAACTGACCACCGGCATGCTCGCCGACCTGTTCGATTTCCCGTGGGAACAGCGCCACAAGCTGACCTACTGGTCGGACATCGGCGGCAATGTCGAACTGATGAAGCGCCCCGAAGATCTGGGCTTGCGCAACGCGGCAATGGCCGAAATGGGCGCGGCCTTTGGCGTGTTGTGGCAGCAGAAGGTGGCCAATCCGGGCAAGGACCTGATCTCGGTCATGCTGCAATCGGATGCGATGAAGCACATGAGCCAGGAAGAATTCATGGGCAACCTGATCCTGCTGATCGTGGGCGGCAACGATACCACGCGCAATTCGATGTCCTCGTTCGTCTACGGGCTCGATCAGTTTCCCGAAGAACGCGCCAAGCTGGAGGCCAACCCGGCGCTGATCCCCAATGCAGTGCAGGAACTGATCCGCTGGCAGACCCCGCTGGCGCATATGCGCCGCACGGTTGAGGAAGACACCGAGATCGAAGGCGTCGCCATGAAAAAGGGTGACAAGGTCGTGCTGTGGTACATCTCGGCCAACCGCGACGAGAGCGTGTTCAAGGACGCCGACAAAGTGATCGTCGATCGCGACAATGCCCGGCGGCACTTGTCGTTCGGCTATGGCATCCATCGCTGCGTCGGCGCGCGGGTGGCCGAATTGCAGCTGTGCACCTTGCTGGAGGAAATGGGCAAGCGCCGCCTGCGGGCGACGGTAACCGGGCCGGTCGGACGGGTCCCGGCGTGCTTTGTCCACGGCTATACCGCGCTGCCGGTGACGCTGTCGCAGTTCTAATAAGACGACGCTTGTGAAGACCAGAGACAGGATCGTTGAAACCGCGCGCGCCCTGTTCAACGAACAGGGCTATGGCGCGGTCAGCACCGCTACGCTGGCCGCCGCCTGCGGGATCGCCGAGGGCAACCTGTGGTACCATTTCAAGACCCGCCGCGCGCTGCTCGATGCGATTGGCGAGCGCTTTGCCGTGGCCATCGAAGCGCGGCTGGCGTTGCGGCCCGCGCGCGATCCGGTCAGCGATTATGCCGCGATGCTGGCGGCGATGATGGGCGAGTTCCGCGACTTCCGCTTCCTCTACCGCGATCAGCCCAGCTATGGCGAACACGCCGCGGTGGTGCGCCGCAATGCCCCCGACTGGCTCGAGCAGACCTTCGCCCAGCTCGAGCTCTATCTGGCCGCGCTGGTCGATGCGGGGCAGCTGGACTGGCCGCGCGAGCGGCTGCGCGATCTGGCGATCAATGCCACGATTATCCTGCGCTATGGGCTCGAGCATTACCGCGAGATGGGTGAGCCCACCGGCAGCGGCACCGGCTCGGTCCAGCGCACGCTGCGCCGACATTTGACGCTGTTCGAGCACCGGCTGGCGCTGCCCGCCGCGCGGCGGCTGCACGCCGCAATCGCGCAGATCGAGACCGCCCCGCTCGCCGCCTGAGCTTGCCCTGCGCGCAGGGCCGCCTATCGTGGCCAGACCACCCCCAGAAGGAAGCTCGCATGCCCACCGCTCAAGCCCCGATTGACTCCCCATTTGGCCACCGCACGGCCGCGCGCGAGGTGATTGCCGGGATTGATCTGGCGGGCCAGACCGCGCTGGTCACCGGCGGTTATTCGGGGTTGGGGACCGAGACCGTGCGCGCGCTGGCGGAGGCTGGCGCGCACGTGATCATCGGTGCGCGGCGGCCCGATGCGGCGCTGAATGACCTCGCCGGGATCGACGGGCAGATCAGCGTGCTGCCGCTCGACCTGTCCGATCCCGCGTCGATCGATGCCTTTGCGGTAAGCGCCGCCGCGATCACCGACCGGATCGACCTTCTGATCAACAACGCCGCGGTGATGGCCAATCCGCTGACCCGCGATGCGCGCGGCTATGAAAGCCAGTTTGCAACCAATCACCTGGGCCATTTCCAGCTGACCGCGCGGCTGTGGCCGCTGCTGGCCAAGAGCGGCAAGGCGCGGGTGGTGTCGGTCTCGTCGATCGGGCACCGGCTGGGCGGGCTCGATCTGGACGACGTGAATTTCGAACGCCGCGCCTATGACAAGTGGACCGCGTACGGTCAGGCCAAGTCAGCCAACGCGCTGTTCGCGCTTGAGCTTGATCGGCGCGGGCAGGACGCGGGCGTGCGCGCCTTTGCGGTTCACCCCGGCGGCATCGCGACCCCGCTGCAACGCCACCTGACGATGGAAGAACAGGTCAAAATGGGCTGGTACGACGCGGCCGGCAAGGTCCACGAAGCGTTCAAATCGGCCGCGGCCGGCGCGGCCACCAGCGTGTGGTGTGCGGTCTCGCCGCTGCTCGAAGGCCGGGGCGGGGTGTACTGCGAGGATTGCAACATCGGCGCGCTGGCCGATGACACCACCCCGCGCGGATCGGGCGTATTTCCGCACATTCGCGATGCCGCGCTGGCCAAGGCGCTGTGGGCCAAGTCCGAAGCCATGACCGGGGTTACGTTCCGGCCCTGACCCGGTCCGGTTCGGCGATCGGGCGCAGCTGCGGCAGCAACTTCCACCACCACAGCGTGCCCAGCGCCGAGACGGTAACGGCAACCGCAAAGGCCCAGCCAAACCCGCCGAGCCGGTCGACGATCACCCCCGTAATCAGCGGGCCGACGATACCGGCGCAGTTGCCGACCGCATTTTGCACCCCGACCCAGCTGCCAGCGCGGCGCGGTCCCGCGAAAATCTGCGCGGCGGCGAAGATATTGGCCGAGATTCCGCCAATCGCCAGTCCGGCCAGCAGCAGCCACGCCGCCACCTGCCAGACCCCGGTCGCCAGCCATAGCCCGGCGATGGCCAGCGCAAGCAGACCCTGCGCGCCCAGCAACACGCGCCGCCGCAGCTGCCCCTCGTCGGCCCCGGCCCGTACGCGGGCATCGGACCAGCGCCCCAGCGCGAGCGCGCTGACCCCTTGCGCCACGAACCCCAGCGTGGTCACCAGCGTCATCTCGGGGATCGAGAACTGCAGCGTGTTGACCAGATAGAGCGGCAGCCAGGCGAGCAGGAAATAAAACCCGTAGTTCGCGCAAAAGTGCGCCACGCCCATCAGCCACAACTCGCGCACCCGCAGCAGCGCCGCGAACGGGGCTGGCTCGATCGTTGGCGCGCGCAGCGAGCGCGAGCGCAGCGGGGCCGAGGCCAAGCGCCACGGCAGCAGCCACAGCAGCGTCAGCGCCCCAAAGATCCAGAAAATCGGCCGCCACCCCGCCGCCGCCAGGATCGTGCCCCCGGCGAGGGTGCCGATGGCCGGGCCAAACGCGATGGCCGCCGCGATCAGCGCATTGGCACTGCCGCGGCGCGCGGCCGGGATTTCGGCCGCGATAATCTTGGAGCTGCCCGGAAAGGCGATGCTTTCGCCCAGCCCCAGCAGCAGCCGCAGCGCGATCAGCGGGGCCAACGCGTGAATGAACCCGGTCAGCATGGTGCTCAGCGCCCACAGCGCGAGCCCGGCGGCAAACATCCGGTACACGCAGAACCGGTCGCACAGCCAGCCGACCACCAGGCACAGCGGCGCATAGACCCAGAAGAACGCCGACACCGCGATCCCGAACCCGGTCGCCGACAAGCCCAGTTCGGCTTTCATCAGCGGGGCGGCGACCCCGATCGCGCCGCGGTCGATATAGTTGAGCAGCACCGACAGCGCGAGCAGCACCACGATCCAGAACAGCCGTCTATGCGATGCGCGCGGCGCGTCTGCCAAGTTTGCCATGGATGTTCCCCTCGATCGGCCCGGCCCGCAGGCTAGCACGCCGTTCGCGTGCTTGGACAGCCCCAGCGCAACCGGCTAGGGCGGCACCATGCAAAGCCTTCCTATTCTTGTGCTCACCACCGGCGGCACGATCGACAAAAACTATTTCGACGCGCTGAGCGAATACCAGATCGGCGACAGCGGGATTCCGGCGCTGCTCAAGCAAGCGCGGGTCGCGCTGCCGTTCCGGATCGAAGAGGTGTGCCGCAAGGACAGCCTCGAGCTAACGGGCGAAGATCGCGACGAAATTGCGCGGCGCGTGGCCGCAGCGCCCGAGCTGCGGATCGTCATCACGCACGGCACCGACACGATGACCGACACCGCCAAGGCGCTGGCGGGGATCGCAGGCAAGACCATGGTGCTGACCGGCGCGCTCTCCCCCGCGCGGTTTGCCGAAACCGACGCACCGTTTAACTTGGGCATGGCCTTCGCTGCCGCGCAGGTCGCCGCCCCGGGGGTCTATATCGCGATGAGCGGGCAGGTGTTCGACGGGCTGCGGGTGAGGAAGGACCGGGAGGCGGGGCGGTTTGTGGCGGTCTAGGTTCCCGCGACGATCATTACCGTACCCGTCGATGCCGCCAGGCGCAGGGCTAGCGCCGCCTGATACTCTGCCGAGCCATACCAGGCCTTGGCCTCCGCAACGCTCGGAAATTCAATAATCACGATCCGCTCGCATGGGTCGGCGCCCTCGATCCGCTCTGCCGCGCCGCCGCGAACGATGAATTGGCCATGGTAATTCGTGACCGTGGGCCCGACCAGCTCGCGGTAGCTGGCGTAGCTATCCTGATCATGGATCTCGGTGACTTGGGCGATGACGTAACCCTTGGGCAGCATCGGCTCATTCCCACTCAATCGTTCCCGGCGGCTTGCTGGTGTAATCGTACACCACCCGGTTGATCCCCTTGACCTCGTTGATGATCCGGCCGGGCTAGCCAGCTAGCCGCTCAAACGGCCGCGCGGTTGCAGATAAAGCTCATCTTGTTGCCGTCTGGATCGCGAACGTAAGCGCCATAGAAGTCGGGGCCGTACATCGGACGCGGGCCGGGATCGCCTTCGCTAATACCGCCGTTGGCAAGCGCAGCGGCGTGGGCGGCGTTGACTTCTTCTTCCGAACCACAGCGGAATCCCGGCATGTTGCCGTTACCGGATACGGCCGGTTGTTTGTTGTTCGGCCCCGCCACCCAAGCGCGCGTGCCGTTGCGGAAGCGATAGCAAAAGGTGAAGCCGGGATACTCGACATCGAGCTCGCCCCCGATTTGCGCGAACACCGCATCGTAGAACGGGCGCGCGCGGGTCAGATCGTTGGTTCCGATCATAATATAGTCGACGGACATCAGCTTCGCCCTCCTCTTGCCAAGCCAAGAACATAATAAGAACGTTTTGCTCTGTCAATGGTCGACTTGGCTCATTCCCACTCAATCGTTCCCGGCGGCTTGCTGGTGTAATCGTACACCACCCGGTTGATGCCTTTGACCTCGTTGATGATCCGGGTCGCCACCCGGCTCAGGAAGGCGGCGTCGAACGGGTAGATATCGGCGGTCATGCCGTCGGTGCTGGTCACCGCGCGCAGCGCGCAGACGTTGTCGTAGGTGCGGCTATCGCCCATCACGCCCACGGTCTTGACCGGCAACAGCACCGCAAAAGCCTGCCAGATCGCGTCGTACAGCCCGGCGTTGCGGATTTCCTCGAGGTAGACCGCGTCGGCCTTGCGCAGCACGTCGCAGCGCTCGCGGGTCACTTCGCCGGGGATGCGGATCGCCAGGCCCGGGCCGGGGAACGGGTGGCGGCCGACGAAAATGTCGGGCAGCCCCAGCTCGCGGCCCAGTTCGCGCACCTCGTCCTTGAACAGTTCGCGCAGCGGCTCGACCAGCTGCATGTTCATCCGTTCGGGCAGGCCGCCGACGTTGTGGTGGCTCTTGATCGTCACGCTCGGCCCGCCGGTGAACGAGACGCTCTCGATCACATCGGGGTAGAGCGTGCCCTGCGCGAGGAATTCTGCCCCGCCGATCGCCTTGGCTTCGGCCTCGAACACGTCGATGAAAGTCTTGCCGATGAATTTGCGCTTGGCTTCGGGGTCGGTCAGCCCGGCCAGACCATTGAGGAACAGCGCCGAGACATCCTTGTGGATCAGCGGGATATTGTAGTGGTTGCGGAACAGGCTGACGACCTGCTCGGCCTCGCCCAGCCGCATCAGCCCGTGATCGACGAACACGCAGGTCAGCTGCTCGCCGATCGCCTCGTGGATCAGCACCGCAGCAACCGCGCTATCGACCCCGCCCGAGAGCCCGCAAATGACCTTGCCCTTGCCGACCTGCGCGCGGATTTCCGCGATCTTGGTCTTGCGGAATTCGGCCATCGTCCAGTCACCGGCGAGGCCGCAAACGTGGCGCACGAAGTTGCGGTAGAGCCGCCCGCCATCGGGGGTGTGGACCACCTCGGGGTGGAACTGCATCGCGTAGATACGCTGCTCGTCGTTGGCGATCACCGCGAACGGCGCACCGGCGCTCGATGCGACCGGGCGGAAACCGGGGGCGAGCTTGGTCACCTTGTCGCCGTGGCTCATCCACACCTGGTGGCTTTCGCCCTCGGCCCACAGGCCATCGAACAGCGCGCAGCTGTCTGATATTTCGATAAAGGCGCGGCCAAATTCGCCGCTGTCACCCGGCAGCACTTCGCCGCCAAGCTGGTGCATCAGCGCCTGCTGGCCATAGCAGATGGCCATGATCGGCAACCCGGAATTGAGGATTTCATCCGGAATGCGCGGGCCGTCTTCGTCTAGCACCGAGGCGGGCGAGCCCGACAGGATGATGCCTTTGGGCTCCATCCGCGCGAAGGCTTCAGCGGCCGAATTGAACGGCGCGATCTCGGAATAGACCCCGGCCTCGCGCACGCGGCGCGCGATAAGCTGGGTAACCTGGCTGCCGAAATCGACGATCAGGATCGAGTCTGATGGCTGGATAGTCATGCTGGGCCGATAAGCATGGCGGCCCGTGGTGGCAAGTGCGCAGGCTTGCTGCTGGGCGGACAACCTGCCAGTCAGTCGTGATGATCACCACACGCGATATCGTGACCAGCCTGGGCCTGACCGTGCTGGCAGTGCTGGCCACCACGCTGGTGCTTGCCGGGCTGGGGCCTGATTGGGCGGCCTATGCCCCGGCCACCTGCACCGCAACGCGCTGTTTCTGCGAATTTCCGCGGATCGGAGCGCTGATCCTGCAACCGGCGGACAGTTTTTCGAGCTATGGCTATGTCTTTGCCGGGCTGTTGATGATCGTGCTGGCGCGGGGCGACCATTGGCAATCGGGCTTTGATCGCAAGGCGGCGGCGTTCTTCGGCGTCACCGCGATAATCGTCGGGCTGGGTTCGGTCCTGCTCCACGCGACGCTGTCGCTGTGGGGGCAGTTTTTTGACGTGACCGGCATGTATTTCACCGGCGGGTTCATGCTGGTCTGCGCGCTCACGCGCTGGCGCCGCTTATCGGAACGGCAGGCAATCGCGCTCTAT
>JANOTT010000148.1:0-10834 GCA_031416535.1 Novosphingobium sp. | reverse complement strand
GCTGCAAACCGACGAAGCTGAAGATGTCATCTGCTCAATCGAGCATTGCTCGACTTGTTTGGATTTGATCGCTGGCAATCCCGTCCACTGGAAATGGGCCATCATAGCTCTTCAGAATGCGCTCCAAGGCGCGATGGTGTGTCATCTTGCAGGCACCGCAAATCTCGGACACCTAACGGCCAACAGCGCAACAGTATGGCTAAATTGGTATGCTTCAGGCCGCGTTGGAAAAGTGCCCACTGATTGGATGGCAGACCCACAGACATTGCTTGAACGCGTGGCAGGGCAGAAACCTAGAATCGAGCACGGCAGTGGATCGGTGCTGGCTATAACAGACGACGAAATTTCTGCCTTTAAAGGTCTGAATGGCCTTCGAAAGCAGTTTGCTCATTTCAATCCGATGGGATGGTCAATCCAATTGGACGGACTTCCTCAAATATTTGGGCTTTGCGCATCAATAATTGAAAAGACGTCGCAAGATCCTTGGCCATTTAGGCATCTGTCCGACGACAGGCGTGTGAAGCTCAACGAAGCTATTGCTTCGCTGAAAAAGCAGATCGAAAGCCACCAGCCCTAACTAGGCAGAACCGTAATTCTGCTTCACCGTTTTCAATCTACCCCACCGGCAACCCGAACATCAGCGCGCGCACGTACTTCACCGGGGGCGAGCCGTAGCTGAGCACAGTGTCGTTATAGCGCCGCAGCGTGTAGCTCTGGCCCCAGCGCTGTTTGGCCTCCTCGCGCAGCGCCATATGTTCGGAAAACCCCGTGAAGTAGCTGAGCAACTGCACCGACGAGAGGCTCGCCCGGGTCCATTTGCCGGCGGCTTCGCGCTCGGCCTGGAAGGCGCCGTTCTGCATCAGATCCATCGCCTGGTCGCGGGTCATGCCCTCGGTCTGGATGCCGATATCGAGCAGCGTGTTGGTGATCGAGCGCAGCCGCATCTTGAGCACGGTCAGCTTGAACAATCGCTGTTCTTGGGGATCGCCGGCCAGATAGCCCGCGTCCATCATCATCCCCTCGGCATAGACCGCCCAGCCCTCGACGAACGGGCCCGAGCCCAGATAAGCGCGCAGCACATCGGGCGATTTGTTCGAGTGATCGAGCTGGAGGTAATGGCCCGGCATCGCCTCGTGGATCGACAGGTCGTGGATCATGTAGTCGTTGTATTCGGACAGGAAGCTGTCGGCCTGCGCGTCGGTCCAGTCAGCCGGGATCGGCGACACGGCGTAGAAGTTCTGCTGGCCCTGTTCGAACAGCCCCGGCGGATCGTTGTAGGCGACCGCGTTGCCTTGCTGGAACTTGGGCATGGTGATCACTTTCACCGGCCCGTCGGGCATCCGCACGAACCCCGCCTTGGCCACAAACGCGGTCGCCTCGGCCAGCGTTTCGCGTGCACGCTGTTCCAGTGCCCCGCGCGGCGGGTGCTTGGCGTAGGACAGTTTGAGCGCGGCCTCGATCGCGGTCTGCTGCTGTGGTGCAGTGGGGTTGCCGGGCAGCGCCGGGGCATCGGCGCGGCCCTGCAGCACTTGCCGCGCCAGACCGTACATCTCGGCGCGGGTAGCGGCCTTGGCCGTGAGCGCGCGGGCCTTGAGCTCGGGCCGGGTCATATCGCTCATCAGGCCGAATTTCATCTTCTGGTCGTAAAGCCTGGTGCCCAGCCGGAAGTCGCCTTTGGCCGCCGGGACCAGCACGGTATCGAGCCACACCTGCTGATCGGCCACCGCCACTTTGAGTGCCGCCAGCGCGGCATCGAACCGCACCCGGTCGGCTCCGCGCAGCGCAGCGGCGTGGGGTGCCAGCATACCCTCGGCAATCTCGAGGATTCCGGCGTTCTGCTTCGAGACGGTCTGCGCATAGACCAGCGGCACCCGCGCCGGGACCAGCTGACTGCGGCTGGCCTTGAGCAAGGCGGGTAGCGCCTCCATCCGCGCGGTCGCACTGTTCAGCCGCACAGCCCACGGGGCAAAATCGCGCGCCGCCAGCGTATACAGCGAGCTCGCCGCAATATCGTTGTAGAGCTGCGCGTTCCACGCCCAGCCCTGCTCTGCCTGATCGGCCCACACGCGGTATTGCAGTTCGTTCCTCAGCAGCGCCAGATCGACCTGGTTGTCGCGGCTCAATTGCGCCGGATTGATCCGCGCCAACTGCGCCAGAAAGCCCTGCCAGGTCTGGCGGCGCGCCAGCCGTCCGGCGGGTGAAATATCGGGCAGCAAACGGTCATAGCGGTGCTCGCCCAGCGCAGTTGCCTCGACCGGGGACGCTTTCAGGGCAGCGCCGAGAAACCGGGTGGATATCTGCTGGAATTGGTGATTGGCCGCGCTCGCCGCCTTGGCATGATGCGCCGGGCGCGCGGCATCGGCGGGCAACTGCAAGAGTGCCAGCGCAGCGAACGGCAGCGCGGCGAACAGGGCAAGGTGCTTCACGGCATAGTCTCCCAAGATGGTGTTAGCACCAGGTTAGCGCGCGCTTAGCCTTGCGTCGAGCGCGCCAGGACCAGCCCGAGCCCGACCAGCGCCATGCCGGCAAAATCGAGCGGGCCAAGCGCCTCGCCGAACACCACCCAGCCGACCGTGACTGCGATTGCGGGCTGGGTCAGCAAGGCCAGGCCCACCACCAAGGCTGTGAAATGCTTCAGCGCATAGACCAGCAGGCCCTGCCCGATCAGCTGGCTGAGCAGCGCCAGGACGATCACCGGCCCCCAATTTTGCGGCCAGATCGGCTCGTCCAGCGCCAGCGCAATTCCCAGCAGCACAGGCAGCCCGGCGATGCTCGACCAGGTTAACAGCGACCAGCCGCCAAGGCTCGCGCGGTATTTCTGCAGCGGGATCAGATAGCCCGCGTAGAGCAGCCCTGCGGCCACGCAGAACAGATCGCCCAGCGCGGTGGTGCGGTCGATCTCGAACGAGCGGCCCAGCAGGATCGCCGATCCGGTCAGCGCCGCTGCCAAGGCCAGCCATTCGCCCAGGCGCGGCGCGCGGTGCAGTGTGATCAGGCCCCAGGCCATGATCACGAGACTGCCGGCATTGCCGAACAGCGAGGCATTGGCCAGCCGGGTCATGCCGATCCCGATATGCCACGCCCCCACGTCGAGCGCGAAAAACACGCCGGCCGCGATAATCGCCAGCCACACCCTGGTGCCGAACCCGGACAATTTCTGCCCGCTGGCCCGCGCCAGCAACGCGAGCACTGGCACCGCCAGTGCCAGCCGCCAGAACCCCGCCGAGACCGGACCGGTATCGGCCAGCCGCACCGACCACGGGCCGAGCGCCAGCGCAATATTGCCGCCCATCAGCGCAGCAAAATGCGTCCATTTCCAGTTCGACGGCGCAGCCAGCGCGGCCCCCATTGCATTGCCCATGACCATGCCTTAGCGACCGGCTAAAGATTGCAAAACGAAATCCATCGGAGAACCCACTTGCACGAGATAATGTTTCAGCCGCTCCAGCTTGGCGCAATCATGGCCAAGAATCGCATCCTGATGGCCCCGCTTACGCGCGGCCGTTCCGACCCCGGTTCAGTTCCCAACGCGATGATGACCGAATATTATCGGCAACGCGCCGGGGCCGGGCTGATCATTTCCGAAGCGACCGGGATCAGCGTCGAAGGTCTCGGTTGGCCCGCCGCGCCGGGGATCTGGAACGATGCGCAGGTTGAAGGCTGGAAGCCGGTCACCGCAGCGGTGCACGCCGAAGGCGGCAAGATCGTGCTGCAGCTGTGGCACATGGGGCGGATCGTCCACCCCGATTTCCTTGGCGGTGAGCCCGGAGTCTCGGCCAGCGCCACCACCGCGCCCGATCACGCGCACACGCCGACCGGACGCAAGCCGCACGAACAGGCCCGCGCCGCCACGCTCGATGACATCAAGCGGATCGTTGGCGACTATGCCCACGCCGCCCGCAACGCCAAGGCCGCGGGGTTTGACGGGGTCCAGCTACACGGCGCCAACGGCTATCTGGTTGACCAGTTCCTGCGTACATCGACCAACCAGCGCACCGATGAATATGGCGGCAGCCCCGAAAACCGCACCCGGTTCTTGCGCGAAGTGCTCGCGGCACTGATCGCTGTCTGGGGCGCGGACCGCGTCTCGATCCGGCTTTCACCCAATGGCGAAACGCAGGGCTGCGACGATCCCGATCCGGCAAGCATTTTCGCAGCCGCTGCGCGGGTGGTGCAAGAGCTTGGCATTGGGTTTGTCGAACTGCGCCAACCCGGCCCAGAAGGCACCTTCGGCGCCACCAAGGTGCCGCAACAAGATGGCCTGATCCGCAGCCTCTATACCGGCGCGCTGGTGCTCAATTCGGACTACACAGCCGAGCAGGCCGCCGCCGATGTGGCAAGTGGCCGCGGCGATGCCGTCAGCTTTGGCCGCCCCTATATCTCCAACCCCGATCTTGCCGAACGGATCCGGTTCGGGGCCGAATGGGCGCCCAACGTTAACGTCCCGAAAAGCTGGTATCTGCCAGGGCCCGAGGGCTATATCGATTACCCGGCGTTGGTGCCGGCTTGAGGCCAGAAAGGATCTGACGCGATGCCAGTGCGGTCATGGTTGTTCGTTCCAGGGGACAGCGAGAAAAAGCTGGGCAAGGCCATCGGCACCGGGGCCGACATGCTGATCCTCGATCTCGAGGATTCGGTTGCAGCAGAAAACAAGGCCGCCGCGCGCGAAATGACCGGGGCCTGGCTCGCCGCGCACCGCGAGCAGGTGACCGGCGGCAAGCGGATCGGGCGCTGGGTGCGGATCAACGCGCTCGACAGCCGGCAGTGGCGCGAGGACCTGCTGGCGGTGCTGCCCGGCGCGCCCGACGGGATCATGCTGCCCAAGAGCGCCGGACCCGAATCGGTGCAGCAGCTCTCGGCCGAGATTTACGAACTTGAAAGCCGCAGCGGGCTCGCCCCCAATGCGGTCAAGATCATGCCCTTGGTCAGCGAAACCGCCAGCGCGGCGCTCACGATTGCGAATTACGCCGCCGCCGCGATGCCGCGGCTGGCCGGGCTGACCTGGGGCGCCGAAGATCTCTCGGCCGCGCTGAGCGCGACCCGCAAGCGCGATCAGGACGGGCGCTGGACCGATACCTTCCGCTTTGCCCGCACCCAGACCCTGCTGGCCGCGCATGCCCGCGGCGTCATGGCGATCGACACGCTCCACGCCGATTTTGCTGACGCCAAGGGCCTCAAGCGCGCCGCCGAAGAAGCCCGCGCCGATGGCTTTGCCGGGATGCTGGCAATCCATCCGGCGCAGATCGAGATTATCAACGCCGCCTTCACCCCCAGCGAGGATGAACTGGCGGAAGCGCGCGCGATTGTTGCGGCGTTCAAACAAAATCCCGGCGTCGGCACCTTGCAGATCGACCGGCGGATGATCGATCGGCCGCATTACAAACTCGCGCTCAGGGTGCTGGGGATTGAGGAGTAGGAGCCCGAATCGAATCGCGATCAATCCGCCTGCGATAACCCCGGTCCCGGCTCGTCCTGAACTTGTCGAAGGATTGCTTCTGCTTGGGGTGGCTGTGCGTGAGGCACAAAGATCGAGACTGTGCTTCGACAAGCTCAGCATAAGCGGAAGTTTAAGTCCGATAGCGCCGAACGCGTCAGTTCGTCGTTGGTGAACCCGCCGCGCTGGCGCTCGCCTCAGGCTTTACCTCTGGCGTAGCTATTACGGCCGGGTCGCTGGGCTTGGCGCTGGCCTTGCCCGGCTTCGCCCCTTTCACATCCCCCGCATCCCCGCCTTCGGCCTGTGGCGCAAGCGGGGCCTGCGACCTGACCGTATCGAGCGGCAACATGGCGTCACTGGCCGCGCCGGGCAGCACTTCGCCCTGCGCGGTGCCGGCCCCGGCATCCTGCTTGGGCGCGCCCGAGCAGCCGCTCAGCACGAGCAGGCCGATCAGCACCACAAAACCAGCTTTCATTACGCAGCCTCCTCGCCGCAGGGGCGCTCGAGCGCGGCGAGGAATGACGCAGCGCGCGTCTGCAATGCCGCATCCCAGGTGGACGAATCAACCGCAATCCCCAACCGCGCGAGACTGGTCACCCCAAACTGGTCGATCCCGCAGGGCACAATCCCTTGGAAATGGGCCAGATCCGGGGCCAGATTGACCGAGAACCCGTGCATCGTCACCCAGCGGCGGATGCGCACCCCGATCGCGCCGATTTTGGCTTCGCGCCCGTCGATGTCGGTGGTCCAGATCCCGATCCGTCCGTCGGCCCGCCAGCTGGGTACGCCGAAATCGCCCAGCGTATCGATCACCCAGCCTTCGAGCGCATGGACGAAGCTGCGTACGTCGCGCGTGCGGCGTTTGAGGTCGAGCAGCACGTACCCGATCCGCTGGCCCGGCCCGTGATAGGTATAGCGCCCGCCGCGCCCGGCCTCGACCACCTCGAACCGCGGATCGAGCAATTCGGCCGCAGCAGCGCTGGTTCCGGCGGTGTAGACCGGCGGGTGTTCGAGCAGCCAGATCAGTTCGCGCGCCGCGCCGTCCGCGATTGCAGCGTTGCGCGCAGTCATCGCCGCGAGCGCGGAGCGATAGGGGACCGGAGCGCTGTCACGGCGCCATTCCAGATCAACGAGGGGACCATCGAGCATCGAGCATTTGCGTGGCGGCAAATGCTGTGGTTAGCAAGGGGGCATGAACACACCCCTGCCCCCGTCCGCGCCGCCGCCCACTGGATCAAAAGCTGCCCGGCGGTTCGACACGATGAAAATATGGGACGAAGCGGTCAAGGCGCTGCTCGCCAACCGCGACGTGCTGCTGGCGGTGCTCGGGGTGTTTTCGATTCTGCCCAACTTCGCGCTGCAAATGCTCGCCCCGGTGCCCGAACCGGTCGCCGGGCAGCAGGCAGCGCAATTGCTTGACCGGCTGGGGGTCTATTTCGATGCTAACTGGATGCCCGTAATCGCGGTGACGGTGGTGCAGTTCTTCGGCATGCTGGTCACTCTGGCGCTGCTGGCCGATCCCGCGCGCCCGACGGTGAGCGAGGCGATGCGCAAAGCGGCAGGCGCCGCGCCGACCTTCCTGGCTGCGCTGCTGCTGGCGCTGGCGGGCAGTTTCCTGACCGGGCTGATCCCGGTGATCCTGATCGGGCTGAGCGGCTCGCTGTCGCTGACGCAGCTAGCCGCGGTCATGGGCACGGTGGTGATCCTTTATATGCTGGTGCGGTTCGCGTTTGCCGGGCCGGCGGTGTTGCTGGACGGGCAACGCAATCCGGTGCTGGCCTTGCGCCGCTCGTTCGCCGCAACCCAGGGAATCGGCTGGCAGCTGCTGGTGTTCATTCTGCTGATTTTCGTCGCCTTCCGGATTGTCGGCTGGCTGATCACCGCGGCAGTGGTGCTGGTGGCGACGCTGATCGCGGGGGCGGCGGGGGCGGCTCTGGTCGGCGCGCTGGTCGGCTGTCTGGTCCAGGCTGCGCTGCTCGCCTGCTTCGTCGCGGTGATCGCGGCGAGTTACCGCCAGGCGGCCGATCCGGCGGTGTAAACCGCGATAGACATGTGGCAGCCGCCTGTGCAGGACGAACCGCAGGGCAGAGCAGGGGGACTTCATGCAGTTTAGCGCCAGTCGGGCATTTTCAGATGCATTTCAGCGATTGGGCGCGCGGTTCGGCTTGCTGGTCGGCATCTGGCTGCTGTTTTTCGTTGCGATTATCGGCGTGTTCGCCGCCTTTGGCGGCATCGTCTTTACCATGATGCGGCAGACCATGGGCACCGGCAGCAACCCTTTGCCCGGCATGGGTTTCTCAGTGATCCTGATTTATGTGCTCTATTTTTTGATCAGTTTTGCCCAGAAGATTGCCCTTTCGCGGGCCAGTGCAGCGCGCGCGCAGGATACGTTCTTGGCCGCCATCGAAGCGGGGCTGCGCGGCGCACTGCCGATGCTCGGGGTCGCGCTGATCTACCTGGTGGTCGGGATCGGTATGGGCATCGTGATGAGCCTGGTCTTTGCCGGCCTCGCGGTTGCGACGCAATCTGCGGCGGTGCCACTTGTGCTAGGCATCGCGATGTTGCTGGGTGGCTTTTATCTGTTCGCGCGGCTTAGCCTGGTGCTGCCGGTGATTGCCATCGACGGCGTGCGCAACCCAATTGCGGCGATCGGCAAGGCTTGGCAGCTAACGGCGAACAATTCGGTCAAGATTGCGCTCGCCTGGGGCCTCGTTTTAATCGCTGTGATGGTGCTTTATGTTGTGGCGTTCATGGTGACCGTCGGGTTTCCGCAGCCGGGCAATCTGGCCGGCCTGACCAGCTCGATCGCGCCGATCGTGATGATGATGGTAATGGGCCTGACCGTCGGGTTGTACATGGTCACGCTGACCACCGCACTGTACGAGCAGCTTTCGCCCTCATCGATCGCGCTGACCGCCGAAACCTTCGAATAGGACGGCAGGCTGAACGGCTTCGGCCGGTCAGTCCTTCCAGCCCCAGAACAGTTTGCACGGCAACACGTTGAGCGCTTCGAACCCGGCGTCGATCCGGCTGAAATGCTTGGCCATGAAATCACGGGCCTTGTCTGAAAACTGATAGACCAGGAACGCGCCGCCGGGGCGCAGCACGCGGTGCGTGGCGGCGACAATGGCGGGGCCGATCCCGTCGGGCAGGGTCGAAAATGGCAGCCCCGACAGCACATAGTCGGCATGATCGTGGCCATGCGCGCGGACAATTGCCTCGACATCTGCGGCCGAACCCAAGACCGGGATGAACCGGCTGTCCGAGATGGTCGCCTTGAGGTAATCGATGAACAGCGGGTTGGTGTCGATCACAATCAGCTGCCCATCGCGCGGCAGCTTGGCCAGCACCGGTCGGCAGAAGGTACCAACCCCGGGGCCGTATTCGACAAATAGCTTGCATTCGTTCCACTTAACCGGGGCCAGCATCTTGGCGATGGTGAAGTGCGACGACGGGATGATCGAGCCGACCATCACCGGATGTTCGATAAATCCTTGCAGGAACACGCCCCACGGACCCATCGCCCGCACGATCCGGCGCTTCGCGCGTTGGCCCGGCGATTGGTGGGCGAGCTCGGAAGTGGTCATGCTGGTGGCTGGTCCTGAATTTCGCGAATATTCCTGCGCCCTTCACAAATTTGTCCCGCCATTGCAAGGCAAGAGCGAGCGGGCTAGCGACGAAGCGATGTCCCACGCCGATCCTGACAAGCCCGCCGGCCAGCCTGGCACCACCGCCAGCCTGCCCGGCGGCCGGGTGGCGTTGCTATTCACTGTGATGCTGGTGACCGCGGCAGGCAACACCGCGATGCAGTCGGTCATGCCCTCGATCGGGACCGCGCTCAAGGTGGAGGATTTCTGGATCAGTCTGGCTTACACGTGGTCGGCGCTGCTGTGGATGATCTGCGCGCCGCTGTGGGCGCGCCGCTCGGACCGGCGCGGGCGCAAGGCGATGATGGGGATCGGACTGATCGGGTTCATCGCCAGCTTCGGGCTGTGCGGGGTGACGCTGTGGCTGGGCCTGAATGGCGTGCTGTCGGGGGTTGGCACGCTGCTCGTGTTCGCCGCCTGCCGCTCGCTTTACGGCGGGTTCGGGTCGGCCGCTCCGCCCTCGGTGCAGGCCTATGTCGCCAGCCGCACCAGCCGCGAGGAGCGGACCAAGGCGCTGTCGCTCATTTCATCCAGCTTCGGGCTCGGCACGGTGGTGGGTCCGGCGCTCGCTCCGTATTTCATCCTGCCTGGATTGGGCCTGGTCGGTCCGTTCGTCGCCTTTACGCTGATCGCCGTGGTGGTCTTTATCGCGCTTAAGGTCTGGCTGCCCGATGATACCCCCGCGTTTGCCGCGCGCGGCGACGTGGTCGCCGTGCCGTTCAGCACCAATTCGGATTCGCGACTGCGCAAGACCGAGACCGAGACCGAGGCCGAGTCTGAACTGGCCGATCTGCCGGGCGACATCCCCAAGCTGGCGTGGCGCGATCCCCGGCTGCGGCCATGGGTGGTCGCGGGTCTGCTGGGCGGACACGCGCAAGCTGCGGTGCTGGGCATTGTCGGCTTTCTGGTGCTCGACCGGCTCGGGCTGCGTGCCAATCCCAATGCCGGCGCGGGCCCGATCGGGCTGGTGCTGATGGCGGGAGCGATGGCGACGCTGTTCGCCCAGTGGGGGGTAATCCCCACCCTCAAACTGGGGCCGCGCGCGTCATGCCTGTGGGGGACCGCGATCGCCGCCACCGGCACCGGTCTGCTGTCGGTGGCGCATGACCTGCATGCTATCACGATCGCGGTGGCAATGATCTCGCTTGGCTTCGGGCTGTTCCGTCCGGGCTTTACCGCCGGCGCTTCACTGGCGGTGAGCCGCGCCGAACAAGGCCAGTCGGCCGGGATCATCGCCTCGGTCAGCGGCGCCGGCTATATTGCGGCGCCGGCCATCGGGGTGTGGCTTTACGGCCATTCGCCGTGGATCGGTTTTGCGGTAATCGAGGCCTTGTGCGCGGCGGTGATCGTGCTCGGGATCAGAGGCATGACCAGCGACGCGGCGTTGATGCGCCGCGCGCCCACCTAAAGAATTTCGCGCACCACATCCTGCGGACGGCACAGCCGCACCCCCTTTTCGGTTTCCACCAACGGCCGCTCGATCAGCCGCGGCTCGGCCGCCATCGCGGCCAGCACTGCTGCGTTGTCAGCGTGTGACAGCCCGCGCTCCTCGGCATCGGTTCCGCGCAGCCGCAGGCCCTGCTGCGGGGTCAGACCCGCATCGCGGTAAAGCTGGGCGAGCCTGGCGGCGCTGGGCGGGTGGCTGAGGTATTCGGTCACAGTCAGTTCGACCCCCGGCGTTTCCTGCAGGATCGCGAGCGTCTTGCGCGAGGTGCCGCAGGCCGGATTGTGCCAGATCGTTGCCTTCATTGTC
>JANOTT010000147.1:0-10515 GCA_031416535.1 Novosphingobium sp. | reverse complement strand
GTGGAAAGCGGACACGAGCGTCAGCGTGACTGATAAGGTCTCGAACAAATATACTTGCCCCAGATCAATTTATGTGGCCACAAAGACCTTTCATTGGGGAGGGGCCCATGACGTCCGTTTTCGCAGCTAGGCTTGGCTCGGCTTTGCCACTGCTAGGAAAATCGCGCCGTGTTCCGCTCATTGGCTTTCTCTTGATGAGCGGATTTGCATGGAGCCCCGCTTCTGCCGAGCCATGTCCGAATGAGTGGAACGCGTATGTCCAATTAGGATCTGCATCGCAGCGCGCTCAAGCACAATCATGGAGCGATGAATATCGCTACGATATTGGCACCCAAACCTTTGACGTCAACACGGAAGTTTACGGCACACTCGGCAGACGAGAAATCTGGAAGAATGATCCAGTGTCGTTACGAAAGGCAGCTCAAATTCTGATTGCGCAGAGCGCCCGGTCGCAGCCAGTTACAGGCGCGCAATATAGGTATGGTGCGTGCAGGGCCCTGGCAAGGGCGGCTCAGCTAGAACGAGGATCTGGCCGTCCTGTTAAGCATTCATTTCCGGCCCCGCTTCCCAACATCGCCGCGAAACCCGCTCGGCCCGTGACCCCGTCGACTCTCTCGCCACAGCAGCTGCGCGACAACGCTATCCATGCCCGGCTAATGGGCGTGGTAACGGCATTAAAAGCTAAATATCCTCATATCGAAGGCTGCGCTTGGCGAGGCGTGAATGAAATCCAAGACCCGTGCGTGAAACACAACTCTCTACAAAATATCAGGGTTGTCGACCAGGTTTTGGCCGAACTCGAAGTCGTCCGACGCCAAGTGAGTGTGGGTTACTACAGTCGCTCTAAAGATATTTGGGAAACTTTTAGAAGCCAAAACTTGGGGGGCTGCGCAAGGCTCGCCAGTTCAACAACGCCGTGCGGCCTGCCCGTGCAGGGTTCGGTCTACGGCAAGAAATCCCGCATCATCGCACGTGATGGCCGCCACGCGCTGGCCTGCGTCAAACTGGTCAGCCTATCTTCCGGAAACTCCTCGACCAGTGGGAGTGGCAGGGTTTTGTCCAACCAATGCGGGGGGCCGGTTGAGATTGGCTGGTGCAGCATGGGCGGCGAGTGCCAGCGAGGCGCGGGGAACAGTTGGACAGTTCAACCTGGCAGGAGCTGGCCAGTGGAAGCCCAACATGAGGTCCGCTGGGGTGCTTGCCATGGCGCTAACACTATCCATGGTGAGGAAGGCTCGCAGGGGCTTAACTTTACGTGCAGCAAGCCTGACAAGTAACCAGGCTAGTGTCCGTTTTGGGTCGTATCCGGACAGTCCGGTTTTTGGGCTAATTTGGCCGTTAGCGGACATTGAAGATCGCCCCTATGGGCAGTGATCATTGCGATGCAAGCCAGGGTCTTGCGTCCGCTACGGACATGATTCATATTGAGGGCCTCAGAGGAGGCGAAGTGACCCGTAAGATTGATAATATATATTATGTTAAATGACAGTCGGGCCATGGGTGTGGGTGATGGCCGCGCTCACACCTTCACCTGGCTGATGATCAGCGTCAATCCAGCGATAGCCGCAGCCCAGATCAGTGCCATCTTGAGCAGCTGGTCCCGGTCGAGCGCGTGATTGCGCAGAGCGCTCCAGTTAAGCACCAGCGCCAACGCCGAGCCGATCAAAAGGGTTAAAATCGCACCCGTGCTCATTATGCTGCAACCTCCAGCCCATCATAGCCGACCAACACGTGCGCCGGAACTTCTGTGCAGAGCGTGGCATAATCCATGCTTTTGTCGAGATGGGTCAGCACGGCTTGGCCGGCGCGCGCCGCTTCGGTCAGTTCCAGCGCCATCGCCAGATGGGCATGCGTTGGATGCGGATCGCGGCGCAGGCAATCGACCACCAGTATATCGACCCCGGTGAACAGATCGACCATTTCGCGGCGAATCTCATTGAAGTCTGTCGCATAGCCTATTGATTTACCGTCACAATCGAACCGAAAAGCGGTGCTTTGCGCCGGTCCGTGCGGCATCTGGCACCAGCGTACCCCGAACCCCGCGCACATCCGCAGCGGTTCAAGCGGCTCGAGCGACAGAATTGTCGGATAACCCTCCTGCCCGGAAAACGCATAACCGAACCGTAGCCGCAGCCGCCGCGCAGTTTCATCGGCGGCATAGCCCGGGATCGGCGCCGCGCGGCCATAGCGCAGCACGCGCAGGTCATCGATTCCATGCACATGATCGGCGTGATCGTGCGTCCAGAACACGGCATCGATCCGGTCGATCCCACCATCGAGCAACTGATTGCGCAGATCGGGCGAAGTATCGACCAGCAGCCGGCTCCCCGCTGAATTTTCGACCAGGATCGAAACCCGCGAACGCCGGTTTTTGGGCTCCGCCGGATCGCACAGACCCCAGTCATTGCCGACGCGCGGCACCCCGGTCGATGTGCCGCAGCCCAGCAGGCGAACCTTCACAAGCCCGCCTTGGTAAACAGCCGCGCGAAGTTTCGCGTCGTGGTTTGCGCCAGATGCTCGGGCGAAACGCCGCGCAGGGCCGCGACAAATTGGGCCGTGTCAGCCACAAACCCCGGTTCACACACCCGCCCGCGGTGCGGCACCGGGGCGAGGAACGGGGCGTCTGTTTCAACCAAAATACGGTCTTCGGGCAAATTAGTAGCAATGTCTTGCAAGTCTTTAGCATTTTTGAATGTTACGATCCCTGACAGCGAAATCGTCAGCCCCAGTTCGAGCACTTCGCGGGCGAAATCAGCCGATGCGGTAAAGCAATGGATCAGCGCCGGGTAAGCCCCCCGCTCCAGTTCGTCGCGCAGGATTGCGGCAGTATCATGCTCGGCGTCGCGGGTATGGACGATCAGCGGCAACCCGGTCTGCCGGGCCACCGCGATATGGCGGCGGAGCAGAGCTTGCTGCGTGCGGCGGTCGGATTTGTCGTAATAGTAATCGAGCCCGGTCTCGCCAATCGCGATCACCCTGGAATGCTCGGTCGCCGCCAGCAGCGCAGCTTCGCCCAGATCGGCGTGGCCATCGGCCTCGTGCGGGTGGATCCCGACCGAGGCCCAGACGTCGGGCTCGCGCTCCGCGGTCGCAATCACCTGCGCCCATTCGCCCTGCCGGGTCGAGATCGACAGGAAGCCCCCCACCCCGGCCGCGCGCGCGCGCGCCAGCACCCCGGCCTGATCCTCGACCAAGCCTTTATACTCAAGGTGACAGTGCGAATCGATCAGCATCAGGCGTCGGTTTCTGCGGGCAGTTCGAGGCGCGGGAATGCTGGCGATAGCGGAGCGCATGGGCCTAATTTCGAAAACCAATCAGAGCTTGTTAGATCTGAAAAATTTCGCGCAGATGCCGGAACACCTATTTGATCTAGAATTTTATCGGCTCCTTGCGGCACCACAGGGCGTACTGTGATCGCCAGAATCCTGATGCAGGAAACAAGCGTGGCCAAAACCGATTTCATTTTTTCCGGATCAGTCCTACGGAGTGCCCACGGCGCTTGTGCGTCGATAAATTGGTTGCACTCATGGACCATGGACATCCAGGATTCCAACGCGACAGACAATGCAAGGCGTTCGAAGTCAGGCAAAACCTGATCACGACAAACAGACAATACGCTACCTAAAATGGTCCGTTGTTCGTCATTAGCTTCCGCGCACCACGGCAACCCATCTGGGCAGTTTTTGGCCACTAAGCTAAGAACTCTTTGCGCCAAATTGCCGAAACTGTTGGCCAGCTCAGCATTGCAGCGGCTGATGATGGCTTCTTCGCTCCATGTCCCGTCCTGCCCGAAGCTCACCTCACGCAGGAAGAAATAGCGCAGCGCATCCACGCCATAACGCTCGGCCAGCTCGATAGGATCGGCAGTATTGCCGGCGGATTTGCCCATCTTCGAGCCATCGCGGGCCAGCACGAAGCCATGCCCGAACACCTGCTTGGGCAGCGGCAGCCCGGCCGACATCAGGAAGGCCGGCCAGTAAACGGTATGAAATCGCACGATATCCTTGCCGATCAGGTGCAGGTTGGCCGGCCAGTATTTGGCCCAGTCGCCGCCTTGATCGGGATAGCCCAGCGCGCTCATATAGGCGGTCAGGGCATCGACCCACACGTACATCACATGATCGGGCGAACCCGGCACTTTCACCCCCCAGTCGAAGCTGGTGCGCGAGACGCTGAGATCGCGCAAGCCGCCCTCGACGAACTTAAGCACCTCGTTGCGGCGGCTTTCGGGGCGGATGAAGCCGGGATTGGCGGCGTAGTGATCGAGCAGCGGCTGCGCATAATCCGACAGCTTGAAAAACCAGCTTTCCTCGGCGGTCCATTCAACCGGGGTGCCTTGCGGCGAGAGCTTGACGCCCCCGGCCCCGGCGATCAGTTCTTTTTCCTCGTAAAACGCTTCGTCGCGGACCGAGTACCAGCCTTCGTAGCGATCGAGGTATAGCTCACCGCTCGCCTGCATCGCTTCCCAGATCGCCACGCTGGCGGCATGATGCGCTGGCTCGGTGGTGCGGATGAAACGATCATACGAGATATTCAATTTGTCGCACATATCTTTGAAATAAGACGACATTTCATCGCACAGCGCCTGCACCTCGACGCCCTGTTCGCGCGCGGTCTTGACCATCTTGAGGCCGTGCTCGTCGGTCCCGGTGACAAACCGCACATCGCGCCCCTGCATCCGCTGGAACCGCGCGATCACATCGGCGGCAACCGCTTCATAGGCGTGGCCAATATGCGGCCGCCCATTGGGATAAGCGATTGCGGTGGTGATGTAATAGGGTTCGGCCATGGCCGGCGGCGCACTTTCTGACTGGTTCAAGCCGTCTCTCTAGGCATCGCCAGCGCGGCCAGCAAGGCCCCGAGTTCCATCGCCACCAGCCCGGGATCGAAGTTGTAGGTTGGCAATTGCGCGCCGAGCCGCACCAGTTGCCCATGCGCGTCGATCACGGCGCCGTCGCGCGCCGCATCGCGCCCGAGTTCTGCCGCGACCACCGCCCGCGCAAGATCGATGGTGGCTTGCTGGCGTTCGCGGGCAGGCTTGGCCCCGATTTCGTCGGCCAAGGCCCCGCGCAGCGCGAAATGCTCGTCGCCCTCAATGATCAGCCGCTGCATCAGGCGATGGAGTCGGCCAAGATCCTGCGCCACGAAATCGAGTGCTGCGCCGGGCGAGCCCTCGGCGGCGGCGACCGCTGCGGCACGGGTTGCGGCATCGGCCTCGGGCGCTTGATCACGCAGGACCGCATCGATCTGCGCGGCGGCGAGCGGGACAAAGCGCAGCACCCGGCAACGCGAGCGCAAGGTTGGCAGCAACCGGCCCAGCCGGTGCGTAACCAGCAGGAAAAACGTGCCCTCGGGCGGTTCCTCAAGGCTTTTGAGCAAGGCGTTGGCGGCGTTTCTTTCCAGATCATCCGCCGGATCGATGATGATCACGCGGCGGCTGCCCAGCGTTGGCCGGGTGATCAGGCGGCGCTGGAGCGTGCGCACCTCGTCGATCGGGATCGAGCGTTTGCGGCGATAAGGCTGACCGTCCTCGCGCTTTTTAACCTCCTCCTTGTTCTCGGGCGGATGCTCGGGGATCAGGATATCGGGATGCGCCTCGATCCGGGGCTGCGCGATACCCGGCTCGGCCACCAGTTCGGCGGCTGCGGCGCGCGCGAACTGCGCCTTGCCCAGCCCTTTGAGCCCGGTCAAAATCCAGGCGTGATGCATCCGCGCCGATCCCAGCGCGCTGCGCCATTCGCGCCAGGCCTCATCATGGCCGACAAGCCCGCTCATGGTGCGACCAGCAGCGCGGTCAGCGCCGCCATCACGGCACGGTGAACGTCGCCTGCCGCGCCGTCGCCCGCGATCCGCGCGAACCGCTCTGGCTGGGCGGCGGCAAGTGCGGCAAAGCCCTGCGCGACCCGGGCATGGTACGCGGCATCGCGCCCGCCAATCCGGTCGGCGGCATCGCCATCCCGCGCCTTGGCCCGCGCCGCCGCGGTTGCACCCGACACTTCGATCAGCAGGGTCAGATCGGGCAGCAGGCCCTGACTGCCGACCGCGTGCAGCGCCATCACCTCGGCGTCGCTCAGGCCGCCTGCCCCGCCTTGATAGGCGCGGCTCGAATCAACGAAACGATCGCAAATCACCCATTGCCCGGCCTCGAGTGCCGGCCCGATCAGCCGCTCGACATGGTCGGAACGCGCGGCGGCGAACAGCAACGCCTCGGCGCGCGGGTGCCAGCCTTCGCCCGCAGTGCCCAGCAGCAGGCCGCGGATTGCTTCGGCCCCGGGGGTTCCGCCGGGCTCGCGCGTCACCACGCCGGCGATCCCGCGCGCCGCCAGCGCATCGGCGAGTAAGCGCACCTGCGTGCTCTTGCCCGCCCCCTCGCCGCCTTCGAAGGCGATAAATTTGCCGCGCGTCATGCCAGCAGTCCTAGCAGGCCGTTGACGATCCTGTCGATTGGTCCTGCTGCGCGAACGGCCCGGCTTGTGACCAGCGGAATGGTATGAACCGGCTGCCCCGCCATACGCAGCTCAAGCCGGGCGACCTGCTGCCCCTGGGTGAGCGGCGCCTTGAGCGGGCCATCGTACAAAATCCGGCCGCTGACCTGCGCTGCGGCCCCCTTGGGCAGGCTCAGCATAAAGCCGCGCGGCACGCCCAGCGGCACGCTGCGCGCCGCTCCGCCCTGAACCGTGGCCGCGCCGACCACGAACCCGGGGGTCAGGAACGCGCGGCTGTCCCACGCGCTATAGCCCCATTCTGCCAGCGCCTTGGCCGCAGCAGCGCGGCCCGGTCCAGTCCCGGCGCGGCCGATCACCAGCACCAGCCGCCGTCCGCTGCGGCTCACCGAACCGAGGAAATTGAACCCGGATTCGAAACTGTAGCCGGTTTTGATGCCATCGGCCCCGGGGAAGGTTCCGGCAAAAGGATCATGACTGCGCAGCGTGCGGCCGCGCCAGTCCATCGCCGGATGCCCAAAATAGCGACGGTAGAGCACGGGGTGCCCATCGATCAGCGCCGCGGCAAGGCGCACAAGATCGTTCGCGGTAACATAAGTCTGGCCGTGATCCGGAAACCCGCTGGGGTTGGCGAAGTGGCTGCCGGTCATCCCGAGCGCGGCCGCGCGGGCGTTCATCGCGGCAGTCCAGGCATCGAGCGACCCCAGCGCGCCTTCGGCCAATGCCACCGCGGCGTCATTGGCCGAGACCGTGGTGGTGCCCATCAGCAGGTCGCGGACGGTAACCTGCTCGTCGCCGCGCAGGTTAAGCGTGGTCCCTTTCCCGGCCCAGCGCAGCGCGGTCGCGGGTTTGACCGTGACCGTCGCATCTTCGCGCAATTTGCCCGCCGCGATCAGATCGAACGCGACCAGCGCGGTCATCGCCTTGGTCATCGACGCGGGCCAGAAGCGCTGATCGGCAGCGCGGGCATAAAGCACCTGACCCGAGCTGAAATCGGCCAGCAAGGCGATTGGCGCGGCGGCAACACCGGGCGGAACCGGCAGAGTTACTGCGACCGGCGCGGTAGCGTAATCCGAAGCGCGCGTCGCTCCGGGCAGCGCCAGCGCGGTCAACAGCAACAACGCCCGTATCGACAAAACCTATCCCCCGCGCGCGGCCCGCTGGCCAGCGCGGCGCAAAGGCCTAGTCCGCGCGCTGGATTCGGGCATCGCTATACCCTGCGGCCCGGGCCTTCGCCAGCGCCGCCTTGGCTTCGGCTGCGGACGCGTAAGGCCCCATCCGCACGCGCCATAATTTGCCGGTCGGGCTGACCGAACCGCCGATCTTGCTCGCAGCGGCCTGGGCGTTGGCGCGGCTGGCAAAGGCTCCGACCTGTACGATAAATTTGCCTTGCGCGGAAACTGCAACCGGCTTGGCAGCGGGAGCGGGAACTGGTGCAGAGTTCGGCACCGGCGCTGTTGCCGGCTTGACCGGTTTGACCGGCTGACCCTTGACCGGAACCGGCGCTGGCGGCGTGGTGGGTTCGGACAGCGGGGTCACCAGCGGTGCGGGCCCGGCATTGCCTGCTTGCCGATCGAGCTTGCGGCCAAGCACGGTCAACAGCGATTTGGGAGTATCCATCCGCGCCGGCGCTGGCTGGCCGATGCGCAGCAGGGCGCGGTCCTGTTCAACCGGGTTGACCCGGCGCACCCGGATCGCAGCGCGCGGCATACCCACCACACCAAGCTGAACGGCGGCCCCCGGCGAAAGTTCGACCAGCGCGTTGCCGCGCATCGGTCCGCGCCGCTCGGCCCTGACCAAAATGGTCTTGCCGGTGTCGAGCGCGGTCACCTCGATGTAGCTTGGCAGTGGCAACGAGCGATGTGCGGCTGAAACGCCCATGCCGCCATCAACGCCCAGATCGGCATAGCCCACCGCATCGTAATTCATCGTGTCCGAGGGGGTGTAAGTGATCCCCTCAACAGCGAATGGCGCGCCGATCACCATCGGAAAATCGGCAGCAGGACCGCCAGTGGCCGCCGAAATTTGCCCGGCATCATACGGCCGCGCGCCGCCGCCACACGCTGCCAGCAGGCTCAGTGCCGCGAGCGGCAGGAATTTTTCAGCGGACAATCTCATCTGCAAGCAACCCCACCGACAATGCGTAGTAGTTCGAGCAGTTATAATGCAGGATAACGCGATAATTCCCGGTTAACAGGAATGCACCATTCCCCGCGCCGTCGGGTTCGAACAGCGTGGCCATGGTCTGATCGGCGATCGGTGCTTGCGGGGCCAGCCCCATGGTCCTCCATTCGGCGACCGACTTCCAGACCGCGTGGCGCGAATGAACCCGCGGGCAACTCGGCGCGTCGAGCTTTTCGGCTAGTGCGGCGCGGTCGAGCGCCGCCGGGACTGAAACCCGCACCCCCCACGGTTCGCCCCGGCGCCATCCGGCATCGCGGAAATAGTTGGCGATCGAGGTCAGCGTATCGGCGCGGCTGTTCCAGATATCGGCGCGGCCATCGCCGTCGCCATCGCGCGCCAACCGCAGGTAGATGGTTGGCAGAAACTGGGGATTGCCAAAGGCCCCGGCCCAGCTGCCGACCATCTGGCTGCGCGGCACGCCGTGATCCGCCATCTTGAGCAGCGCGATGAATTCGTCGGCAAACAGCGCGCGGCGGCGGCCTTCATAAGCCAGCGTGGCGAGCGAGCGGGCCAGATCGAAATCGCCTTTGACCCGGCCATAAAACGTTTCATGCCCCCAGATCGCCAGCAGGATCTTGCGCGGCACGCCGAACTCCGCCTCAATCGCGGGAGTGAGCGCGGCGGTTTCAGCCAGCATATCGCGCCCGCCGTTGATCCGCGCGGCATCCACATGATCGCGGTAATAGGGCCAGAACGCCGGCGGAGAATTGGGCGTGCTACCCGGCTGGGCGCGGTCGAGCGCGATCACCCGCGGGTTGACCGTCAGCCCGCGGGTCATCGCCGCAATCGTCTGCTCGCTCACCCCCTCGCCGCGGGCGCGCGCGCTGAGCAACTGCAGATACCCTTGAAAACCTGCCGCTTCATCGACCGGCCCGGCGGGCAGCGGCTGGACCATCGCACCCGCAGCCTGCTGCTGAGCCTGCGCCGGCACCGCTGCTTGCGGCGTTGAAAACAGCGCAAGTGCAAGTCCCAGCGGAGCACATAGCCTGAGGGTGCGAACCAGCTTCATTCCCACACTGTCGCACACTGTGTGCGATTCGGGAATTGCTCGCCGCCGGCAAACCAGCTAGCGGCGCGCAGGAGGACAGGTGGCCGAGAGGTTTAAGGCAGCGGTCTTGAAAACCGCCGTGGGTGAGAGCTCACCGTGGGTTCGAATCCCACCCTGTCCGCCAGCTCAGCCAGCCGGCGCAAACCGTGCCGCAGCGCGTTTCAGGCCTTCGACCACCAGCCCGAAGAACAGCCCGCCGGCCACGGTCGACAGCACCAGTTCCACCCAATCGACATGCAGTTGCACCAGCGGTGCGGCGGCCAGCGTGACGAACAGCATGGTCGAGGTGTTCACTGCCAAAGGCACCGCCTTGATGATATCGAGGTACAGCGCGAGGATCAGCAGCAGCACGGCGGCGGTCAGTCCGGCCGCGCCATAATGCCCCGCGCCATAGACCAGGAACCAGGCCAGCCCGATCCCCACCACCGCGCCAATGATTGCGGCGGGCAGGCGGCTGATTTCCATCTGTTCGTTATTAGCCCAGTACCACAGCATCATGAACCCGCCGACCAGCGAGGTATCCTGCAGCTGCAGCACCTGCGTCCCCAGCACGACCCACGCGACAATCAGCACCACCACGATCAGCAGAATAGCAAGCCCGGCGACCGGTCCCGGCGGAGCGGCGGCTGCGGTCTGGGTGGGCGGTGTCTCGGCCATGGTATATCCCCCTGTTACGCCGGTCTCAAACCGGTCTGTGGTGGCAATAAAGCGCAATAATGCTGTGTGTGCCAGCGCAAAATCGGTTCCGGGCTATCGCCCCAGCCCAAGGAACTGGAACGAGCCGGCATCGAGCTTCAGTTTGACCGTGACAAACAGCCCCTGATCGGTACTGCGCGCGGC
>JANOTT010000146.1:0-12696 GCA_031416535.1 Novosphingobium sp. | reverse complement strand
CGCGCGTGCTGCGACAGGCTCAGCATGAGCGGAACTTGTTGCTGGTTCTTTTCCCAACCCCGTTCATGCTGAGCCTGTCGAAGCACGCGCGCTCCCCTTGCCGAATTGGCTGACACAAACTATCTGCACCTTCATGGCTATTCGCGAAATCCTCGAAGTTCCCGATCCGCAACTCCGGCAAATTTCCGCCCGGGTCACCGTGTTCGATGACGACCTGCGTAAGCTGGTCGATGATATGTTCGAGACGATGTATGTCGCCCCCGGGATCGGCCTCGCCGCAATTCAGGTGGGCGTGCCGCTGCGGGTGCTGGTGATCGATCTCCAGCCCGAGGACGAAGCCGCCGAGCCCGAGGAATGCCGCGAACACGGCGGCCATAGCCACACCCACCGCCCGGTCAAACGCGAGCCGCGGGTGTTCATCAACCCCGAGATCCTCGATCCGTCGCAAGACCTCTCGCTCTATTCCGAAGGCTGCCTGTCGGTGCCCGACATCTATGTCGAAATCGAACGTCCGGCGCGCATCCGGGCGCGCTGGCAGGAGCTTGATGGCACGGTTCGCGAAGAAAACATCGACGGCATGCTGGCGACCTGCCTCCAGCACGAGATGGATCACCTCGAAGGCATCCTGTCGATCGACCATCTCAGCCGGCTCAAGCGGCAGATGGCGCTCAAGAAGATCGAGAAGCTGCGCAAGGCGGCGTAAGCGCGTCGTCAGGCGCAGGGGTCGTTGACAGGGCGCACCCACCCCAGCTTCGTCACCCTGAACTCGTTTCAGGGTCCAGCGTGGTGCCAGCCCAGACCGCGCCAACATAACAAGCTGCCGCGCCGTTTCGCCGGTTTCTGCCTGACCAGTGCGCCAGGCTTGATGGATGCTGAAACAAGTTCAGCATGACGGGGTTTGGCGGTGAGAAGCGTTTCTTCCGCACATGAATCTCGTCTAGAACAGCCCCTCGATCTGCCCGTTCTCGTCCAGGTAGATCGTCTCCGCGCTCGGCACCTTGGGCAGCCCGGGCATGGTCATGATATCGCCGCAAACCGCCACCACGAACCCCGCCCCGGCCGCCAGCCGGACCTCGTGGACCTCGACCTCGTGGCCTTGCGGCGCGCCCATTTTTGCAGGATCGGTCGAGAAACTGAACTGCGTTTTGGCCATGCAGACCGGGAACAGGCCATAGCCCATGGCTTCCCACTGCTTCAGCTGCGCGCGAATTGCGTCGGGGATGTGAACTTCGCCGGCGCGGTAGATTTCGCGCGCGACGGTGGTGATCTTGTCGGCCAGCGGCTGTGCATCGGGATAGAGCGGGGTGTAACCGTTCGGCCCCAGATCGGCCTTGGCGGCAACGATCTGCGCCAGCTCCTCGGCCCCGGCGCCGCCTTCGGCCCAGTGCCGGCAGATCACCGCCTGCGTCCCATAGCTGGCCGCCAGCTCACGGATCGCCTCCAGCTCGGCGCCGGTGTCGCTGTGGAAATGATTGATCGCGACCGTGGGCTTGACCCCGAACTTGGCCAGATTTTCGATATGCTGCTTGAGGTTGGCGCCGCCCGTTCGCACCGCTTCCAGGTTTTCTGACGCGAGATCGCCCTTGGCCACCCCGCCGTGCATCTTGAGCGCCCGGACGGTCGCCACCAGCACCACCGCAGCGGGCCGCAAGCCAGCGCTGCGACACTTGATGTCCATGAACTTTTCAGCGCCCAGATCGGCGCCGAACCCGGCCTCGGTCACGACATAATCGGACAGCGCCAGCGCGGTGCGCGTCGCGATCACGGAATTGCAGCCATGCGCGATATTGGCGAACGGCCCGCCGTGGACCAGCGCCGGGCGGTTCTCCAGCGTCTGCACCAGATTGGGCAGCACCGCATCCTTGAGCAGCACCGCCATCGCGCGGTCGGCCTTCAGGTCGCGCGCAAACACCGCGCTCTTGTCGCGCCGATAAGCGACCACGATCCGGCCCAGCCGCGTTTCCAGATCGGCCAGATCACTGGCCAGGCACAGGATCGCCATCACTTCGGAGGCGACCGTGATGTCGAACCCGCTCTCACGCGGGAAGCCGTTGGTGACCCCGCCCAGCGGGCCGACAATCTGCCGCAGCGCGCGGTCGTTCATGTCGAGCACGCGCTTCCACACCACCCGGCGCAGGTCGATCTGCAGCGCATTGCCCCAATAGATGTGGTTGTCGAGCATCGCCGCGAGCAGGTTGTGCGCCGCCGTGATCGCGTGAAAATCGCCGGTGAAGTGCAGGTTGATCTCGTCCATCGGCATGACCTGCGCATAGCCGCCGCCCGCGCCGCCGCCCTTCATCCCGAAGCACGGGCCAAGCGAGGGTTCGCGCAGGCACAGCATCGCGCGCTTGCCGATCCGGTGCAGCGCGTCCGCCAGCCCGACCGAGGTGGTGGTCTTGCCCTCGCCCGCCGGGGTAGGGCTGATCGCGGTGACCAGGATCAGCTTGCCCTGACTGGTGGCCGCGGGCAGCAGCGCCGGATCGAGCTTGGCCTTGAACCGGCCGTAAGGAATTACCGCCGCGTCCGGAATTCCGGCGCTGGCGGCCACTTCGCCGATCGGCGCCAGCTGGGCCGCGCGGGCAATCTCGATATCGCTTGGCATGGGTTCCCCTTCGTCCCTGACGCTGGGGTTTCGCCTTGTTTCGGTCATTGTGCAATCGGATTTCGCTGTGCTGTGAACGAACCGATGCCGGGCCTTGTGCGCGGGCTGAGGCTGCGTTAGGTTCGCGCTTCGTTCCCTTTTGCCAAGGCCGCCATGACTGTCACTGCGCTCTTGTTCGCGCTAATTGCACTTGCTGCCGGGGCCGCGCTCGGCTGGCTGCTCGGCTCGCGTCCGGCGGCGGATCTGCGCGCGCGGCTGGCGGCGAGCGAGGGCGCGGGCAAGGACAGCGAGACCCGCTTCCGGCAGTCGATCGCCGAGCTGGGCGAGGCGCAGATCAAGCTCGCAACGCTGGAGGCCAATGCCGCCAGTTTCGCCGAGCAGAAGGCCGGGCTGCTGACCGCGCAGGATAGCCTCAAGGTCGAGTTTCAGGCGGCTGGCGCGAAGATCTTGGCGCAGGCCCAGGAAACTTTGCTCGCCCGCGCGCAGGAACGCTTTTCCCAGTCCGAGGAGAAGAGCGCCGAGCGGCTCAAGGCCTTGCTCGCCCCGGTCGACGAGCGGCTCAGGTCGTACGAACTGCAGGTCACCACGCTTGAAAAGCAGCGGGTCGAAGGGTTCAGCCAACTCGCCGGGGTGATCGAGGAGGTGCGCAAGGGCCAGGAAGAGGTCAAGCGCGAGGCGGCGCGGCTGGGCAATTCGCTGACCAATGCCCCCAAGGCGCGCGGGCGCTGGGGTGAACGCGCGCTGCAGAACGTGCTCGAGCAATGCGGGCTGTCGCAGCACACCGATTTCAATCTCGAACATTCGCTCGACACTGACGAGGGGCGTTTGCGGCCCGATGCAATCGTGCGGATTCCGGGGCAGAAAATGCTGGTGATCGACGCCAAGGTCTCGCTCAATGCCTATCAGGCGGCGTTCGAGGCCGATGACGATGAGACCCGCAAGCGCCACCTTGATCTGCACGCGCGCTCGATGCGCAATCACGTCCAGACGCTCGGGGCCAAATCGTACCAGAGCCAGTTTGATGAAGCGCCCGATTATGTGGTGATGTTCGTGCTGGGCGAACATTTCGTCGCCGCCGCGCTCGAGCATGATCCCGATTTGTGGGACTTTGCGTTTCATAACAAGGTCTTGCTGGCCACTCCGACCAATCTGGTGGCGATTGCGCGGACCGTGGCGATGGTCTGGCAGCAGGATCAACTCGCGCGCGAGGCAATCGAGATCGGCAAGGCCGGCACCGAGCTGTATGACCGGCTGGCAGTGGCCGCCGATCACCTCAAGGGGGTGGGCGCGGGGCTCGACCGGGCGGTGCGCAAGTACAACGATTTCGTCGGCAGCTTTGAGCGCAACGTGCTGACTGCGGGGCGGCGGCTCAAGGACAAGGGCATCGCGATCGGCAAGCGTGAGATCGAGGAAGTCCCGGTGCTCGACAGCCTGCCGCGCCATGCCGGGGGCGATGATGCGCTATTGCTGCACGATGGCGCTGCTGACAGCACCGCGGCCGCCGACTAGCGCTGCGTCAGTCCAGCGTCGCGAGCGCCTCATAGGCCAGCACCGCTGCCGCGACCGCGGCGTTCAGGCTGTCGGCACGCCCCTTCATCGGGATCGTCACGCGCAGGTCGCAGGCCGCCTCGTAATCCTCGGGCAGGCCGCGCGATTCGTTGCCGACCAGCAGGAAACAGGGCGCGGTGTAGGGTGCGCCGCGATAACCGGTCGCGTCGCGCAGGCTGGCCGCGACCAGCTGTCCAGCCCCGCCGCGCAGCCACGGCAGGAACTCGTCCCAGCGGGCTTGGGCAATCGCCTGGGTAAACACCGCGCCCATGCTGGCGCGCACCGCTTCGACCGAGAACGGGTCGGCGCAGTCATCGAGCAGGATCAGCCCGCCCGCGCCCACGGCATCGCCGGTGCGCAGCAGTGTGCCCAGATTGCCCGGATCGCGCAGCGCCTGCGCCACCAGCCAGATCTTCGCAGCGCTGCGATCAAGCGCGGTCAAGGATGTATCGAATTCGGCGTAAACCCCGGCCACCGCCTGCGGATTGTCCTTGCCGGTAACCTTGGCCAGCAGGTCGGCGTTCATCTCGATCACCTCGCCGCCTGCAGCCAGCACTTCGGCCTCAAGCGCCTGGACCAGCGCGTGCGGCTCGCGGCCCGTGGCCATCACCAGCACCTCGGGCAAGTGCCCACAGCCGCGCGCATCGGTCAGCAGCCGCAGCCCTTCGGCGAGAAATTTGCCCGCGGCCTTGCGGTGCTTCTTCTCACGCAGGCTGCGCAGGAACTTGACCGTCGGGTTGGAATATCCAGTGATCAGGCGGCGTCTGTTCACGCCTCAATCCTCGCCAAAGCCGTCCTTGACCAGGCCGACCAGCTTGAGCAGCGCCAGATCGGCGCCTTCGCCCGAAACCGTGATGTCGATCAAGTCGCCCTTGGCCGCGCCCAGCATCATCAGGCCCAGGATCGACGCGCCCTCGGCGTCGTTGCCGTCCTTCTCGACCCGCACGTGCAGCCCGTCGCCCAGTTTGGCCACCGCGTTGACGAATTTGGCACTGGCGCGGGCGTGCAGGCCCCGGTTGTTGACAATCTCGACAGTGTCCCGGTGTTCGCTCATTGCGTCCCCAAATTGCTTGCGTGTCAGGCGTCCTGCCCCAGAAACTCCGACGCGATCGTAATGTAGTTGCGCCCCGCATCGCGCGCCGCAACCACCGCTTGTTCGAGCGGCATGCAGCTGCGCGCCTTGGCCAGCCGGATCAGCATCGGCAGGTTGATCCCGGCGATGACCTCGACCTTGCCCTTCTTCATCAGCGAAATCGCCAGGTTCGAAGGGGTGCCGCCGAACAGATCGGTCAGAATGATCACGCCGACGCCGCTGTCGACCTGTTTGACCGCCGCGCCAATATCGGCGCGGCGCTTTTCCATGTTGTCTTCGGGGCCGATGCTGATCGCCGCAATGGCTTCCTGCTGACCCACGACGTGCGTCATTGCGGCAACGAATTCGTCGGCCAGCTTGCCGTGCGTAACCAGAATTAGGCCGATCATGTCCGAGCCAAGCTCCATTGCCGCGGGCCGGCGACTCGTGCCCGGCGGTGGCGCAGGGCCTTGACGATTGCGCAGCGCATGGTCAAATCTTTTCCTGCCACGGCTTCAGGCCTCGCCTGCGGCGGCTTCGGGGTTTCGCTCGACCAGATCGGCCGCGCGCGCCGACAGGTTGCGGTGAAGCACCCCGGGATTATAGCCCGCCGCCGCCAGTGCCGCTGCCATCTGCTGTGCGGTGAACACCGAGCGGTGGCGTCCGCCGGTGCAGCCGAACGCGATGTTGACATAGGCTTTGCCCTGCGCCTGATAGCGCGGGAGCAGGAGCATGATCAGGTCGCGGATCCGCGCAAAGGCTTCGGGCCAGGCCGGATCCTGGCGGATGTGTTCGGCCACCGCCACGTCCTCGCCGGTCTGCAGGCGCAGCACCGGGTCCCAGTGCGGGTTGTCCAGAAAGCGCATGTCAAACACCAGATCGGCGATCGGTGGCATCCCGCGCGCGAACCCGAAACTGGTGACCGAAACGGTCATCCCCGGCGCCCCGGCATCGCCAAACCGCTCGCGCACGGTCTGCTGTAGATCGTTGCTGGTGAACTGGGTGGTCGAGATTACCAGGTCGGCCCAGCGCCGCAGCGGCTCCATCAGTTCGCGCTCGGCGGCGATCCCGCTCGCGGCCGGCAGATCCTGCGCCAGCGGATGGCGGCGGCGGGTTTCATTGTACCGCCGCTCCAGCTCGGTCCCGGCGCAATCGAGAAACAGCGTGGTAATTTCCAGATCGCTGCGCCCGGCGAGCTTTTTGACCAGCGCGATGACCTTGTTCGGATCGAAGCCGCGGGTGCGCGAATCGAATCCGATCGCCAGTGGCATCTCGCTCGCCGGCGCATCGGAACTGCCGATCAGCCGGCCCAGCAGCCGCACCGGGAAATTGTCGATCACCTCCCAGCCCAGATCTTCCAGCACTTTGAGCGCGGTAGTCTTGCCCGCACCGAGCAGCCCGGTGACGAGCAACAGGCGCTGGCGGGGCAGGGCGGGAGAGTTGGTCATCGCGGTGCGCTATAGATGGCGGCGGATGGACGTAATGTGAAGGGCCGGGGCCGGGCTGTCCCCGATCAGGACGCCTCGGTCAGGTCAGCCCGTAGCGGTCCAGCGCCAATTCGGCCTTGCGCGCCGGCGCCGTTTCGGACGGCCACAGCCGGATCAGCGGGAGCGCCACGCCCGCGCGTTCGGCCAGTTCTGCTGCCTCGATGAACCGCGGCGCAGCTGGGTCCAATTGCACCACCAAAGCCACCCGCACATCGCTGGCGACCGGAAATTGCAGCAAGCCCAGGTTGCGCACTTCGAGCAGACCGGCGATATTGGGCGGCGGGCTGGCGTAAAGCTGCGCGCCGCGCGCCGCCAGGCTGACCCCGTCATCGCCGATCAGCACCGCGCCGCGATCGATCAACGCCAGCGCCAGGCCCGATTTGCCGCTGCCCGGCGCGCCTTCGATCAGGATCGCCCGGCCCGCGATGGCAACGCAGCTGGCCCAGTGGAGCAGGGTCACGCCCGGGTCTCTTCGGCGGTCGGCAGCTCGAGCACCAGGCAGGCACCGGGCTGCCCGTCGGGGCGATCGGTGGCCACCAGGCTGCCGTCGTGCGCTTCGGCGATGGTCCGCGCGATCGCCAAGCCAAGTCCCGAATGGTTGCCAAAGGCCTCGCTATCGGGGCGCAGCGAGTGGAAGCGGTCGAAGATTTTCTCGCGCGCTTCCGCCGGGATGCCGGGGCCTTGATCGGTCACGGTCAGTTCAACATGTTCGGGGTGCCGCGTCACGCTCAGCACCACCGCGCCGCCCGGCGGAGAGAACGAGCAGGCGTTGTCGAGCAGGTTGACCAGCACCCGCTCGAGCCGCGCTGGATCGCCCGGGACCACCCACGGTCCCGCATCCTGCGGTTCGACCCGCACCGTGCAGGCTGCAGCAGCGGTGCGTTCGGCGCGCGCGCGGACCAGTGTTTCGGCCAGCGTCATCAGATCGACCGCGTCGAAATCAGTGCGGCTAAGCTCGGCGTCGATCCGGCTGGCTTCGGCGATCTCGCTCACCAGCCGGTCGATCCGCTGGACATCGTGCGCAGCAATCGCAGTCAGTTCGGCGCGCAGGCGATCGTCCTTGACCTTTTCAAGGCTTTCGAGCGCGCTGCGCAGGCTGGCCAGCGGGTTCTTGATCTCGTGCGCGACATCGGCGGCAAACGTCTCGACCGCGTCGATCCGCTGGCGCAGCGCCCCGGTCATGTCCGACAGCGCGCGTGCCAACAGGCCGATCTCGTCACGGCGTTCGGGCAGCCGCGGCACTTCGACCGCGCGGTCACGCCCCAGCCGCACCCGCACCGCCGCGCGGACCAGCGCGCGCAGCGGCTTGACGATGGTGCGCGCGAGGAACAGCGAGAGCTGGATCGAGATCAGCAGCGTCACCCCCAGCACGATCGCCAGCGTCTGGCGCGCATCGCGCACCGCCTGCGTGATATCGGGGGCGTTGCGCGTGGTCAGCAGCAGCTCGCCATTGGGGCCGATCGGGGTGGCGGCGGTGATCACCGGGCTTTCATCGGGGGCGGAGCGTTCCAGCACCACCGTGCTGCGCGAACGGCTGGCCTGCGCCAATTCGGGCCAGTTGGTCGCCACATCGACCGCCGGCGTGCGGTATGGCGGGACCGGCGGTGTGCCCAGCGCCCAGTTCATCGAGCGGTCGAGCACCCGCGCGGCATTAAGGTACCACGGGTCGGCCTGCGGGTCGGCGAAGATGAAGCTGGGACCCGCAACCTGGAAACTGTCGAGCGTCAGCGCGCCGTCCGCGCCGTAAACCCGCAGCCGCAGATGCTGGTCGGTGCCGATCCGCGCGACCAGCGCCGACCGCGCGCGCAGCGGGGTTTGCGCCAGCCCGGCGGCGGCGATCTCGGCCTCGGCGCTGGCCAGCTTGAAACGCTCGGCAACCAACTGTTTGCGATACGAATCAAGATAGAACAGGCTGCCTGCCATCAGCCCCAACGCGATGATATTGACCGCCAGGATCCGCGCGGTGAGCGAAGTGCGCCGCGTCCAGTAAAGTCGGCGCTGGCGCACCGGCGGTGCGGCGGGATCAGCCATCGGTGAACGAATAGCCCGCGCCGTACAGCGTTTCGATTGCGGAAAACTGCGGATCGATCGCGCGGAATTTCCGGCGCAGGCGCTTGATATGGCTGTCGATGGTGCGGTCATCGACGAACACGTCGTCCGAATATGCGGCATCCATCAGCTGATTGCGGTTCTTGATCACCCCGGGGCGGTTGGCCAAGGCTTCAAGCAACAGGAACTCGGTGACGGTCAACGACACCGGCTGGGCTTGCCAGGTCACCTGATGCCGCGCTGGATCCATCACCAGCCGTCCGCGCGCCAATTCTTCGCTGGGCTCGCTCGCGGGATCGGCGGCAGGATCGCTGCGCGCCAACTCGCTGCGGCGCAGGATCGCGCGGATCCGCGCCACCAGCAGCCGCTGGCTGAACGGCTTGGTGATATAGTCATCCGCGCCCAGTGCCAGCCCCAGCGCCTCGTCTGGCTCCTCGTCCTTGCTGGTCAGGAAGATCACCGGCACCGCGCTTTTCTCGCGCAGTTTCTGGAGCAGTTGCAGCCCGTCCATGCTCGGCATCTTGATGTCGCAAACCGCCAGATCGGGCGGATTTTCGAGCATTGCCTTCAGCGCGGCGACCCCGTCGGAATAGACCCGGGTGACGAATCCTTCGGCCTGCAGCGCGATCGAGACCGTGGTCAGGATGTTGCGATCGTCGTCGACCAGCGCGATGACGTGCGGCGGTGGCGGTACGGTAGTGGGTGCGATAGTTTCGGTCATCGGTGCGGCTCGACGCGGTTTCAGGCCCGCCTGACTGGGAAGACAGGGGGTAGCGCGGAACGCCGGGCAGCGCAATCACGCCGGATCGTTCTGATACTGCGTTGAATTACATGGGAAGTTTCGTGTCTGTACGGATAATTGACGGAATCGCCCGCAGCGACTATGCGCGCCAAACACCTCCGGCGCATTCGTATGCAGACCACGCTCGCCCCATTGCAGCGCGCAACCGGAAAATGACGGAGATTACCTTGACCGCTTCGCTTTCGCACCCGCTATCGGCACAAGGCATCGCTACTTCGGCGACGATCTTTGCCAATCTTGGCACGGCCCCGCTGGTTGAACACGCGCTTCAGCGCGGCGAAGGCAAGCTGACCAAGGACGGGGCATTGCTGGTCGATACCGGCAAGTTCACCGGGCGCAGCGTTAAGGACAAATTCGTCGTGCGCGACGCAATCACCGAAAGCACAATCAACTGGGGGCCGATCAACCAAGCGATGACCGGCGAGCACTGGGCTAACCTGAAGGCCGATTTTCTGGCCGCACTCAAGGACCGGCCCGAGCTGTTCGTCGCCGATCTGTTCGGTGGGAGCCAGCCTGAATATCGCGCCAACGTGCGCGTGATCACCCAGATGGCGTGGCATAACCTGTTCATCCGCACCCTGCTGGTGCGTCCGACATCTGCAGAGCTGGCCAGCTTTGTCCCTGAGTACACGATCATTAACTTGCCCAGCTTCAAGGCTGATCCCGTGCGTCACGGCTGCCGCAGCGATACCGTTATCGCGGTCAATTTCACTGAAAAGCTGATCCTGATCGGCAATACCGAGTATTCGGGTGAAATGAAGAAGGGTGTGTTCGGGCTGCTCAACTTCCTGCTGCCAGCGCAAGGCGTGATGCCGATGCACTGCTCAGCAAATATTGGTGCCGACGGCAAAAGCGCGATCTTCTTTGGTCTGTCTGGCACCGGCAAGACCACGCTTTCGGCCGATGCCAGCCGTACTCTGATCGGCGACGACGAGCATGGCTGGTCGGACCAGGCGGTGTTCAACTTCGAAGGCGGTTGCTACGCCAAGATGATCAATCTGTCGGCCGAAGGTGAGCCAGAGATTTACGCGACCACCAAAATGTTCGGCACGATCCTGGAAAACGTCACGATCGATGAAGATACGCGCGAGCTCGATTTTACCGATGCCAGCAAGACTGAGAATACCCGCGGTGCTTATCCGATCGAGTTCATTCCAAACACCAGCAAAGAAAACCTCGGCCCGCCGCCGTCGAACATCATCTTCCTGACCGCTGATGCATTCGGCGTATTGCCCCCGATTGCGCGGGTCACGCCCGATCAGGCAATGTACCATTTCCTGTCGGGCTACACCGCGAAAGTTGCCGGGACTGAAATCGGCGTTACCGAACCGCAGGCAACCTTCAGCACCTGCTTTGGGGCCGCTTTCATGCCGCGCCACCCCAGTGTGTACGGCAATCTCTTGAAAAAGCGCATTGCCGAAGGTGGCGCAGTGTGCTGGCTGGTCAACACCGGCTGGTCCGGCGGGCGGGCCACTGACCCGGGGATCAGCCGGATGCCGATCAAGGCAACCCGCGCGCTGCTCAACGCCGCACTTGACGGCAGCCTCAATGACGCCGAATTCCGCAAGGATCCTAACTTCGGCTTTGAAGTTCCGGTGGCAGTGGCCGGCGTTGACAGCAAGCTGCTCGATCCGCGCGGGGCCTGGGCCGATGGCCAGGCATATGACGTCACCGCAAGAGAACTGGTTGGTAAATTCATCGCGAATTTTGCCCAGTTCGAAGCCCACGTCGATCAATCGGTGCTCGAGGCCGCGCCCAAGGCGGCTTGAACCGTCGGCGCGCTCGCCGATTTGACTTTGCGGCGACACGCAGCAGGCATAGGCTTGGCGTTTCCGCAGCAAGGAGTCGGCAGCATGGGAATTTTCGACAGCATCATGGGTCAGGTTGGCGAGCACGCTGACGTGGGCAACCTCGCTGCCAAGCTGGGCATCCCCGCCGAAGTCGCGGAAAAGGCGATTGCTGCGCTGGGCCAGTCACACGCCGAACCGGGTGACACAATCGCAGGTGCCGCGGCCAAGACCGGGCTCGATACCGGAATGCTAAGCCAGATTGTCGATCAGATCGGCGGCGAGGGTTCGCTCGGCCAATATGCCCAGATGCTGCAGGACAATCCGGCAGCCAAGGGTCTGCTGGGGATGCTCGACCGCGACGGTGACGGCAATCCGCTGAACGATTTGGCCGGCATGGCAGCGGGTCTGTTCGGCAAAAAATAGGCCGCGCGAACAATCACAAAAAGGGCCGCAGCACGTGGGTGCTGCGGCCCTTTTTTGTTGCAAGCGAACTGCTCAGTCGAGCAGTTCGGCCGGGACCATCCCGCCGTTGTCGGCCAGCGCCTTCATCACCTGCTTTTGCAGGGCGATGTTGTCTTCGGCCGAACCTGAATAATCGGCATTGCCCATCTCGTGCGCGAGCGCCTTGCGGTTTTCATAGCTCGCGTCGATCCCGACCAGCTTCATCAGATCGACCACCGAGGTCCGCCAGTTCAGCCTGTCCGCACCGTCCATGCTGGCCAGCGAGGCCGCGACATCGACCGGGGCGGCGGCGGTAGCAGCCTGGGTCATCGGGATGGCGGGCGCATCGGCGGGCGGGGTGGCGGCCTGCGCCTTGTGGCCGAAAATGGCGTCCTTGATCTTGCTGAAAATCGACATGCTGATGGCTCCTGCGTTGGCGGCGAAGCGCACGTGCGATCACCTTCCCTGATGCTTAACCCCTGGAACGGCCGGAGGTTGCGCGTAGCGCCTAATTATTTTGCCTAGCGCGCTTTAATGCCAGCAATACCGCAGCAACTATTCTCGGCTGCCCAGATTTGCGGCTAGATCGCGACCGAACTGCGCGGTAAGCACCGCGGCAGGGCGGCCATCCCGGGCCGCCGGAGCAAAGCGCGATGGCGGGTAAGCTGACCCACGGATGACCAGCGGCACGGTCCTGTCGATCCTGATGCTGGCCTGTATCGCGATGGTGCTGGGCGCGCTGGCGCTATGGCGGCGGCGCGGCGGCGGGCGGCAAGTGTGGTTGATGCTCGCCCTGGCTGTAGTGCTGGCGATTAATGTCGCGATCTGGGTGGTGCCAACGGCCGATTGCACCCCCCCGGTGTAAAACCAGCACAATAAGGCGGCTATTTAATTTGGCCATATGG
>JANOTT010000145.1:0-1528 GCA_031416535.1 Novosphingobium sp. | reverse complement strand
ATCACCAGGCTCATCGAGGCGCGCAGGTCGGTTGCCATAACTTCGGCGCCGGTTAGCTTGCCGACCCCGTGGACCACCGCGGTGCGGCCCTTGGTTTCGATGTGCGCGCCCATCCGGTTGAGTTCGGGGACGTGCATATAGCGGTTTTCGAAGATTGTTTCGGTCAGCACCGATGCTCCTTCGGCCTGGCACAGCAGCGCCATCATTTGCGCCTGCATGTCGGTGGCAAAGCCGGGGTAAGGCGCGGTGGCGAGCGTCACGGCTTTAAGCGGGCCGTCAGCGCTCACCTGAATTCCGCCCGGCTTTGGCTCAACCGAGACTCCGGCATCGCGCAGCGCTTGCACGGTGGCGTCCATCTCGTCGATCACTGCGTGCTTGAGGAATACCTCGCCGCCGGTGATCGCCGCGGCGCAGGCATAGCTCCCGGCCTCGATCCGGTCGCTCATCACGCGGTAGGTCGCGCCGTGCAGCCGGGGGACGCCGTGGATCGTGATGTCGCTGCTGCCGATCCCTTCGATTTGCGCGCCCATCGCCACCAGCATGTTGCACAGATCGACAATCTCGGGCTCGCGCGCGGCGTTGTGCAGGGTCGATTTGCCGGTGCACAGCACGGCCGCCATCAGCGCGTTTTCGGTCGCGCCGACCGAGACCACGGGGAACGAATAGCGCCCGCCGGGCAAGCCGCCGTCGGGCGCAATCGCGCGGACATAGCCCGCCGCCAGCTCGATCGTCGCGCCCAGCGCTTCAAGCACTTTCAGATGCAGGTCGATCGGGCGATTGCCGATCGCGCAGCCGCCGGGCAGCGAGACGGTCGCCTCGCCCATCCGCGCCAGCATCGGGCCGAGCACGAGGATCGAGGCGCGCATCTTGCGAACCAGCTCATAAGGCGCGACCGACGAGGTGATGCGGGTTGCCTCCAGCGTCATCACCCGGCCGAAATCGGACGGACGACTGCCGGCGATGGTGGTCGAGACGCCGAACTGGTTCATCAGGTGCTGGAACCCGTCGATATCGGCCAGCCGCGGCAGATTGCGCAGCGTCAGCGGCTCGTCGGTCAGCAGCGCGCAGGGCAGCAGGGTGAGCGCGGCATTCTTCGCGCCCGAGATCGGAATGGTGCCTGACAGGCGGTTGCCGCCCTGGATGATGATCTTGTCCATCTGTGTCGTTTAGCGGGAATTGTTCGGGCGGCAAGAAGGGGTTCCATTCCCCCGTTGACGCGCCGCGCTCACCCTGCGATTTCCCCCCCCATGAGCAGCCGTAAACCGATCCGCAAAGCCGTCTTCCCCGTCGCCGGGATGGGCACGCGGTTCCTGCCCGCGACCAAGGCGATTCCCAAGGAAATGCTGCCGGTGATCGACCGGCCGTTGATCCAGTACGCGGTGGACGAGGCGCGCGAGGCCGGGATCGACCAGCTGATCTTCGTCACCGGGCGCGGCAAAACCGCGATTGTCGAACATTTCGACCACGCCTTCGAACTTGAGGCGACGATGACCGAGCGCGAAAAGTCGCTCGACGTGCTCGAACCGAC
>JANOTT010000144.1:0-2399 GCA_031416535.1 Novosphingobium sp. | reverse complement strand
GACCGGATCGCGGTCTCGGGGGTTCCAGGCACCGCGACGCTGGCGGGCACGCTGGCAATCGCGCAGAACGGCGGGGTCTATGTCACCGGCACGACCTATGACATCATCACCACCACCGGCGGGATCAGCGGCGCGTTCACCACGGTGACCGGCGCTGCAATCGCGGGCTCGGCGTTCCAGTCGCTCAGCACTGCCACCGCCAGTGGCGGCGGCATTCAGGGCAACAACTACCGGCTGGTAGTGGTCCGCTCGGCCGCATATAGCACCGCTGCGGTCAATCCCAACCAGGTGGCGGTGGCCAACGGGCTGACCGGGATCATCGGCAGCGCCGGTGCGGCAGCAACGATCAACAAGCTCGATGCGATGAGCGCCGCGCAGGCGCAGGCACTGTTCGCCGGGCTCAACCCCGAACCTTACGCGGCCTATGCCACCGCGCTGCAGGACCAGGGTGAGCTGTTCACCCGCCAGGTCGGACAGCGGCTGGCCGAAACCGGCGCGGCGGACAAATCGACCGGGCTGTGGATGAACGCCTACGGCCAGTGGGCCAACGGCAAGAGCCGCGACTTCCGCTTCGGCAGCGATCACCGGATCGTCGGCGGGGCCGTGGGGGTCGATTTCGGCACCGATGCGCTGCGCTTCGGCGTGGCTGGCGGCTATTCCGAAGACGATGTGACCTATCTGGGTGGCAATTCGACCGGCACGAGCAAGAGCTGGCAGGCTGGCGGTTACATGGGTTACGCCGCGGGTCCGCTGCAGCTCAATGCGCAACTGGCCTACATCACCGGCAACATCACCGCCGCCAAGCTGGTCGCAGCGGGCAGCGGGGCCACCCTGATCCAGGGCACCGCCGCAGCCGATACCGACGGGAACCTGTTCAAGGGTGTGGCCACCGTGGGCTACAACTTGGGCGGCGGCAGCTTCACCTTCGAACCGTTTGTCGGGATCGACTTCACCTCGGGGCACATCAACGGCTTCACCGAAACCGGGATGGGCACGCTGAACCTGACCGTGCGGGATATCGAAGCCAAGCGTACCGACCTGAAGGTCGGCGCCCGCTTCGCCGCCCCGACCGGCGCGATCAGGCCCTATGCCAACGTCACCTATCGCTACAATCTGGATGACAACCCCAGCGTGGTGACCGGCTTCTTCAACGGCGTAGCGGGCGCTCCGGTCACCGTCTCGGCGATCGGTTCGGGCCGCTCAGCGTTTGATGTCGATGCCGGGATCAGCGCCCGGATCGGTACCGGGGCCAGCGTGTTCGTGGGCTATCAGGGCACGTTCCGCAACGACCTCGACAGCCACGGCGTCAACGGCGGCCTGCGCTTCTCATTCTAGACGGGCGGTATCAGCCAAACGCATCAGGGGCGGGCAGCAATGCCCGCCCCTTTTCGTGGCGCTGACAGATTTTGTAACCGGGCAGACGATCAAGCGGCCTGGCGGTGGTTTCCGGTTGAGGCAGCGGGGGTTATTGCCGGCCACTTAAGCGGACGCTGGGCAATTGCCTGCGGCGGGACGCACGGTACCGGCGCCGCGCGCCGCTCCTGACCCCAATCGGCTGGAATTCCGGGAACGCTGGCAAGCCAGGCGGTCCAATCGAACGAAGTTTGGGCTGTGTCCATACCGATCTTTTCGGCCCGGATTGTTGCGGCTTCGTGACGGGGGTTTATTCCCCAAGCAGCCGTTTCGCCATCGCGCGCACGTCATCGCGCAGGTCATCGCGCTCCAGCGCTATCGCCAAGGTCGCTTCGATAAAGCCCAGCTTACTGCCGCAGTCATAACGCTTGCCCGCAAAGGTAACCGCGTGAAACGGCTGCTGGCCGATCATCTGCGCCATCGCGTCGGTCAGCTGAATTTCGCCGCCGGCGCCCTTGCCCTGATGTTCGAGCACCCGCATCACTTCGGGCTGGAGGATGTAGCGGCCCGAGATGATCAGGTTCGACGGCGCCTCGCCGCGCCTCGGCTTTTCGACCAGGCCCAACACTTCGGTCAGCGCTCCGTTTCGTACACCCGGCTTGATCACCCCGTAATTCGATACCTCGTCCTCGGGCACTTCGAGCACCGAGAGCAGGTTGCCGCCGACCGCATTATACGCCTCGACCATCTGCTTCATGCAGCCCGGCTGGCCGATCATCAGCTCGTCGGGGAGGAAAATCGCGAACGGCTCGTCGCCGACGATTGCGCGGGCGCACCAGATCGCATGGCCGAGCCCGAGCGGAACCTGCTGGCGCACCGTCACCAGATTGCCCGGCAGGATCCGGGTCGGTTCGAGCACGTCGAGCGACTTTTCGCGCTCGGTCATCGTCGCCTCAAGTTCGAAGGCGTGGTCGAAATGTTCGACAATCGCGGTTTTGCCGCGCCCGGTGACGAAGATCAGCTGGTCGATCCCGGCCTCGCGCGCC
>JANOTT010000143.1:0-2012 GCA_031416535.1 Novosphingobium sp. | reverse complement strand
CGTTGTCATCCTTGCTCTAGCCCAGTCTGTTTCAGACAAGCTCAATTCGTTTGGTTAACGAGATCATCAGCGCCGAACCCCGGGCCCCGATGACCAGCAGGTCAGGAATTAAGAAGAGCACGGACCCGCCATCACGTGCCTTGAAGCCAGGACCGGGCGAGCGCATTCTCGTGCCGGGTATCGGGCGCTGTCACTGAGTCGTCATTACGCGGCCGACCGCTTCGAATTTCAGGAGGGGAATGCCGATGAACGCCTCGCACCTTGCAGCAATTGCTGCCGCCGCTGCGGCGCTGGCCGCTCCTGCGTTAGCTCAGCACGCTGCGCCGCCGCCTCCCCCTGCCGTCGCTGGACCACCCACGCCCACCTCGGGCAAGCTCATCGCGACGCTGGTTGGCGATCTCGAGGTGCCCGACGACGGCGATCCCGACGGCAAGGGTTCGGCGGCGATTTCCATCGACGTCGGCAAGTTGTGCTACGATGTCGAGTACCACCGCCTCGCTCCGGTCACGATGGCGCACATCCACGCGGGCGCGGCAGGCAAAGCGGGCGATCCGGTAGTCACGCTCAAGCTCGACCCCGACGAATACATCAAGGGCTGCATTCCGATCGCCTCCGATCTGGCGGCCAAGCTCTTGGCGGAGCCGGGCGAATACTACGTCAACGTCCACACCACCGAGCTGCCCAAGGGCGCAATCCGGGGGCAACTGGGCAAGTGAATTCGTTTGCAATTAGGCACCCATGGTTGGCGTCAACAGCAGCCATGTACGGCCAGAAGATAAATCTGTTGCCCTTCGATTGGTGGCTGCATGGTAGCTGTCTGGGAGGCCGGGACCAATTCTAGACGGCTGATCTGCTGCGGCAAAGGTGAACGGCGGAATTGGGGCCGATTATCGACGGTCCTAATCTTGGCTGAAAAGTAGGATAGCAGGCGCACAAGGTGGATCAAGAGCAGGGTAGTCAGCCCATCGGGTAATGCTTATGGTCGGGGATCTGACCAACGCTGGAGGTTTCCATGACGCCCTGGGAGTTCACCGGAAAATCGCTGATCAATTGCACCTGCACCTACGGCTGCAATTGCCAGTTCAACGGATTGCCGGACAAAGGCCACTGCCACGCAGTCGCCGGCATCGAAATCGAGGAAGGTCACTACGGCGACACCAAGCTCGATGGGCTGCGGATCGCGGCGATCTTCAAGTGGCCCGGTGCGATCCACGAAGGGAACGGCGAAGCGATAGCTTTTGTCGATGAGGCGGCCGACGACCAGCAACGCGAGGCGCTGCTGAAGATCATGACCGGACAGGATACCGATCCATTTGCCACAATGTTTTCGGTTTATGCATCGACGGTCACGAAGATGAACGATCCGGTGTTCACGAACATCGATTTTAAGGTCGATATCGACGGTCGCACCGGCCGCCTCCACATCGAGGACTATATCGAGACCGTAGGTGAGCCGATTCGCAACCTGGTGACCGGCGCGCCATCGCGCGCGCAGATCGTCCAGCCGGAAGGCTTCGAATATGCAGTTGCGGAAATCGGCAACGCAACCAGCACCACCCAAGGCCCGGTCAGCGTCGCGATGCAAAACACGTACGGACAGTTCGCCAAGCTGCATCTCAATAACCACGGTATCGTTCGCACCTGATCGCCGCAGGTGGGCGAGATACCGACCCTTGAACGATTGATCGCCAGGGACCGTGCGGTCACGCTTGCGGGTCTCATCGTCCTTTGCGCGTTGGCCTGGGTATATATCTCTATGGGCGCGGGTCTCGGCATGAGCGCGCGCGAGATGACGACGCTCGCGCTGTTCCCGCATCAGCAAGCCACCGCCATGGCCACCATGGCAGGGAGCGGCATGGACGCGATGGATAGGCGGGGGAACCGGCGGCCGCCTCCGCACTTGCCGGGTGGGTCCTGCCGATTGCCATGTGGTGGGTTATGATGATCGCGATGATGGCGCCGAGCGCCGCGCCGACGATCCTGTTGTTTGCACGGGTGCATCGCCACTCGAT
>JANOTT010000142.1:0-2332 GCA_031416535.1 Novosphingobium sp. | reverse complement strand
GCCTTCGAACTCGACGAATTCGTTCGCGGCATTGAGCCCGGCATTGGCCGCTGTGGTGCACAGCAGCGACAGCGGCTGGTTGCGCAGCGTCCACAATGCCCCGCCGACATCGCCTGCGTAAGTCGCGACGTTGACATCGCGTCCGGGTTCGATTTCCCGCGTTACGCCGTCGGCCAGGTTCGAACCGTTGTTGCCCACCCGCCCGAGCCACAGCCCAGTCAGCTGACTGCCCGCGCCGACGCTGACCCCGGGCGTCGCATAGACGCGCGCCCGTGCCAGCAGCCCGGCTGGGCCAAAGGCATAGCGATACTCGCCGTCGCGCAGCACGAAGCGCTTGCGCCAATGGCGCAGTCGCTCGAAATTGTAGATCTCGCGCGTGCCGCTGATCGTCAAGTCGAGCGTTCCGGTCACTCCGGACAGGGGCACGCTGAACGGTGGGCTGGGGTGATTGAGCCGCAAGGTCCCGCTGAACAGCGCGGCACCATCATACCCGATCTGGCCATTGCTGGTTTCGAGCAGCCGATAGCCGCCGTAGCCGGTGATCGTCAAATCGTGAACCGTCACGCTGCTGCGGCCCTGAGCATTGATGACCGTGATCTGCGAGCCAAGCGATTGCCCCTGCGCATTCGTCAGGGTGTTTTCGAACCGCCCGCCGATGACGGTCACTTGCGCACCCGCTTCGGCCTTGATCAAGCTCAACGTGGCTCTGGCGCGTGGCCGCTGCACCAGCACGTTGCGCGTTTCAGCAAACGCGAAGGCGGCGCCGAAGCTGGCCTGAGTAAGCACGCAGCCATCCTGCCAGCAGTCTTCAAGCGTAAGCCCGTCGCAGTACTGCGCCACCACCGTCCCCGCCCCGAGATTCTTGCCCCCGACGCGCTCGATCCGGACCCGTTCGGCGCAAGTTATCGAGATACCGTCCTCGGCCGCCGCCCCGCCCAGCGTCAGATCGCGGATGATGTGGCCGCGCAGCACGTTAAGTTTGCGGAGCCGTTTGTTGGCGCCGGAGACGGCCGACAGCACCAGCCCTTCGGGGCTCGGCCGGTCGAGCCGCACCGTATCGCCGGTTACCGCTTCGACCGTGGCGAATGACCAGTTGGTTGTTTCGGGCGTATCGTAAGGAAATTCGCCCAGCTGCCACATCACCGTATCGCCAACCGCCAAGCTAGCCCCGCCGCCGGTGGCCAGGGTAAAATCGCGGGTGCCTGCGATAACGTCGGCGGCGAGCGGCAAATCGGTAATTGGCGCGATATTGGCTGGATGATAGACCAGTCCGCGCCCTCCCACCTGGCGGGTAAACGCTGCCCCGCCATAGTCGTGAATCCCCGCTGCGGTAATCAGCTGGATCGGCGGGTTGCTGGTCAAAACCTGCTCACTCGGCTGGATCAGTTCGGCGCGGTATTTGATCGAAGCGAAACTTGCCCCGCGCGCGCCGATGGCGTTGGCATAGGCAAACGTGGCCCGGATCGCAGGCCCGTCGTCGGTGGTGCCATCGCCTTTGGCCCCGCCGACTTCGACCGCGATCCGCCCAGCTTCGGGAACCGCCCGCCAGTACCGCCCGTTGCTCGACCGGGCGACGAAGCGCGGATGCGCGGTCTGCAGCCCGGCGGTGGCCAGCGCATCGCTGACATATCGCCAGGGCGCCACCCCGATTGCGTCCCGGCCGCTGGTCAGGATGATATCGGTCCCCGTCCGCAAGTTCTGGTTGATGAAGTCGTTGAACAGGAAGTCGGCCATGCAGATTGGTCTCCGGTGTAGGGATCAGGCGAATTCGGTCAGAATCAAGCGGCGCGCTTCCTTTGCCATCCACAGCGCATCGAGGGTGTGGCCAGGCTGTCCGGGATGCGTGCCGTCGGCTGGGCCAAACCCATAAAGCGACGAATTGGTGTTGCGAAAGGTCAGTGCGACGGCAGCCCCGGTGGCGGTTGCCGCCGGGTCGATCGTGATGGCGGTGGCCGAAACAATCGAGGCGACCCGTGCCCCGGGCGGGATACCGGTCCCTTCGATGCCAGCGCCTTGAACAATGCCGGTGGTCGAGGGGATCGCGGTGATTGAGGTCGAGGCGTTGGTGGTTGTGCCGGTGGTCGAGGTGAAGGTGTTTACGCCAGACCGCACTGCCGTCAGCGGCGAAAGTCGATCGATAAACCACACATTCGACCGGGCCGCGCCCCAACAAGCTTCCTGGGTTGCGTCCCGGATCCGGTAGATGTCGAGCACCGGGTCGCCCGAGGGCCAGGTCGGGCCGAAGAAGATCAGCGGCTTGCCCGGATTGGCGTTCTGCCAGGCATCGATCAACGTCCAGCAGCGATTGTTGATCGCCGCCTGGTAGTTTGCG
>JANOTT010000141.1:0-26003 GCA_031416535.1 Novosphingobium sp. | reverse complement strand
CTGGACAAACCTGTGCCAAGCCGCAATGGCACCAGCATAGCGTTTTTTCAAGCACTTGGAGTCGGATATGGGTCTTGCCGGAAAACGCGCACTGGTCACCGGCTCAACCTCGGGGATCGGGCTTGCCATCGCTCGCGCTTTGGCCGCCGACGGGGCCGAAGTGGTGCTCTCGGGCTTTGGCGAGGCGGATGCGATTGCTTCGCTCTGCGCTGAGCTTGGCGCCCGCCACGTGCCCGCCGATCTGGTGCGGCGCGACGGGGTCGAAGCGCTGCTGGCCGGCGCCGGGCCAATCGATGTGCTGGTCAACAATGCCGGGATGCAGCACGTTGCCCCGGTTGAACTCTTTCCGGTCGACAAGTGGGACCAGATCATCGCGCTCAACCTGACCGCCGCGTTCGATGCGTGCCGGCTGGCGATCCCGCACATGAAGGCGGCGGGCTGGGGGCGGATCATCAACACCGCCAGCGCGCATTCGCTGACCGCCTCGCCGTTCAAATCGGCTTACGTTGCGGCCAAGCACGGACTGGCCGGGTTGACCAAGACGCTGGGCCTGGAACTGGCCACGCACAACATCACCGCCAACTGTATCAGCCCGGGCTATGTCTGGACGCCGCTGGTCGAGAACCAGATCCCCGGCACGATGGCGGCGCGCGGGCTGACCCGCGAGCAGGTGATCAATGATGTGCTGTTGCAACGCCAGCCGACCAAGAAATTTGTTCAGCCATCGGACATTGGTGAAATGGCAGTATTCCTCTGCCGTGATGCTGCCGCGCAGATTACCGGGGCCAATATCAGCATGGACGGCGGCTGGACGGCGCTATGACCGGATAGCTTAAGCGGGCGACTGTCTCTTTCGGGCCACCCGGGCGCTGCTATCGTTAAACCGGGGCCACATCGCGCTTGCGGGCGGGGGTAATTTGGTGTGATAAATCCGCGATGAAGCGTTTCTCTTCAGCGATGAGCCGTGTGGTTTTGCTGCTGCTTGCAGCCGCGCTGACGCTTGATCCGCTGGCCGCCGCGTCACGTCAGGACTCGCGTCAGGAACGGGCGGCAGTGCTGCTGCGCTTGCAGTTGCTGGGCCATATTACCGAACTGGCGAGCGATGCTTACGCTGGCCGCGAGCCCGGGACCGAGGGCGAGGTCAAAACCTTGCGCTACATCGGCCAGCACTGGTCGGACGTCGGGCTGGTTTCGGGGACCAACGACCCCGGACACCCGTGGTTTGCGCCGGTTACGCTGGTCGGTCGCCAGCCCGATACCAGCCGTGCGGTATTTGCGCGCAAGGGCAAGCGGGTGTTCGTGCCGCAGGACCAGATGCTGGTCATCACCTCGGGTAAGCGCGCGCTGATCGAGAATGCGCCGCTGGTGTTTGTCGGCAGCGGCGCGGCCATTCCCGCGCGCGCCGATCTGGCCGGGCGGGTGGCGGTGCTGCTCGATGGCGGTCGCGATGACAGCACGCGGCAGAACGCTTTGCTCCAGGCCGGCGCTTCGGGCGTGCTGACCGTGCTCGACGGTAAGCGCACGATCGGCAACGTCGCCGTGCGGCGCGGGCGCGCCAGCTTTGCTTTGGCCGGTGCCGAGCTGGGCGGCGATATCGACGCCTTCATTTCAGCCGGTGCACTGGACGGCGTGCTGGCGGGGACCAAACTTTCACTGGGCGGTCTGCGCGCGGCTGCGGCGGCGCCCGGCTTCGCGCCGTTGCCGATCGAGTTGACGGTGTCGCTTGAGGCGACCAGCCGCGAAACCCGCATCCGCACGCACAACGTCATCGGCAAGCTGCCGGGCAAACGCCCCGATCAGGGCGCGGTGCTGCTGGTGGCGCACTGGGATCACTTCGGCACCTGCGCCCAGCCGCCCGCCGAGCACCTGATCTGCAACGGCGCGATCGACAATGCCAGCGGCGTAGCGGTGCTGATCGAAGTGGCACGGCGGCTGGCCAAGGGACCGCAGCTTGACCGCGACGTCTATTTCCTCGCCACCACGGCGGAGGAGCTGGGCTTGCTCGGCGCGCAAGCCTTTGCCGAGAATCCGCCGATCCCGTTGCCGCAGATCGTCGCTGCGTTCAATATCGACAGCGTGGCGCTGGCCCCGGCCGGCCGGCCGTTCGCGATCGTTGGCAAGGGGCTGACCGGGCTCGATTCGCAGATCGCCGAAGTGGCCAAGCAGCAGAAAAAGAAGCTGGTACTCGACGAAAAGGCCAATACCTATGTCCGGCGGCAGGATGGCTGGGCGCTGTTGCAGCATGATGTCCCGGCGGTGATGGTTTCCAGCTCATGGTCCGACCTGAGCGTGGTCGAACGCTTTTTCGAGACCGATTACCACCGACCGAGCGACGTGATGAAGCCCGGCATCGAGCTCGGCGGCGCGGCTGACGACGTCGAATTCCTGAGCGCGCTGGTGCGCTGGTTCGGTGATCCGAAGAAAGTCCGGGGCCGCCCCTAGCCCTGCGTCGCCACTGCGTTTACATGGGCCGCCACGAATCGAACCGTTAGGGGCATTGTGGCTTTCACCGAAATCCCGCTTGGATTGACTTTTGACGACGTGCTGCTGCGTCCGGCCGAATCCGACATTGTGCCTTCGATGGCCAACACCAGCACGCGGCTGACCCGCGAGATCGCGCTGAACATCCCGGTGATTTCGTCGGCGATGGACACCGTTACCGAGGCTGACATGGCGATCGTCATGGCGCAGCTGGGCGGGATCGGGGTGCTGCACCGCAACCTGACGATCGAGGAACAGTGCGCCGCGGTGCGTGCGGTCAAGCGCTTTGAAAGCGGCATGGTGATCAACCCGATCACGATCGGCCCCGACGCGACGCTGGGCGAAGCCCGCGCGCTGATGGAAGCCAACAAGATTTCGGGCATTCCGGTGGTCGAAGCCGGAGGCAAGCTGGTCGGCATTCTGACCAACCGCGATGTGCGCTTTGCGGTCAACGCAAAGCAGCCGGTGCGCGAGCTGATGACGCATGACAATCTTGCTACGGTGCTGGCCGGGGTCAGCCAGGACGAGGCCCGCCGCCTGCTGCATTCGCGCCGGATCGAAAAGCTGCTGGTGGTGGACGAAAATTACCATTGCACCGGCCTGATCACGGTCAAGGATATGGAACGCGCGGTCAATTATCCGGCGGCAACCAAGGACAGCGCCGGGCGGCTGCGCGTCGCCGCGGCGACCACCGTGGGCGACAGCGGCTTTGAACGCACCGAGGCGCTGCTCGCCGCCGAATGCGATGTGGTTATCATCGATACCGCGCACGGCCACAACAGGGACGTTGCGCGGGCGGTCGAACGGGTGAAACGGCTGAGCAATTCGGCGCAAGTGGTGGCCGGCAACGTTGCCACCTACGAAGCAACCAAAGCGCTGATCGATGCCGGTGCCGATGCAGTCAAGGTCGGGATCGGACCGGGGTCGATCTGCACCACCCGGGTGGTTGCAGGCGTCGGTGTGCCGCAGCTGACCGCGGTGATGGAAGCCGCGCGGGCGGCGCGCGAAGCCGGGGTGCCGGTGATCGCCGATGGGGGCCTGCGCACCTCGGGCGATGCGGCCAAGGCGCTGGCCGCGGGGGCGAGCACGATCATGGTCGGGTCGCTGCTGGCGGGCACTACCGAGGCCCCGGGCGAGACGTTTTTGTACCAGGGCCGGGTTTACAAGAGCTACCGCGGAATGGGCTCGGTCGGGGCGATGGCGCGCGGCAGCGCCGATCGCTATTTTCAGCAGGATATCAAGGACCAGATGAAGCTGGTCCCCGAAGGAATCGAAGGCCAGGTGCCCTACAAAGGCCCGGCCAAGGACGTGGTCCATCAGCTGGTCGGCGGGATCAAGGCCGCGATGGGCTATAACGGATCGGCCACGATCGAGGATCTGCAGGCGCGCGCGCAATTCATCCGGATCACCAATGCGGGCCTGCGCGAAAGCCATGTCCACGATGTGACGATCACGCGTGAGGCGCCCAATTACCCGACGCAGTAAGCCTGCTTGCATGCGGCAACTCCAGCCCGCTCCCCCGGCCCAACCACCCGTTGAAGGTACCCTGTGGGTGGTCGGGCCGGGGGAGCGGGCTGGAGTTGCCGCCGCAATTCGCATTGCGAATTGCGCGAAGGCGGCGCCATGACCCCCGCCGCACGCGTTCAGGCGGGCATCGAGCTGCTCGATCTGATCATTGCGGCCGCGCGTGGGCAGGGGGCCAGCGCTGACCGGATCATCGCCGAATGGTTCAAGACCCGCCGTTATATGGGCAGCGGCGATCGCCGCGCGGTGCGCGAGCTGGTGTACGGCGCCGTCCGCGCCTGCGGGGAAATTCCGGTCAGCGGGCGCGCGGCGATGCTGCGGCTGGCGCAAGGCGATCCGTCGCTGGCGCCGCTGTTCGATGGCTCGAATCACGCGCCCGCACCGATTGCGCCGGGCGAGCCGGTCGCCGGGGCGGGCACTGCGCCGCGCTGGCTCGAGGCGAAACTCGCGGACAGCGGTATCGCCGGGGCAGACGCGGCGGCGCTGCTCGGCCGGGCGCCGCTCGATGTGCGGGTCAATCGGCTCAAGGGCGAAGCTCCCGAGCTGCCGCTGGTGGGCGCGGCCACACCGGCGCCCGACGCCGTGCGGTTTCCCGCCGGAACCCCGGTCGAGCAGTGGGAGGCCTACCAGACCGGGCGGATCGAGGTGCAGGATACCGGATCGCAGCTGTGCTGCCTGGCGCTGGCAGCGAGGCCCGGCGAGACCGTGATCGATCTGTGCGCGGGGGCCGGGGGCAAGACGCTCGCGCTGGCCGCAGCCATGGACAATCGCGGCCGGTTGATCGCGGCGGACACCGATCGCGGCCGGCTTTCGCGGTTGGTGCCGCGCGCGGTGCGGGCCGGGGCGCTGAACGTCGAGACGCGGCTGCTGGGTCCCGGGCGCGAGGCCGAAGTGCTGGCCGATCTGGCCGGGCAGGCCGATGCGGTGCTGGTCGATGCGCCGTGTTCGGGCACCGGCACCTGGCGGCGCAACCCCGAAGTGCGCTGGCGGCTGAGCGCCGCCGAACTGGCGCGGCTGGCGGCGTTGCAGTTGCGGCTGCTCGATCTGGCCGCCACCCTGGTGCGGCCGGGGGGGCGGCTGGTCTATGTCACCTGTTCGCTGCTTGATGCCGAGGGCGCGGACCAGGCCGAGGCCTTCCTGCTGCGGCACCCGGAGTGGCGCGCGCGGCGGCCCGAACTGCCCGCTGGAACTCCGCGCGGGGCGGGGCTGCGGCTCACCCCGGCACACGACCAAACCGATGGATTTTTCATCGCCTGTTTTGTTTCGCCATGATATTAACCGCGCAAATGCCAACGCTCAAGGAGCAGATCATGCGTTATACTTCGGCCGCTCTGGCGCTCGCGCTGGTTGCAGCGGTAACCGCCAGCACTGGCTATGGCGCACCGCCCGCGCCGCTCGATCCGCGCGCCGCCGCGCTGGTCCAGCTGGGCCGCACCGCGCTGGTGGCCGGCAATGTCGATGACGCGGTGACCGACTTCGAAGCGGCGCTGGCGATCCAGCCGGGCCACGCGGCGATCTATCTCAACCTGGCCGAAGCGAGCCGCAAGCAAGGGATGCAGGGCAAAGCGCTGCACTATTACCGCCAGGCGCTGAAGCTCGATCCCGGCAACCAGTATGCGATTTCCGGCGAGGGCGAAGCCTTGGTCGAAAAGGGCGCGGTCGAGAAGGCCAGGCTCAATCTGGCGCGGTTGGTGCAGCTGTGCGGCAACGCCAATTGCGATCCGGCAAAGTCGCTGGCGGCGGCAATTGCGCGCGGCCCCGCGCCACAAGTGGTGACGGCCGCGCAAGTCGAGGTGAAGCCCCAGGTTTCGGCAAACTGATCCGTCGTCCCGCAGGTCCCGGGATCACGGTTAAATCAAATCGCGAAATTCTTCTAGAACAGAGCGATATACCCGTTTCTTGAACGGAACTATCAGGTCAGGCAGCAAGGCTGGCTCGACCCATTTCCAATCGTTGAATTCAGCCGGATCGTGCGCGTCGAGCTTGATGTGCGCGTCATCGCCGCCAAACCGCGCGAGCACCCAGTGCTGGCGCTGGCCGCGGAATTGACCCTGCCACAGTTTGCCCAGCAGCGCGTCGGGCAGATCGTAGAACAGTTCCTCCTTGGTCTGCGCAAGCAGGGTGACATGCTCGGCCTGGACCCCGGTTTCCTCGGCCAGTTCGCGCAAGGCGGCGCTGTGGAGGTCCTCGCCGTTGTCGATCCCGCCTTGCGGCATCTGCCAGAAATCGCCCTCGCTAGGCTGCCCGCGGGTGTCGATCCGCTGGCCGACAAACGCCAGCCCGGCGGAATTGACCAGCAATATCCCTACGCAAGGGCGGTACGGCAAATTGGCAAAAGCATCGCTCATCGCCGCGCCTTTGGCTCAAAGTCGGCCTAACATCAACTTCATTGCCGCAAAAACGGTGTGCGTATCGATCTGCGTGCTGGGCACTGCCTTGCGCAGATTAACGAAGCCGTGGATCGAGCCGCGCATCTCGTGATAATAAACATCGACCCCGGCCGCGATCAGCGCCGCGCCATAGCGCCGCCCCTGATCGCGCAACGGATCGAGCCCGGCGGTAACCAGCACGGTGGGCGGGGACCCCGCCGGATCGGCCAGCAAGGGGTAGGCGCGCGGATCGCCGCTAACCGATTGATAGCTGCCCATGAACCAGTCCATCGCGGTCTTGGTCAGCAAATGCCCTTCGGCAAATTGTGCCATCGAGCCATCCGCTGATTCGTCGGTGGCCGGGTAGATCGGCACCTGCATCACCACCGGCACCTTGGCCGGATTATCCCGCAGCGCATTGGTGATGACGATGGTCAGGTTGCCGCCCGCGCTGTCGCCAATCGGGATCAGGCCGGTGACGCTGCGATCCAGCGCGGCGGGGCTTTGCGCCAGCCACCGCGCCACTGCTTCGCAATCATCGGGCGCAGCGGGGAAGGGGGCTTCGGGCGCGAGCCGGTAGTGCACCGCCAGCACCGGCAGGTCCATTTCCGCCGCGATCTCGGTGCACAGCGCGTGGTGCGTATCAAGATCGCCGATCACGAACCCGCCGCCGTGGAAAAACAGGATCACCGGCCCCGGCTCGCGGGTTTCGCGCGCATCGTAGAACCGCAGCGGGATTGCGCCGGCCGGGCCGGGGCAGGTCAGATCCTTGATCACCGCCAGTTCGCGCGGATCGGCTTCGGCCACCGGCACCATCGCCAGATAGCTCGCGCGCGCTTCGTCGAGCGGCAGCTCGTGCATTTGCGGGCCTTCGATGCTGTTGAGGAAGGCCAGGAAACCCGCAACATCGGGGCGCACGTAGGGGGCCGTAGGGGACTGACTATCGCTCACAGGGGAATCCTCTCTCAGGGTTGTTTAAGGGTGAGGTTAAATGGCGAATTGCCACTTGACTAGCGGGTTCCACACTTCTCTTGTCGAGCAACGATTGGAGGCGCAGCAGATTTTCTTGATTGCGCCCGGTGCAGTGAGGGGACAAGGCGCCCGCGAAGGCTAAAAACCGCCCCGCCGCCGCCTGCAAGGAAGATAAATGGCCAGCCAAGTCGCCGAACCCGACGTTACCACCTCTACCCATCCCGAAGCCGTTGTCGTCAGGTTTGCGGGGGATTCGGGTGACGGGATGCAGCTTACCGGCGGGCAGTTCACGCTGTCGAGCGCGCTGGCGGGCAACGATTTTGCCACTTTCCCCGATTTCCCGGCCGAGATTCGCGCGCCGCAGGGCACCCTGTTCGGGGTCTCGGCATTCCAGATCAACTTCGGCTCGACCGATATCGAAACCGCGGGCGACGCGCCCGATGTGCTGGTGGCGATGAACCCGGCGGCGCTCAAAACCAATGTCGATGCGCTGAAACCCGGCGGGCTGATCATCGCTGACACTGGCGAGTTCACCAAGCGCAACCTCGACAAGGCCAAATACGCGGTCAGCCCGATCGACGATGGCAGCCTGGCCAAGTGGCAGGTGCTGGCGTTCGATATTTCGGCGCTGACGGTTGAAGCGGTCAAGCCGTACGGGCTTGGCAACAAGGACGCGCTGCGCTGCAAGAACATGTGGACGCTGGGCCTCGCGCTGTGGATGTTCGACCGCGAGCGTGAGCCGCTGATCGCTTGGCTCAAGGCCAAATTTGTGAAAACGCCGGTGCTGGCCGATGCCAACGTTGCCGCGCTCAACGCCGGGCACGCCTATGGCGAAACCGCCGAGTTGGGCGGGCAAATCCGCCAGCGCCACATCGGCCCGGTGACCAGCGCGCCGGGCTTGTACCGCACGATTACCGGCGCGGAATCGGTCGCGCTTGGCTTGGTCGCGGGCGCGCAGCTGGCGGGTCTGGAAATGTTCTTCGGCGGCTATCCGATCACCCCGGCCAGCTCGATCCTGCACTCGCTGGTGCGGCTCAAGGAGTTCGGCGTCACGACGTTTCAGGCCGAGGACGAGATTGCGGCGATCTGCGCCGCGATTGGGGCCAGTTATGCCGGCAAGCTTGGGGTAACCTCCTCTTCCGGCCCCGGCATCGCGCTCAAGACCGAGGCGATGGGCCTTGCGGTGATGACCGAGCTGCCGTTGGTGATCATCAATTCGCAGCGCGGCGGGCCTTCGACCGGTTTGCCGACCAAGACCGAGCAGAGCGATCTCTATCAGGCGATCTATGGCCGCAACGGCGACACCCCGATCCCGGTGGTCGCCGCGTGCAGCCCGAGCGATGCGTTCGATTGCGCGATCGAGGCCTGCCGCATCGCGACGCAGTACATGACCCCGGTGATCCTGCTGACCGACGGCTATATCGCCAACGCGGCCGAGCCGTGGCTGGTGCCTGACCCCGCCAGCTATGCGCCGTTCCCGGTCACCTTCCTTGAGGAACGCAACGGCCCCGACGGCACACTGCTGCCCTATGCGCGCGACGAAAAAGGCGCGCGGCCGTGGATCAAACCGGGCACCCCGGGGCTGACGCACCGGATCGGCGGGATCGAGAAAAACCCCGGCACCGGCAACCTCGATTACAGCCCCGGGGCGCATCAGACGATGACCGACGCGCGCAAGGCCAAGATCGACGGCGTGGCAAACAGCATCCCGGCGCAGGAAATTGCGATTGGCGCGCCCGGCGGCAAGCTGGCGGTGGTCGGCTGGGGCAGCAGCTTCGGCCCGATCCACCAAGCCGTGCGGCGGGCGCGCGCGCAAGGCCAGGACGTCAGCCACATCCACGTCCGCCACGTCTGGCCGCTGCCGGCCAATCTGGGTGATCTTCTGCGGGGTTACGACAAGATCCTCGTCCCCGAAATGAACACCGGCCAGTTCAAGACCGTGCTGCGCGATCAGTTCCTGGTCGACGCTCAGCCACTTAGCAAAACCAGCGGCCAGCCGTTTGCGATTGCCGAGATCGAAGCCGCGATTGCGACTTATTTTGATGGTGTGCCCGGCAATGCCGGCGGCGATGAAGTGCCGCCTAACGCCCAGCAGTTGCCCAGTATGAAGGCAGTGAATCCATGAACGAAATGACCACCATCCCCGTACCCACCACGCTCAAGGACTGGGAATCGGACCAGGAAGTCCGCTGGTGCCCGGGCTGCGGGGACTATGCGATTTTGAAGGCGGTGCAGCGCACGTTGCCCGAGCTGGGCGCGGACCCGGCCAAGACCGTGTTCGTCAGCGGGATCGGCTGCTCGAGCCGGTTTCCCTACTACATCGAAAGCTACGGTTTCCACACCATCCACGGCCGCGCGCCGGGCTTTGCGACCGGGATCAAGCTCGCCAATCCCGAGCTTGATGTGTGGCTGGTAACCGGCGACGGTGACGGGCTGTCGATCGGCGGCAATCACACGATGCACCTGCTGCGGCGCAATCTCAATTGCCAGGTGCTGCTGTTCAACAACGAGATCTACGGGCTGACCAAGGGGCAATATTCGCCCACCAGCCGGGTTGGCACCACCAGCCCGACCACGCCGCTGGGCTCGGTCGACCGGCCCGCCAGCCCCTGCGCGTTCGCGCTGGGCGCAGGCGCGCGGTTCATCGCGCGCGGGTTCGATGTGTCGAAGAACCTGCCCGAAGTGCTCAAGGCCGCCTATCACCACAAGGGCGCCGCGTTCATCGAGATTTTCCAGAACTGCATCGTCTATAACAAGGACGTGTTCGAGGAATTTGCTGCGCCCAAGGGTGCCGAAGATCGCCAGTTGTGGCTCTACAATGGCGAGCCGATGGTCTTTGCAAAAGGCACCAAAGGCATTGCGCTCGATGCCGAGAAACTGACGCTCAAGGTCGTCGATGTCGTCGATGGCGATTGGCAGGCGGCCGGCGTGATCGAACACGATGTCACCAACCGCTCGATCGCGCACATGCTGGTCGAGATGCCGTTCGGCCCGTTCCCGATGGCGCTCGGCGTGCTGTATGATGACCCGCGCCCGACCTATGAGGACGCGGTGCTGGGTCAGGACCAGGCGGCACGCGCGGGCAAAAGCACCGATCTGGCCAAGCTGCTGGCCAAGGGGCAGACCTGGACGGTTGAGGCGGAAGACCAAGGCCCGCTGTCGAACGCTTGATCAGTTTGCCAGTTCGCCCGGCGTCGCTGCCTCTAGCTGAGGCGCGGCGGCATCGGCGAGGTGTTTGGCGGGGCGGTAGAGCAGGGCGGAGGCGGTGAGGGCCCAGGCCATGCCGCCGAGCCAGCCGGCCAGCACGTCGCTGGGATAGTGCACCCCCAGCCAGACCCGGCTGAGCGCGATCAGCGCGGTCAGCGCGGCGGCGCCCGCGATCAGGCTCCAGCGCACCCCGCGCCGCGCGCTGAGTGCGGCGAGCGCAAGCGCCATCCCCATATAAACCACCGCCGAATTGAAGCTGTGCCCGCTGGGGAAACTTGAGCCGCCAGCCTCGGCCAGGTGCGAGACGATGGTTGGACGCGGGCGGCCAACCAGCGCCTTGATCAGCGTGTTGACCACCCAGCCGCTCAGGATCGTCACCGCCAGCAAAGTTGCCTCGCGCCGCAGCCTGACCAGCAGCAGCCCGGCAATCGCGATTCCCGCGAACACGTTGCGCAGCAGCACGCCGCCCAGCGCGGTCCAATCACGCACCGCTTCGAGCAGCGCGGGCGGGCCGTGCGGCACCCGGTCCGGCCCGGTGCGGAAATACTGCAGCCCGGCGCTGTCGAATCCGCCCAGCCGGTTGCTCAGTACCAGCACCACCACCAGCGCAAACCCCGCCCAGCATACCACCGCAGCGCTCAGCGCAGGGCGCGGGCTGATCCGCCAGCCGCGCGCGGGCAGGGTGAGCGTTTCGGCCGGGCGGTGACTGTCCATCGCCCCATAACGCGCCAATCCCGCAGTTGTTGCAAGGGTCGTTGCAAGTTTGGGCAATTGTTGCCACCGAGCACCGATGGGTTGCCTAAACCCTCCCGCTGAAAGAGTAACCGCATGATCAAGCCGAGCATTGTCTGGCTGCGCCGCGATCTGCGGCTGGCCGATCAGGCGGCGCTGCTGGCGGCCTGCGCGGCGGGGCCGGTGGTGCCGGTCTATGTGCTCGATGACGAAACTCCGCAGCACCGCGCAATGGGTGGGGCGAGCCGGTGGTGGCTGCACCACTCGCTTGCGGCGCTGGCGCTGGCGCTGAAAGCGAAAGGCTCGCGGCTGATCCTGCGGCGCGGCAAATGCGACAGTGTGCTGGCGGCGCTGGCGGAAGAAGTGAACGCGCGCGAAGTCCACGCGCTGCATCATTACGAGGCTTGGTGGCGCAACGCCGAGCGCGGCGTGGCCAAGGCGCTGACGCTGCACCTGCATCACGGCAACTATCTCGCCCCGGCGGGCTCGGTGCTGACCGGAGCGGGCACCCCGTTCAAGATCTTCACCCCGTTCTGGCGCGCGTTGCAGGCGGAAATGCTGCCTCCCGCGCAGCCGGTGGCCGCGCCGCAATCAATCCCCACGCCCGCGCACTGGCCTGCGTCGGACAAGTTGGAGGACTGGGCACTGCTGCCCAGCCGCCCCGATTGGGCCAGCGGCTTTCGCGCTGAATGGACTCCGGGCGAGGCTGGCGCGGCGGCGCGGCTGGAGGACTTTGCGGGCCATGCCAAACGCTATGCCGATCAGCGCAATCTGCCCTCGCGCGAGGGCACCTCGCGGCTGTCTCCGCACCTGCATTTCGGCGAACTTTCGCCCGCCACGGTCTGGCACCGGGTGGCCAACAGCGGCGGCTCGGTCGGCACCTTCCTGGGTGAGCTGGGCTGGCGCGACTATGCGCAGAACGTGATCATGCAGCTGCCCGATTATGGCGCGCGCAATGCCAAGCCGCAGTTCGAGCGACTGGCTTGGCGCACCGGCGAGGCGGCCGAGGCCGACCTCAAGGCCTGGCAGCAGGGCCGCACCGGCTATCCGATCGTCGATGCCGGGATGCGGCAGCTGTGGGCCAGCGGCTGGATGCACAACCGGGTGCGGATGATCGCCGCCTCATTCCTGATCAAGCACCTGCTGATCGACTGGCGGCGCGGCGAGCAGTGGTTCTGGGATACGCTGGTCGATGCCGATTACGGCTCGAACGCGGTCAACTGGCAGTGGTCGGCGGGCAGCGGAATCGACGCGCAGATGTTCGTGCGGATCATGGCCCCGCTCACCCAGTCGCCCAAGTTCGATGCAGCGCACTATATCCGCGAATGGGTGCCCGAACTGGCGCATGTGTCCGATGCCGATATTCACGATCCGGTGCTGCCGGTGCGCGGCTATCCGGCCAAGCTGATCGGCCACGCGCAGGCCCGCGCGCGCGCGCTCGCGGCGTGGAGCGGGATCAAGGAATAGTGGTGCAAGCGGCTAGCCCGCGAAGATCGCCTCGCGCCTCACCCGCTGCCGGAAGGTAACGTTGATGCGATTTGAGACCACCAGATATGGCAGCCAGATCATGACGCTGATCAACACCTTTTTGATATTGGCGCTGAGAAAGGCCAGCAAAGGTTCGGCGATTTCGTTTGGCAAGCCGCCGGCGCTGATGGTGTAGCGGGCAATCGCCACCTGCATCAGCACATCGCACAGCCAGGTATAGGCCAGCATGCGCGGGAACAGCGGCGCGGCCTTGAGCGCCATGGCGATGCAGACCGAATAGAGGAAGCTGAGGTACACCAGGTCGAAGGTCATGGCATCGGACATGGCCAGCGCCCATGCCGGCGCCACGCGGGGTATGGCGGGCATCGCGAGCAAATATTCACCAAGCCGCAGCATCATGCTGAGCAGCAACCCGGCGACCAGCGAAACCAGCAATCCAGACATACCGAAGTTCTGCTGCTGGCGCGCTTCATCGGTCGAAACACTGCTCCAGCGTCCCACTTGCGCCAGGCGCTGCCGGGGCTGGGCGGTAATCGTGCCGTTGGTGAAGCACTGGACAACCAGCGCGTAGCCGGCCGTCGGCGCCAACGCGATCAGCGCGTAAGGCACGATCAGCGGCAGCACGATCGCGAGCGTTGCAGCGTTGGGCTGGGCCGCGATGAGGAGGAGAATCTTCACGCCGCCCGCCAGCACCGCAATCGCAAACCAGATCGCCAGCAGCGTCGCAATCCGCCGGTCAAGGAAGCGCGCGATCCGCTCGCTCTCGGCCATTAGGTGCGCCGAAAGCCAAGCTTGGATAATGTTAAAGCGGTCTCGAACCACACTTTTGATCATGTGAGATTTCCCTGGAACTGCCCACCAAGCATCAAGCTTTACAGTAAACAAAGGCTTAACGCGGCCCAGACAGAGTCGCAGTGATTCGGCATTTAACTACTCATACGTGTCGCATTTACACAAGTCCTACACGCTCATTAACCCATAAAATTTACGCTTTTCGGGTTCAAACATCTGATTTAAATGGTTAAAATTTGATTACTGGAATCAGTTTGACCATTTGTGGGGATGTGAGACACTTGTCGCATTCCGTGGACTAAGTGCGCAATTGAGTCAGTCCTTCTCACTGACACAATTACAAAAAACTAGGGTCGCACTGATTCCATATTGCCCCACGGTGATGGGCGTAGCGGCTGCACACGCAGCCATGCACCCAATCTTTGCATTCGGTTCCGTTCTCGGTTCCGATGATTAAGGGGTATTGGTTATGATTAAATTGTTCAAAACTCTTCGCCGCGATGAAGCTGGCGCAGCTGCGGCTGAATATGCGCTAATCTTGGCAGTTGTTGGTGGCGGTATTGCCGTTGCTGCGCTGGCATTGGGCGTTTCGATCGCTGGTGCGATGGACCGTGCAACTGCCTTCATCACCGCAGTTCTGCCTGCTGCGGCTTAAGCTGGTGCGTACAGCGTGCCCTGATGGCGCGGCGTTTGCGCTCTAAGCTTGGGTTCGTTTTAAGTTCACTTAAATTTGGAGTATTGTTATGATTAAGTTTCTCAATTCTTTTCGTCGCGATGAAATGGGCGCAGCTGCGGCCGAGTATGCGCTGATCCTTGCTGTTGTCGGTGGCGGTATCGCTGTGGCCGCGTTGGCACTGGGCGTTTCAATCGCTGGCGCGATGACACGCGCAACGGCCTTTATCACTGCGGTGTTGCCTGCTGCTGCATGAGCTGATCCGGACGCCGTGCCCGGTGGGCGCGGCGTCCACTTTACTACGGAAGCAATCGTCTTTGATGCGGGGGCACCATGAAATCGCGAAACCTGATAGTTTTAGCCGGAGCCTTACTGATCGGCTTGTTTGCCGTGCTGATCGTCAACGGAGTGTTCAGCGGCGTTGAACAGCGCCAGGAACAGATTGCCGAACAGAACCGGATGGTCCGGATCGTGGTTGCCAGTCAGGCGCTGTCATTCGGCACCCAGTTATCATCACAGAATGTGCGCTTGGCCAACTGGCCGGCTGCCTCAATGCCCGAGGGCGCGTTTACCACGCTTGACGCTGCGACCAAGTCGCGCGTTGCGCTGCGGCCGATTGTGGCCGGGGAACCGGTGTTGGCATCGAAAGTTTCAGGGCTGAACGGGCGCGCCACGCTCTCGGCCAATCTGCCGCAAGGCCAGTTGGCGTTTGCGCTGCCGATCAACGACGTTTCGGGCGCTGGCGGGTTTGTCCGCCCGGGCGACGTGGTCGATGTGCTGGTCACCCGTAAAATCCCCGGCGACGGCGCCACCGAGTCCGATAAGATGACCGATGTCGTGCTCGAAGCGGTCCCGGTGCTCGGCATCGATCAGGAATCCGATCAGAACAAGACCGCGCCGGCCATCGGCAAAACCGCGACGCTACAGGTCGATACCTATGGCGCGCAAAAGCTGGCACTGGCGCAGCAGCTGGGGGTGTTGACCCTGGCCCTGCGTAATGTTGCCGATCCGACCGTGGGTGGGCGCAGCACCGTCACCGGCCGCGATATTACCGCCAGCCGGATGTTTATCGGGCAGCGCAGCCAAGGCATGGCACCGGCACCGATGCGGGCCGCTCCATCGCTCGCCGCCTATCGCCCGCCAGCGCGGCCACCGTCACCGGGCAATGCTTCACCCGCATGTGTCGGGCCGACGATGATCATTGATCGGGGTATTAAGACCACCGTGGAGGGCTTTTGTCATGGCTTCTAGGATCAAGAAATTGCGCCTAGTGCTGCTCTGCCTTTCGGTACCGGCGGCAACGTTAACCTTTCCTGCTGGAGCGCAAGTGCGACCAGCTCCGGTTGCTGCAGCGTCATTGCACGCTGGCACGCTGGAGGTACCCGTCAACAAGAGTGTGGTCGTCAACGCCGACCGTCCCATCGCCCGGGCAAGGATTGACAATGAGGAGATCGCGAACATCAAGCCGCTGACTGACCGCTCAATTTATGTGCTTGGCGGCAAGAAGCCCGGTACGACAAGTTTGACGCTTTACGATGCCCGCAACCGAGTGATCGCGGTGATGGACGTGGCGGTCGGCCCCGATTTCGAGACGCTGCAAAGCCAGATCAATGAACTGATCCCCGGCGAAACAATACGCGCGCGAATATCTTATGATGCAATCATCCTGACCGGAACTGTATCCAGCCCCGCCGCTGCTCATCGGGCAGAGCAGCTGGCTCGAACTTACGTTGATGGTAATGCCGAAAAGGTCGTCAATCTGATCAGCGTCGGTTCAAGCCAGCAGGTAATGCTCGAAGTGCAATTTGCCGAGGTCAACCGCTCGAGCGGCAAGCAAATTGGGCTCGGCGTCACTGGCAACAGCGCGGGCGGGTCGTTCTCTGGCGGCTCGGGTGTCGGTTCCAGTCTGATTCCTGGGGGTGCGGGTTTGGTCAAGCTTGACTCCATCACCGGCATGTTCGGCATCTTTCGGCAGGATTTCTCAATCGGCGGGCTGAGCCTGCAAGGCATCCTCAATGCACTGGAGTCCAAGGGACTTTCGCGAACACTAGCCAAGCCTACCTTGATCGCCCTTTCAGGCGAACGCGCCTCGTTCCTGGCCGGCGGAGAGTTCCCCGTCCCTTCTGTCCAGAACGGCGGAACGACTCCCTCGATCTCGGTCGAGTTCAAGACCTTTGGAGTCAGTCTGGCGTTTACCCCGACCGTGCTCAGCGACAACACGATCAACATGATCGTCGAGCCCGAAGTCAGCGAGATCGATCCCACCGCCTCGCTGACGCTCAACGGCATCACGATCCCCGGTTTGCGCACCCGCCGGGTCAGCACCACGCTCGAACTGCGCGATGGGGAGAGCTTTGCGATCGCCGGGCTGCTCCAGCACGATACCAAGGTCAGCATCTCGCAATTGCCGATCCTGGGCTCGCTGCCGATCATCGGTGCGCTGTTCCGCTCGACCCGCTATCAGAAGGGTGAGACCGAGCTGCTGATCATAGTCACCCCGCATCTGGTTGCCCCGATCAGGCCCAGCCAGGTCCGGCTGCCGACCGACCGGGTGGCTGAGCCGAACGAGGCGAAGACCTTCCTGCTCGGCCAGCCGTATGAACAGCGCGAGCTGGCGCCCGTGATCGATCCCAGAACCGGCGCGAGTGCTGCTCCGCCGGCGCTCAATCCGGGCGCTAACGGGGCCCCAGCGCCGCAAACCCCCAAGCCGGATCGGCTGGTTCCCGCCGGACAAAGCGCCCTGCCCGCCACCAAGGACAATGACTATGACTTCTAACCGCATCCGTATCGCGATGATCCTGGGCCTTGCCGCCGGTGTGGCTGGCTGTACCAGCTCGGGCGGGCTGAAGCTTGGCCGCGAAGACAACTGGGGCGAGGCGTACCGGCAGACGCTGGCCGCGCAGATCATCAATCCTGCGCCCGAATACGATATGGCGTTGGCGGCCAGCAGCGGTGCGAAGGCGGCGCAAGCGATCGAGCGCTATCGCACCGATAAAGTCAAGCAGCCCGCCAAGCAGAGTATTTCCGACATCGGCCAGCGGGGCAGGGGTTCGTCCGGCGCTTCGGCGAGCGGAAACTGAATGCGCCTAGCGGAGACATGCGATGCGCGGCAAACCAATAGTTGATTTGGTCCAGGACCAAGGCGGGGCGGTCGCGGCCACGGTGGCGCTGTCGCTGACGGCTTTGGTGCTGATTGCCGGCGTCGGGTTTGACTATGGCCGACTGGCGGCAATGGACAGCGAACTGCAAAACGGCGCCGATCAGGCAGCTTTGGCCGGGGCGACGCAGTTGAATGGGGCGACTGATGCCTGTTTGCGGGCGTCCGATGCGGCGCGCAGCCTGGTGACGAACACCACTGTGGTCGCAAATAGTGCCAACACCGTTGTGATCCAATCGGAACCGGCCTGTGATGCGACCGGCAGAGTCCGGTTCTGGCAGGACAAGAACCGCGCAACTGCGGCCACCACCGGCGCCAATGCGCATTTCATCGAAGTGACCGTCGATACGCGCTCGGTCGATTACGCCTTCACGCCGATCGCCGGCCTGATCCGCGGCACAACCAGCGCTGCGGCGATGGCCGGGCTGGGGTCTTCCGTGTGCAAGGTCCCGCCGGTGTTCATGTGCAACCCGAACCAAGCTGCTGATCCGGCGTTCACGATTGGCAACTACATCGGCAAGGGCCTGCGACTGATCGCCAACACGGGTGGATCATCCTACGGAACAGGCAATTTCGGCTATCTTGAGGCAAGCGGGGGAAATGGTGCTCAGGCCGTAGCACAAGCCTTGGGCCGCGAGGAAATTCCCGGTGACTGCATCAGTGCGGATTCGGTTACGACCAAAACCGGTGTGCAAGTCAGTGTGCTCGATGCGCTCAACACCCGGTTCGATGTCTATGCCAATGGTCTCAATCAGGCCTGCGGTAACACCAATGGGCTTTGCCCGCCTTCGGCCAACAGCCGAAAGGATTTAATGCACAAAGGCAACACCAACAACTGCGCCTTTTCGACCGGCAATGGCACTGGCTGGCATGAAGCCCCGCGCCCCTATATTCCCACCACTGCCGCCCCGTTGACCCAGCTGCAAATCGACGCGACCTCGCCGATGGGCTATCCGCGCGATATGTGCCACGCGGTCAGCGCAGCGGGGGCCTGCTCGGGCGGGCAGATTGGCACCGGGGCCTGGGACCGCAACGCCTATTTCAAGACCAACTTCGCCAACTATGCGTTGAGCTTCGACATTTCCGGGATTTTCGGCACTGCCACGCCCACGCGCTATCAGGTCTATCAATATGAAGCCGCCAATCCCGGCAGCCGTCTGCAAATCCAGACCGAGACCGGCGATACCTCGCGGCCCCAGCCCTATTGCCGCACGCCCGGCGTCCCGGTGGGCAGCTTGACGAGGGCCGATCGGCGGGTGCTCTCGGTCGCGGTGGTCAACTGCACGGGCGCGAATCTCAACAACCCGATAACCCCGGTCAAATGGGTCGACGTGTTTCTGACCGAACCTTCGGTCAATCGCAAACAAGCCGGCGGTTTAAGCATTACCGAGCAGAGCGATGTTTACGTCGAGGTCATCAGTGCAACCACGCTTGGCGGCGGTGGTTCCGCAGCGCAGTTGATCCGGCGCGACGTGCCGTATCTGGTGAACTGACGATGCGCTCGGCAAAAACCCTCGCGAGTGACCAAAGCGGCGCAGCTGCCGCCGAAATGGCGCTGATCCTGCCGTTGGTCCTGGCCTTGCTGTTCACCACGTTCGAGGGTTCCTACTATATGATTTGCGAGCACCGGGTGGTGAAGGGCGTGCGCGATGCTGCGCGCTATGCGGCCCGGCTTGATATGAGCAACTACGCCTGCCCGGGCGGGACGTTCAGCGGCAGCACGGCCACGGTGCAGAACCTGACCCGCACCGGCGCGCTCTCGGGCGGCACCGCCACGGTGCCAGGTTGGGTGAACAGCGATGTCACTGTCGCCGTGACCTGTGCCAGTGGGCAGGGCGGGATTTACGCCGCCACCGGCGGCAATGCCCCCAAGGTCCAAATCAGCACACGGCTGGTCTACCCCTCGATTATGAGCACGTTGGGCTTTACCAACGCCACGATTTACATCGGCGCTGCCGCGCAAAGCCCGGTGATCGGGATATGATCCGCATGCGGACCCTGATTGGCGACCAGCGCGGGGCTTCGGCGGCCGAATTTGCGCTGGTCCTGCCGCTGCTGCTGATCGTGCTGTTTGGGACGATCGATGTCGGTCGTTACGCCTGGTCGCTGAGCCAGGCCGAAAAGGCGACGCAAACCGGCGCACGCTGGGCTGTCGCTACTGACATGATCGCCAGCGGGCTCTATTCCTACAGCTTCGCCACGTCGGGCGGCGTGCCGCAAGGCACCACGGTCCCGCAAGACAAATTCCCTGGCGTCGTGTGCCAGATCATTAACGGCGTGGTGCAGTGCGATTATGTGCGAGGCGGTTCTCTGACTTTGCCGCAAACCGTTAACAACACCGCATTCACCAACTTGGTCACCCGGATGGCGCAAATCTATCCCGGTCTCACCGCCAACAATGTCGTGGTCACTTACGCTTGGTCGGGCCTGGGCTTTGCCGGTGATCCCAATGGCCCCGACGTCGCCCCGCTGACTACAGTCAGCCTGCGCAACGTGAATTTCGCGCCGTTCACGACACTTGTTTTCGGCGGCCAAGTCGGTCTCCCCGCATTCGCTTATACGCTGCCGATGGAGGATGGCAGCGGAACCAGCTCAAACTAGGCAAGGTATTATGGGTACAGAAGGATTTTATCGATTTAGCACAACGGAGATAGCTATGCGGGTCTGCGCCGACATGCTTATTGTCGCGACGCCGGACCATGTGGCGACCATCGTCGAGGCCGACAAACGCCACAGCTTTCCTGGTCTGGCCACTTTCCCGTGCCGCACTGATCAGGATATTAAGCCGCAGTTGCTGGCCGCGGCACAGGTGCTGGTGGTGGAAGTCGATCCCGACGTTCCGCGCTCGATTGACCGGCTGATCGAACTGGGCCGCCGCTATCCGCAGCTGCCCCGGATCGCGGCCATCGCCAATGCGTCGGTGCCGCTGGTCCGCACGCTGGTGCGTGAAGGCGTGACAGACGTGGTGTCGTTGCCGTTTCAAATCGAAGAACTGCTCGACGTGTCGTTGAGCGCGATTGCCGCAGTGAAGGCAAAGAGCGAAAGTACCATCAAGCTGGCGCCGATGATCTCGGTGGTCAGATCGGTCGGCGGCTGCGGTGCCAGCTCGATCGCGACCCATCTCGCTTGCGACTTGGCCGAGCAATTGAACGCAAGCCGGGCCATCGCGGTCGTCGATTTCGATCTTCAGGCGGGCACCGTGGCGGACTATCTGGGCAGTTTGGGCAGCGGATCACTGGCCGACCTGCTTGCAGCAGGCGACCGTCTGGACCATGATCTGATCCAGTCGATTGCGCAGCCGGTCGCCGGCAATGTGGCAGTGTTCGCGGCGCCGCAGGATATTCAACGTGTGGAAAACGTTGAGACCGATCAGGTCTTGCGGTTGCTGGGACTGATGCGCCAGCAGTACGCCGGGGTGGTGGTTGATCTGCCCGCGGACTGGACCAACTGGGCCTTGTCAACGGTTTCGTCCTCGGATCTGGTGATTCTGGTGGTCGAGCTGTCGGTCAACAGTCTGCGCCAAGCCAAACGCCGCCTGCAGTTGTTTACCAATGTCGGGATCGACCCGGCCAAAGTCGTGCTGGTCGTCAACCGCGTCGAACGCAGAATGTTCAAATCGATCGACTTGTCCGATGTGACGGCGACACTTGACCGCGAGGTGATTGCCAGCCTGGCGCTGGAAGAGCCGCAGCTCAGTTCGGCGCAGGCGCAAGGCCTTCTGGTCCACGCCGTCAACCGCAAGAGCAAGTTCAACGCCGACCTCACCAAGCTCGCCGAAGAACTTGGCACGCGCCTGCGATTTGTGGTTGAATGACGATGTGGCAAGTCAAGAAATCGGGCGATGCCCTCGATGAACCGGCCGCCAAGCTGACAGGAGATGCGGACCAGCAGCGCCTGGCGAACAAAGTTGCGGACCGGGCCGACTGGCTGATCGACCTGAAAGTCCAAATTCACGGCCAACTGCTCGATCGGATCAATCTCGCGATGCTGGAAAAGCTCCCGCGTGAACGCATTGCGACTGAGATCAGCCAAGTGGTGGGTGATCTGCTCGAACAGGACCGCGCCGCGCTTAACCGGACTGAGCGCGAAACGCTGGTAGTCGACGTGCTTGACGAATTGCTCGGGCTGGGCCCGCTCGAGCCGCTGCTGAAAGACGAATCCGTGACCGATATTCTGGTCAACGGGCACGACGTTGTTTTTGTCGAGCGGCGGGGCCTGCTCGAGCGGGTTGGGACCCGGTTCCAGGACGAAAAGCACCTGTTGCGGATTATCCAGAAGATCGTTTCGGCGGTAGGCCGGCGGGTGGACGAATCGTCGCCGTTCGTCGATGCCCGGCTGGCCGATGGTTCGCGGGTCAACGCGATTGTGGCACCCTTGGCGATCGACGGCTCGCTGCTTTCAATCAGAAAGTTCGCCAAGATTCCGATCAGTATAGAAACCATGATCAGCTACGGTTCGATTCCCGCCAAGGTCGCCGAAGTCTTGCGCGCCATCGTCGAAGGGCGCTTGAACATCGTCATTTCGGGTGGGACCGGCTCTGGTAAAACCACTCTGCTCAATGCGCTGTCATCGTTCATTGATGAGCGTGAGCGGATCGTGACGATCGAAGACTCGGCCGAACTGCAATTGCAGCAAGAACATGTCGCCAGGCTTGAAACCCGGCCCGCCAACATTGAAGGTCGCGGCGAGGTGAACCAGCGCGATCTGGTCAAAAACGCCCTGCGTATGCGGCCTGACCGGATCATTCTGGGAGAGTGCCGTTCGGGCGAAGCCTTTGACATGCTGCAGGCGATGAACACCGGCCACGACGGTTCGATGACCACAGTCCACGCCAATTCCCCGCGCGACGCCCTGTCACGCATCGAACAGATGATCGGTATGAGCGGGATCGATATATCGCCGCGTTCGGCGCGCGCGCAAATTGCCTCCGCGATTAATGTTGTCATCCAGATCGGGCGGTTGAGCGATGGCCGCCGCAAGCTGCTGAGCCTAAGCGAGCTGACCGGCATGGAAGGTGAAACGATCACCATGCAAGAGATTTTCCGGTTCCAGATTAGCGGCCGGAACGAGCAGGGGCAGGTGCAGGGGCAGTTCGAGGCGGCCGGGATTCGGCCCAAATTCGCTACCGCCTTGCAAACGCAGGGGATCAATCTCAATCCGATCCTGTTCGATCCGCGCGCGGATCTGGAAGCAGTATGAGCGCGATTCTTATCCGCCTAGTCGTGTTGATTGCGGTTTTTGCCGGGATATTCCTGCTGTCGCAGGTGATCTTGCTGGGCTACGTCAATCGCCGGGCCGAGACCAAGGCGGTCAACCGCCGACTGGGCTTGCTCAAGGCGGGCATCGTTGGCGACCGGCTTGGCGATATCTTGCGCAAGGGGGTTCCGGATCGCGTCCGCCCCGACGCGGGTTTGCTGACGCGGTGGTTCTATCGCTTTCAATGCACCGTGCGGATTGCCGACATACGGACCGAGCCCCGGACGCTGATTGCCATCAGTCTGCTTAGCTTCGTTGCGGTCGCCACGCTGCTGCTGTTTTTGGCGTGGGCCTCCGGCCGCCAGGTGACCGTCGGCACGCTGGAGCTGGTCAGCCTGATCAGTCTTGCCCTGACCATCGCCTTGCCGATAATGCTGATCAATCGCCGCAAGGAAAAGCGGCGGCGGAAGATGGAAGAGCAGTTCCCGGTTGCATTGGACATTTTTACCCGGGCCCTGAAAGCTGGCCACCCGATTTCTTCGGCAATCGATTTGCTCACCAAGGAAATGCAGGATCCGCTGGGTAGCGAGTTCGGCATCGTCGCCGATCAAGTTGCTTATGGTGCGGAGCTCACCAGTTCCTTGCTCGATCTGGCCGACCGCTGGGATTTGCCGGATATCCGCATGTTCGTAGTTTCAATCTCGCTCCAAAACGAAACGGGCGGCAATCTTGCTGAAATTCTGGGGAACCTTTCAAGCGTTATCCGCGAACGCGCGAGCATGTATATGAAAGTAAGGGCGCTCAGCTCCGAAGGAAAAATGAGCGGGTGGATGTTGACTATCCTCCCCATTTTTACATTGCTCCTGTTGTTTACACTCAATTCGAGTTTTTATTTTGATGTGGCCGGTGATCCTATTTTTATATACGGTTTTACTGGCCTGATAATACTCTATTTTATCGGAGTTTACACTATTCGCCGAATGATTGACCTGAAGGTTTGATGATGATTGATCTGATCGCTTCTACCCCGGTTGCGCGAATATCCATTCTGATCGCGATTTTTGCGCTGGTTGTGCTGGTGTCGCTGCTGGCGCTGTCATTTCTTAACCGCCGGTTGATCATCCGCGGCGAATTGCGCGAAATTGCGGGTGCCGACGCCCCGCAATTGGTGCAAGAGTCGCTCCACAATCGCAGTGAGGGGATCTGGGCCAACCTGGTCGAGCGGGTTGAGCGTTCCGGTGTGAGCCTGGCAGACACGAAAGGTGACGTGTTGCGCGATCGGTTGCGCGCGGCTGGCTTCCAATCGCCCTTGGCCCCGCGGCTCTTTACGCTCTTGCGGCTTGCCTTGGTGGTGATTTTGCCGTCGCTCTATTTGCTGATTTCGCTGAGCAGCGGGGCAGACATCACTTTTCTGCGGCTCTATGTGGTCGGCTCGATTTGTGCCTTAGTGGGACTGTATCTGCCCGCGCTGATCGTGCGGATCCGCGCTGATCGGCGGCGCGAAACAGTTACCAACGGTTTCCCCGATTGCCTTGATCTGATGCTGATCTGTGTCGAAGCTGGCTTGGGGTTGGAAGCGGCGCTGGACCGGGTAGCGCGCGAAATGGCGATTTCGCAGCCGCTGGTGGTTGAACTGCTGGCAACGGCAACTTTGCGGTTGCGGGCCGGGGCAACGCGCGAGGAAGCTTTGCGCAAGATGGCCGACGATGCGGGAGTAGATGAAATCCGGTCATTCACCACTTTGCTGATTCAGTCCGACCGGCTGGGCACCAGCATCGGCACAACCCTGCGCATTTATGCTGCGGAAATGCGCGAACGCCGGCGCATGCGAGCCGAAGAGAAAGCGCACCGCTTGCCCGTGCTGCTGTCCATTCCACTGGTGGTGTGCATGCTCCCGACGATGATCGGGGTGCTGATGTTGCCAGCCATTATACGGGTCGTCCGCCAACTTATTCCGGCACTTGCAGGGGGGTAGAGTACTCATGAGAAATCTTCAAAAAGCGTTCGCCATCGCTAGTGTTTTCGCACTGGGGGGATGCCAGTTTTTTGGCAATGTGCGCGTGGCGCACAATGCGCACGCCGCGCAGCCTGCTGCGGCCATCGCGAGCACGCCAAATGGCCCATTGATCCAGGATGGCCGAGAACATTTGCGCGGAAATCGCACTGGCCTGGCAATCGAAGCGTTCAATCGCGCGCTGGCCAGCGGCGAAGATCCCGCGCTGGCCTATAATGGGCTGGGGGTGGCCTATGCCCGGCTTGGCCGGTTTGATCTGGGCTATCGCTTTTTCAATAAGGCAAAAATGTCCGATCCAACCAATCCGATTTTCGCGCGTAATCTGGCCAGCCTGGTCAATTCGCCCGCATTCACGCTTGATCAGATGACCCGCATGCCATCGGTGCTCGTCACCGCACCGCCGAGCCGGGTCGATGCCAGCACCGCTGCGGCCGCTGCCAGCCGCGCACCGGGCAAACTCTATCGCGACAGCAACCGGCAATTCAGCTTGGTCACCGCCGCGCCGGATCAAAACCGGGCAGCGCCGGGTGAGCGCGGTGCAGCACTTGGCGTTTGCGCGCGGCTAGGCTCAGCACGGAGCAAGCGTCAATGCCGGATCATTCCGCTGCCGACTGTCCAAAGCCGCACCCGCCGCCCCGCGCTGACCGCATTCAACCACGCATTCCCCACCAGCCAAGTGCCCACTGCCGCACTGGCGGACCAACCGCTGGATGCGCTGCCGGGCAAGAGTAAGACAGTCGATCTTAAAAGCCTGCAACGCAGCACGCCGCAGGAGCGCACGCCGCAGCAGCGCAGACCGACCGCCTTGAACGCCGTGACATGATCCAGCTGCCGCTCGCGGTACCCTTGCTCCTTGGAACAGGGGTCTATGCCGCGTGGTCGGATGTAAAGTATCGCCGCCTGCCCAACGTGCTGGCACTGTTGGTGGCCGGTATGGGGCTGTCTTACGCGGCAATCGGCGCGGGACTGAGTGCAGCCGGGAGCGGGCTGCTGCACGGCTTGACGGCCCTGCTGGTGGGCCTGGCGCTCTATTCGCGCGCTGTGGTGGGCGGGGGTGATATCAAATACTATGCGGCCGTCGCAATGTGGTTTCCGCTTGGTCAGGGTTTTCGCTTGCTCGGGCTGGTCTCGCTTGCCGCGCTGGCATTGGTCGTAGGCTGGCTGATCTGGCGGCGACTGACCGGCAGAACGGTTAACTTCAAAGCGAGCGAGAACAGCGACAAGTTCCCATTTGGCGTGGCCATCGCCGCCGGTGCCGTCCTTGCGGCAATCGGCAACCTGCCATGATCGGGCCCGGACAGCGCGGACGCGATGCGGCGCTGACCATAGCGCTGCTGTTTGCTGGCGCGCCGCTCGCGGCCGCGCTGGCCGATGCCCCGGCTGCTGCTGCTTTGCCCG